>JBCBVA010000027.1:0-35921 GCA_039817825.1 Cyanobacteria bacterium J06642_12 | reverse complement strand
CGCCCATTATTCCGCTCAATTTGCATGTATTTGAGGACTAATGGGCGTGACGTTGGCGTTGCTGGAAGAGCGAATCGTACCGACAGCTTGCAGTCGTCATCTCAAGCAAAAAATTACTCTTTGGATGCAATGGCCTTTATGTGTTGAGAGGGAACGCTAGTATTCCTTGCCAGGCAAGAATTCGAGCGACATTAAAGCAACAGCGATCATTCGTGTTTTTATGAAAACGAATACGAAGTTTTGATTAACAATTGATGGGAATCTCACGGATAAACCGAGGTTAATTACGGACGCTGCGAGTACTGACAGTCGAACAATGCAAGTCTGCGCATATTGCGTTCGCAAATTCCCGCAATCAAGTTACGCTTTCGCGCAACGCGAGTGAGCTCTTTGTGTATCGATACGTTCATCGGAGCGAACTACGGTGCCGCGCTATTGTCGATTCAACATGAGATTTGTGGCTGGGTGGATGCGGTTGGCGATCGCGATCGAAGCTGAGGTATCGTCACAAGACTGCAAACACAGAGCAGATCGCTGTCATAAATCTTGGAACGGCTAAGAGTCTCGGAAAAGTCAAGAGCCTTGAAACGACTCCAGCCTCACAAAAACACGAAATCTGTTTGAGCAGTGCTTAGCGGTATGCCGCATCCTATTCGAGACTGGCACCAGATGCTCGGGACGACTAGGTTTTCAGCAAGCCCTAGGAATATAGCGAT
Organism: Cyanobacteria bacterium J06642_12; assembly: GCA_039817825.1. GTDB lineage: Bacteria > Cyanobacteriota > Cyanobacteriia > Thermostichales > PCC-7336 > PCC-7336. The sequence continues at coordinate 35,205 of JBCBVA010000027.1, read as the reverse complement.
CGGCAATCCGCTACGGAGAATTTTCTAATCATCTCTCCTGGCAAATTAAGGCTTTGAGCTGTCTACAGACTCCAGACCTTAGAGCGGATTGCTATAACAACAACCGAGAACCTAGAGATAAAAGACTCTCGGTAGATGGCAGCACAACGGGCAAACAATCTCCCCATCATCTGGATTTAAGCAGCTAAGGGCTGCAGAAGAGCTGGAGTGAGTTCGAGGTAGTCGATGCGGACGTGTTCGGCAGCATTTTCACTACCCACGATCGCTAACCTATCTCCCTCTTTTAGAGTCAGTTCTTGAATTGTGCGAACGCGCTGTGTGGATGCACTCACAGGAGGGCCATTGGGATCTTCATCCAGTGACCAAAGGTCAACTTGCATCCCATTGAGAAGTACTTTTATGGTCGACACACCGTCGTTCTCATCAAAGTAGGTGAGGTCGAGATTGTAAGTCCCTGCGGTGCCTTGATGGGTATAGATAGCTCTACCCACTTCATTCGCTTCGCCCCCTCTTAGACTCAACACCTTTCCTCCCGATGCATAGCTGAACGATTCGGGGCGGTAGGTGTCAACCTGTAAATCTTCAGCTTCAACCCGAATGGGGGTTGGGGTTGGAGCCACAGATGTGAAGTCTAAGTAATCAATGCGCACGTGCTCTGATTTGTTCTCAAGTCCGATGATTGATAGGCGATCGCCGTCAGAGAGCGAAATACCCTGAATCGTACGAATTCGACTGTTACTTGCCCTGGCATTTGACTGGGTAGTCTGGGCGTCGAGAACCCAACGATCGAGCTCCTGACCGTTGAGCTTAACCTTTATCGTAGATGCGCCATCATTTTCATCGAAGTACCTCAAATCGATATCAAACGTTCCGGAACCTCCTTTGTGAACGTAAGTCGCTTTGCCCACTTGATTCGATCCCTTGCCTCGCAGACTAATCATCTTGCGACCAGAAGCAAAAGACCGCGACTCTACCCGAAACGTATCGAGTTCCAGTGACTCAGCTTCCACCCGGAAGGATGTGGGCGTTGGTTCAGGGCCAGGCGTGATGTCTTCCTCCTGAATAGATGCGGACGCTGATTCAGGGCGAGGAAGAATCTCTTCTTTCACAGTCAACGTGACGGTTGCCCGGTCAATGCCGCCGTTACCGTCGTCAATCGTATAGGTAAAGGAGTCCTGGCCGAAGAAGTTGGTGTTTGGAGTGTAGGTAAAGGTGCCGTCTTGCTGGATGGTGAGGGAACCGTTGGCCGGATCGGTGTGGGCAATGACGCTCAGAGGATCGGAATCGGTGCCTCCATCGCGATCGGCTCCAGGTCCCTTGAGGACGTTACCGGTGAAAGGCGTGTCTTCATTGGTAGTGAAGGCATCATCGTTGGCTGTGGGGCCAACATTCGCAACGGTGTAGTTGAACACCTGATTGGCCACAGCTCCATCGTCATCCATCGCTGTGATGGTGACTCGGTACTCTTGAGAACCGCTATTGTTGTTGGCGGCATCGGAGGCGTTGGGGTCAATGGTGCCGCTGATGATGCCCTGGTTGTTGATGGACAGTCCTTTCGGAAGTCCTGTGACGGTGTAAGAGGCAATCGTGCCGTCGAGATCGGAGAAATACGAAGAGACATCGAGGCTAACAGTGCTGCCGTCGGTGACCTGCTGGGTCGGAATCGTTCCGTTCGTGCTGGGGCGATCGTTGATGTCCTCAACCGTTAGTGTCACGGTTGCTTTGTCGGTCAGTCCTTGGCTGTTTTGGACTGTATACGTAAAGGAGTCCGTACCGTAGAAGTTGGCATTCGGCTTGTAGGTAAAACGGCCATCCTCTTGAATTGTGAGGGAGCCGTTGGCTGGCTTGGAATTGCTGGTAACCGCTAACGTTCCGGCTCCTGCGTCATCTGCACCTGCTCCGGTCAAAACATTGCCCGTCACTGCCGTGTCTTCGTTGGTTGTGAAGCGATCGTCTTTCGCATCGGGAACCGACTGAATACCGACGACCTGACTGCTGTGGCCGGTTTCCATCGTGAAGTCATCGATGTAAAGTACCCGGCGAGTGGTTGAAGACTTTTCAGGACGTGCCTTCCAATCGGGTTTGTAAATTCCCATTTTGCTGAAGGGAGCCAGTTTGTCGTTAAAGGTGTTGGGGCCTTTCTTGTCAAACACTAATTCGCCGTCTTTATAGACCCGGAAAATGCCGTCAGATTTGTAACTCCACTTAATTTCAAAACTCCAGTCAGTCCATTCACCGCGATTGAGAGAGCCAAGGTTGGTTGTGCGTGACCCGTGGCTGGTTTTATCTTTGGTATTCGTCACGGCATCGGCATCCCATGCCTGTTTCAGGTTGAAGGAGTTTCCCTGAATACGCAGTGCAGCAGGAGGATTGCGCCACGTTTCTCCCAAGTGCGTGTCAGGCTTGGCATGCCACTGGGTAATAATCTCCATCGAGCTATCGGATTGCCAGTCGTTAGGAATATAGGTTCGCAACGAGTACGTATAGTTCTGGCCAAATTTTGGGGTGGTTTCGTCGATTTTGGGAATGACCTCAGCACGGGAGCTGTTGCTGACGAGAGGATCGCCTTTGCGCAGGTCAAATCTGAGGACTTTGCCCGAACCACTTGGGTTCGAGACCGTGTTCACACCATGCTTGGTTTTGCTATGGATGCGGTAGTCACCCAATCCTGATTCGTTGCCGTCAGAGAAGATCGTCTTCCCCTCCAAAACAGATTGGTAGCGCTGTTCGATCGAGCTATGAAATGGGGAATCCGTCTCGATTTGGCCGGTGGCGAACTCCAGTTGCCAATCTCCCCCTAACTTGCTGCTTCCTGTTAAATCGTCAGATGCGGCAATATCGGCCCCAGTCAATTGACCGAGTTGATTCAAGAACTCTGCGCCCTGTTGGCCATCGGCCACGTTGCAGCCGTAGAACAAAATATCGGCATCGGCTGTCAGGACGGATTGCCAGCTGTGCAACTCGTCACGATAAGAACTCAACGAGGCAGAAGAAAGACTGGAAGACCCCAGTTGGAGCTGTCCCGAGTCACCGTGGGATACCACACTGAGGCTGGAGACGTTTTGATAGTCGGACAATGCGTCAGTGATTTGGGAAATCCCGTCCGTTTGGCCATCCAAAACAATGACTTGAGTGTCTTGTTTGACCTGCGAAATTAGAGTGTCGATGTTGTCTACGGATGAATCGACGAATAGCAGATTGACGCCGGGTGCTTGCCCAAATTGATGGTCTTCTTCTGCGATCGCGACCGCACCAGTCGTGTTTGCTTGTCCGCGAATAAGGACTTCCGGGGTCATGACGTGATTTTCCTGTGGCTTATTCATGCCGGCGAAACAGGAACCAACATCCGTCTGTTCGCCGTACCTCAACGAACAGAAACTTGCCCCTTTACAGGAACTTCATATTGGGTATATCCACTTAAACTCTTCGCAGGTGCCTTATAAAAAATTCATATTCAGTGCTTATACGGGCAAAATAAGTACCTGGAGGTTCCGAAGCTGTCAGCAAGAATGACTATTTGGATGAAATGTCGTATCCGATTGAGGAAGGGCTGCGAGGAATCCGTAGGACAGAAAGGTGCGCAAATGCTGTCAGAGCCCAAAATATGACTCTGCTTGCGGTTGAGTTACGGTTATTGGAAAGTGGTTGTGTACTTTGTGCGGCCATCTCCGATCGAGAGATGTGATGGCCGCAAAATGACAGGCTGGATGTAGTGATTTGTGTTGTGGGCGACGCGTATTCGGGAGATGCCGAGCCCGCTCGTGTGTGCTGGAGAGCTTGGCTTGAGACTTTTAGGTATCAACCTGAATAACTATCAGCATCTCAAGAAAAGATATTTATTTACATGGTTTTCATATTTTGAGTTGCTTTGATTGATTGGCAACTTCGGTATGGCGATCGCAGCATTGGAGCGACGCCGAACTGACGCTACTCCAATGCTCTATGAGTGTTTGGGAATTGCTGTGATGAGGGAGACCCACATTCCCGATGAATAGCGTTTGTTAGTTTTGAAAGATGCCCAAGTAGTTGTGGACTCGGGGAGGGCGACCGTTGAAGTTGACGACGCGATCGCCCACATACAGGGTTGAAGACGTACCACCATCTAGATTGAGCGCCTGTTGGCTGCCCAACTGCTGCATGAGGACGGCCATCTCCCCCAACGTGATACCGGTATCTTCCTCTCCCTTACCTGCCGTCACGAAGAGGAGCTTGCGATCGGCGGTCAATCCCACTGCGCTGCGGGCGGCCCGTTGGGTGGGGAAGGGGGGGCGAAATCGCTCTAGTTCGGCATCCAACACAATTGCCCCGTCTTTCATGAGTAGGGGACCGGCACCAATGGCGTGAGGGTATAGGGACAGTAGGTCAGGGGTGGTGCGAGTGCTAACAATGACATCTGCCCCTAAGGGAAGCGATCTCGCTTGGGCAACAGCGTCGGTTTGGCGGGCAACCAGTAAGTAGCCATTGCTGGGAATCGACAGGGTGAGCGATCCGGCGGCATCCGCGATGCGAATATCGACGATGCGGTTGTTCTCCACCACGATCGCCACTTCGTTGTCGGTTTCTGTGGTGTAGCTGCGACCCCACACTGGGGTATATCGGGAGAAGCCAGGGCGGAAGTAGCCGCTATTGAGGTCGGAAATAAGGAGGGTTTCGCCGTTGGATAATTGGGCTTCTTCGTAGAATTGGACGCGATCGAATAAAAAGTCTCCACTATCCGTCCATGCCATGACCCCGCGTCCCAAAATTGGCCCGGATATCCAGCTATTGTCCACTTTGATAGCCCCCAATGGCTGATGGGTAATGCGACTGAAGAAGCCACCGTTGATGACAATGTCAGCTCCTTCTCTGCGGGCAGCCGCTTGGGTATCCATTAACCCCGGTATTTGGTAAGGGCTAGACCAAAAGGGACGCATCTGAAAGTCTGGCTGAGAAGCATCTAGTTCTACGACAGAGACCGCCACAGAGGCACCGCCAATGCGGGCTCGAAAGCGATTCAGATCGCCGACGGTGACGGGGGGTAAGTTGGCGGATAGATCGGGGGATGATTGGGCGAGAGCGCGGCTGCCATTCTGGTGTTGCCAGTCCACCATGCCCCCCAATGCTGCTGTGAGTGCGAGCGTGGATGCCAGCGCGCACGTTGCGGCTAACCACTTTTTAGTAACCCACCGACGGTATCGAGCCATCTTGCGCTACTCCACGCGATCGCACTGACACCGACGATTTTAGAAGCAAGAGTTAGTTTGGCCAGTTATTCGCGGAATGAATTTATTCGCCGCAAATTTGTACGGACACGGTACGCCGACGCGGACCATCCAGCTCGAAGAACAACACGGACTGATAAGTTCCCAGCGCCAGTTGACCGTCCACGATAGGAATCATCTCGCTGTTGCTAAGGGTGATAGCCATCAGATGGGAGTGAGCGTTTTCGGGTTCGTCGGCGGGGATGTTGGGGCGCAGGTGCAGGTCGTTGTGCAGGTAGCGATCGTCTTTGGGAGCCAGCTTGTTGAGGTAGGTTTTGATGTCTTCTAATAGACGTTCTTCGTATTCGTTCACCGCCAATGCTGTGGTGGTGTGGCGCGAAAAGACAAGAACGTGACCGTTGGAGATCGAAGACTCCGCCACAAGCTTCTCGATATGGGGCGTGAGGTTGTAGAGCTGCAGGTCGGCTCCAGTTTCGATAGTGACGATGTGGTGGGTGATGGGCATTGGAATGGAAAGGCTAATGGGGGTGAGGAGGAGTGTTTTGGGGTCATTGGTCACTGGTCACTGGTCATTGGGGTTGAGCGGTACGCAGGACTGAAGAGCGATCGCTGGCTACAGAGGTTAAGGACCCATGACTAAGGACCCATGACTAAGGACCCATGACTAAGGACCCATGACTAAGGACCCATGACTAAGGACCCATGACTAAGGACCCATGACCAATGACCCATGACCAATGACCCATGACCAAGGACCAATGACTAAGGACCAATGACCAATGACCAATGACCAATGACCAATGACCAAGGACTAAGGACAACCCCACACCTAGACGTGAAAAAAACAATTTGCTAACCCCTCACGGCAACCACGGGAATTGGCGAAAATCTGGATCGCGCTTTTCTAAAAATGCCTGCTTGCCTTCACTGCCTTCTTCGTTCATGTAGTAGAGCAATGTGGCGTTGCCAGCCAATTCCTGTAAGCCTGCTTGACCATCGCAATCGGCATTAAATGCAGCCTTGAGACAGCGAATGGCCAACGGACTCTTACTCAGGACTTCTTGAGCCCATTCGACACCTTCGGCTTCGAGGAGATCGACCGGAACCACTGTGTTAACCAAGCCCATATCCAACGCTGCTTGAGCACCGTACTGGCGGCACAAAAACCAGATTTCTCGCGCTTTCTTTTGACCCACGATACGCGCTAAGTAGCTGGCTCCAAACCCGCCATCGAAGCTACCCACCTTGGGGCCGGTTTGACCGAACACCGCATTGTCAGCGGCAATCGTCAGATCGCATAGCAAGTGCAGAACGTGACCTCCACCGATCGCGTATCCCGCCACCAGCGCAATAGTAACTTTGGGAATCGAGCGAATCAGCCGCTGCAAATCCAGCACATTTAGGCGGGGCACCCCGTCATTGCCGACGTACCCTGCTTTCCCCCGCACGCTCTGGTCCCCCCCAGAACAAAAGGCGTACTTCCCATCCGTATGCGGCCCCGCCCCCGTTAAGAAAATGACGCCAATACTGGCATCCTCGCGTGCATCGCAGAAGGCGTCATACATCTCGAACACTGTCTTGGGGGTAAAGGCATTGCGCTTGTGGGGGCGGTTGATGGTGACTTTCGCCATGCCATCGGCCTTGTGATACAGAATCTCGTCGTAGGATTTGGCGACGTGCCAGTCAACGGGCAGCGGGGTTGCGGACATGCGGGAAGGGGGAAAAGTCGTTGCAATTTTATCGTGGTGTAACTCCAATATTGAGGGATATCGCCAATCTTCAGCGGTATTCACCAATGATGCTCCGGTCATGAATGGTAAATCGCTAATCCATTCCCACATGTCAATGTTTTAGTCGAACAACGTGTCTCGAACGAGTTGAGCGGCGATCTGACTGGCATTCTGCTGGCTCTGATCGTCCAAAATAGATGCCATTTGCTGCAAGCGATCGCGATCGTCCAACCATTCGCACCCCAGGGCCGCCAGAGTCTCTGCCGTTAACTCGGCTTCTCGACGGACAACGGCAGCACCGCTATTGGCAACGGCGATCGCATTTTCGTATTGATGATCTTCAGCCGCGTAGGGATAGGGAATCAGAATAGCGGGTGTGTGAGTGACCGCCAGCTCCGCCAACGTCATCGCCCCCGAACGACAGATGGCGAAATCTGCCCGTTGATAAATGGCAGCCATATCTTGGCGAAACGGAAAGTGCAGGTATTGCGGCGAATCGGGAGCCCGCTGTGCAACCTCATCGGCATCTAGCTCCCCCGTCAGGTGAATAATCCAAGCACCGCGATCGATCCAAGCAGATGCAGCCTCTGTCACCAAGCGGTTCAATCCTCTGGCTCCTTGGCTGCCTCCACTGACCACAATTGTGGGTGCACCTGCAGGAATGGGGAGAGCGAGAGACTGGGGTTGGTTGAAAATCTGGCGGACGGGGTTGCCCACCACTTGAATTCTGGGGGCGGTCAGTTTTGCGGCAGCTTCGGGAACGCCTAAGGCCAAGATGCTGCAGCGGGGGGCCAACCAGCGGGTGACCTTCCCCGGCAGGGCGTTGGATTCGTGCAGAATTACGGGCAACCCCAGCGATCGCGCCGCCAAAATAGCCGGAGCAGAGATGTACCCCCCGGTGGTGAATACCCCCTGGAACTTCTGGGCTTTGAGGAGTCTTCTAACCTTGAGAAACGACATGCCGAGCTGCCAAAAGGATCGTAGGTAACTTAAACCAGGTGGCCCCTGCAAGCCGGACATGGCCACTGTGGTCAAGGGATAGTCAGTGATGAGTTGGGTTTCGAGGCGATCGGGCACCCCCAACCAGTGGATATCAACGTCAAGCAAATGCTCTGCCACCGCCAATGCTGGAAATAGATGACCGCCCGTACCGCTTGCCGCGATTAGCAATCGGTTGGACGCAAGCCGATTGGGTGGGGAGGAAGACTTCAACGGCTTCTCTGCAGACATGACTTCTCCATCCCAACAACTCTCACCCCACCACAATCTCTCAATAGAACCCGCAGTGTTGCACGAGTCAACATATCCTCCATCCGCTCTGGTTGCTAAGATGCTTGTCAATGCTGCTCGTTTGTCGCTGTTTTTAGTGCCGTTCCTCTGTGAGGGCCGCAGATGCCAGAAGCTGTCCTGTTGGGCTGTCTGGATGCAGGACACTGTCCGGCCGATCGCAAATCAGCTAGCTCGTACATCGTGGAGAGGTGAGCCCTTGAATTGGTTTGAACTTGGCACCCAACTAGCCCGACGCTGGAAACCGCTGGCGGCAGCGACCGTTGCTCTCGTGCCGTTGACCGCGACCCCGGTGATGGCCCAGGCGATCGCCCCCGATTGGGCTAATCGCGTGTTGGCTCAAGTTCATCTGGCCCAAGCTACCGTCCCGACAGACCTACAGGCGGCGATCGATGACATGCTGGCTGCCGCCAGCGAGCGGGATCTCGATGCGGTGATGGCCCTATATGGAGACGGGTTCGAGCATGGTGATGGCCTGACGCTGGATGAGGTATCGGCCTCGATCGCTAAGTTTTGGGATACCCATTCCGAACTGGATTATCAGGCCACGATTGAAAGCTGGGAGGAAACCGCCACCGGTTTTTCGGCCACCATCGTCACCGATGTAACGGGCACACAAGCCTCTGAGCGAGGCGATTTTGCGCTAGAAGCCAGCAATACTGTTCTCAATCAATACGAATCGGACAGCAATGGCGACCTCGTGCTGGTCAGCCAAGATGTACTGGAAGAATCCACTCGGTTGCAGTCTGGCAATGTGCCGCCGGTTGTGACGGTCAACATTCCCACCACCGTGTCGGTGGGTGCCGAATTTGATGTGGAAGCCATTGTGGACAAGCCCTTGGGCGAATCACTATTGCTGGGAGCAGCGCTTGAGGAACCCATTAACTCAGAGACCTACTTGGATAGTTCGCTAGTGCCCTTACAACCCTTACAGGCGGGCGGCATTTTCCGACGGGCCGATGCTCCAGATCGTCCAGGAGCTGAATGGATCTCGGTGATGTTGGTCAGCGATAGTGGCATCTTGATCGAAGGCCGCCGTCTTAACTTTGTGATTGGAGCGGCTGAGTAGTCAGCTCGATTGAACTCACTTGCTGTGAACGATAGAACCCCCTCTCCAATTGCAGAGAGGGGGTTCTGGGTAAGGGCTGTACGTATGGCTTTGCTAGGTCTACCGCTGTCGCCAGCGCATGGTCTCTACTGATTGCACAGTGAGAAACAAGCCAAACACAATCAAGCTGCCGAACAGCGCCACACTACTGGTACTGACGATGCCCTGCAGCCATTCTTGGTAGTGGCGTAGCAGCGAAAGATGTCCCAATGCGCGGCTGATTGCTCCTGCATTGGCCTCCGTTCCCGCATTAATCACCCACAGAAATAAGACCAGGCCAAATGTGCCGATCGCCGCCACAAGCGTGTTATCGGTCAATGACGAGACGAATAAACCCAGCGCCAAAATCACTCCGGCCAACAGCAGTAACCCCAGGTGGGCCACTGCCCAGACAAAATAATTCATCCCTGGATCGGTGCTGCTGAGGGCCAAGATTTCGCAGACCATCAGGGGAAGCAGTATGGTGAAAAACCACAGCAGCGACGCCAACCATTTCCCTACCGCCACCGACCAGTTGGTTAGAGGTGACGTGGCCAGCAACTCCATCGTGCCGTAGCGTCGCTCTTCGGCATACAACCCCATCGTCAGCATGGGCAACACGAACAGAAAGAGAATCCCCAGCACTCCCAGAAATTGCTGCACGAAAATAGTACCGGCATCAAAGTCTTGCCCCTGGCCGAACTGTTGAGCAAACAAGTCAGCTTGCTCCGACCCTAAAATCACATCGATGAGGGAACCAACCATGAAAAAACCAGCCAGAAGCCAAAATGCGGCCGCCACGATGTAAGCCGTGGGAGAGCCAAAATAACTGCGGAGTTCTTTGCGCAAAATCGCGACAACGCTACCCATGTACACCCTCTTCGCGAGCAATAACAGTCGAATACTATCAATGAACTTTCAACGGTCAGGCAAGACCAATCGGAATCGATGGCCCTACTGGTTGCCCAACCATCTGCTTCTTACGCTTCCTCTACAGCACCTGCAGATTCTTGGGTTGTGAGCTGCAGGAAGATATCCTCTAAAGATGCCTGCGACTGACGCATTTCGTAAATCTTGAGACCCGCCCCTACTAGCCGCGCAGCCACCTGAGGCGTCCAATCATCGGTGTCTCCTGGATGACTGAGCTGTAGGCTCCAGCGATCGCCACTCACCGGCAGCAACTCCAACCGCTCTACCTGAATGGCGGGCATCTCTGAGAGACTGCGAGCGATGCTGTCGCGATCGCCCCCCACCGTCAGATGCAATTGCTGCTGCCCCTGCAACTGCTGATTGAGCTCTGCAGGCGTTCCAGTAGCCGCCACCTGACCGCGATTGATAATCACCACGCGATCGCAGGTCATGCTGACCTCCGGCAGAATGTGGGTGGACAGAATAATCGTATGCTCCCCCGCCAGGCTCTTAATCAGGTTGCGCACGTCAATAATCTGCTTGGGGTCTAAACCCACCGTGGGTTCGTCCAGCACAATTACGGGAGGGTCGTGAACCAAAGCCTGGGCAATCCCCACCCGCTGTTTGAATCCTTTAGACAGTTTGCGAATCAGGCTGTGGCGCTTCTCTGCCAAGTTGCAACGCTGAATGGCCCCATTCACCCGCGCGTAGCGATCGCCTGCTGGCACCCCCTTAATCTCCGCCACAAAACTCAGAAACGTCTGCACGGTCATGTCCATATACAGCGGCGGCGTCTCGGGAAGATAGCCAATCCGCCTGCGCACGTCCATCGACTGGTCGGTGACATCGAACCCCGCTACTCGTGCCGTACCGGACGTGGCCGGTAGATAACCAGTGAGGATGCGCATCGAGGTTGTCTTGCCCGCACCGTTGGGGCCGAGAAACCCAAGAATTTCCCCAGGCTGTACGTCGAAACTGACATCTTGAATGGCGTTGAAATCGCCGTAAACCTTGGTGAGGCGATCGACCGAAATGGTGGGATTGGTCATGCGATCTCCTGCGGATGGACGTGGAATTTGACGGGGACAGACCGTCAGCGAGCGCAGAGTCTCCAGGTGGCTGACTGCCCATGTGTGGAGGCCGTGTGAAAAGCCAGCAAATTCAAAATGTAACGGTAGCACAAGCCCAGTGACTCTCTGGCGATCGCTAGAGAGGATTAACATTCGTGATAGTTTGACAGGCTTGCTATGAAGCTCGCCATCTAGGCCTAACTGTAGATCGTCATCGAGGCCCAACTGTATTGCAGCCAGCCTGGGGAGAGTGATGACTCATCAGGCTGGCTGCCATGCTTTCGTCGTTGGAAACACCCTTCATAGCAAGCCTGATAACTGACGAGAAGCCACAACCAATACAAGTACAGTTGTGCCTTCGAGGTACTGTAATAAATGTTTATATTACCCTCCCTTCAATCGTTCGAACTTGCTATGGATATGACTACTGCGGGCGTAGCCCTCGCCCAGAAGCTTGAGCCCCTTGCCGCTTACTTTCGCTCTCTCGATTTGCCCGCCCCCATCACCCACTGGGGACATCCCCTCATGATGGGCATTGTGGTGTTCGTTATGGGCGGGGCGGCCGCCTACGCCGGTTGGGGCGGTCGCCTCAGTCAGGATGTCGAGACGAAACAAAAGAAGCTGACCGATCACAGTCTGATTGCCAAACTGATGTTTGGATTTATTAGCCTAGGCTATACAGGGGGTCTACTATCCCTGGTGATGCAACAGCAGCCCATTCTGCAAAGCCCCCACTTCTGGACCGGTTCCGTTGTGATTGCTCTGCTGGCCACCAACTCGTTGCTGTCGAAAGTATTCAGCGATCGCGCCGGACTGCGCAAGGCCCACGCCTATCTGGGCAGCGCCACCCTAGCAATCATGGCCACCCACGCTCTGCTCGGCTTAAAACTAGGACTGTCGTTCTAACCTCAACACTCCTACGGCTCGATACGTATCAGCGATGGCACGCTCCAGTGCTCTAAGCTGGCGTTTTTCAAGCTTGTATCTCCCCCGCAACTCCTCCGGTCTCGCTGGACGGCTGCGGGGGAGTTTGTATTGGAGCGATCGAGCCGGAGCTATCGGCCCAGCCGCAATCGGATCAGGTGCCAGATATACACCCAAGAGTGATGCCAACTCACCTTGCTGCTCCCCCCAAAACGAGTATCAAACCGGTAACCCACCTCCCGCACGCGGTGAATTCGCCCCTTGGCCAATACCTCCAGCAACACCTTGTAGCCAACTGGCTGTAGGGGGCGATCGCCAATCGCCTGACGGCGCACCAGGAAAAAACCACTCATCGGATCGCTCACGTTTCTGACCACCTGCGGCACGACCCACCGACTCAAGGTCATGGCAATGCGAGACGCCAACTGTCGCCACCAGCCCCATTGCCCTGCAATACTGCCATCTCGCCCGTAACGACTGGCGATCGCCACATCCGCCCCCTGCCCAATCGCTTGCAATAACTGGGGTACTAATTCCGGAGGGTGCTGCAAATCTCCATCCATCACCCCCAAAATCTCTCCTCGGGCCTGCTGCCAGCCAGCAATGGTCGCCGATGCTAACCCTCGTTCTCGGTGCCGCTGCAGCCAATGCACCTGTGGGTAGTACCGCTGCAATTGCCGAACGCGTTCTTCCGTATCGTCCTCGCTACAGTCATCCACAATCCACAGCTCGTACGCTCGGGGAATCGAACGATCCAATGCTGGAACCAAGCGCTGCAATAGCTGTTGAATCGTTTGTCCCTCGTTCAAGGTGGGAATCACCAGCGACAGTCGGCATATCTGCTGTCGCCGCTCTGTCATCGTATCGAGAGGGATCGTACTGGACGGCATACCAGAGGGCGAGAGATCACCCTTAGTGATAGCAATTGCTGGGGGCTATACGCCAGCGTCATGACTAGGGCAGAGCTGCTCTTTAGAGAAACGCGCAGTGCGCTTTAGACAACACATCTCCAAAACATCCAAAATTTGAAATCCAATCTCCGTTCTCGTCTGTAGTTATTACAGAACCAACTCGAACGCTTCGTGATTGCTTACCGCGAAGTCACTGGGCTGCCCGATTCGGCCGATCGCGCAACCGACCACAAGTCAGGACACACAAACACACCATCACACTGCTGACAGTTGCTCGACCCTTCCCACTGATTAATGACTCACTGTCATGGGGAGTAGAGATTTGCGATCTATGTCGAGAGATCTGCCGGCAACAGGAGAATCGGACATGAGACAACCCATTCTAGGCACCAGTGAAACAGATATCCTACTGGGCACCGACGACAATGACGTTATCTGGGGGAAAGGCGATCGCGACCTACTCCTGGGGAAAGCAGGCAACGACATTCTCAATGGCGGAGCCGGTGATGACTTAATGTTTGGCGGCAGCGGAGACGACACCCTCAACGGAGGCGATGGAGAAGACCGCCTATTCGGCAATTCAGGAGACGACCAACTGGTTGGTAATAAAGGCGATGACACCATCGTCGGAGGTGCCGGTAAAGATTTACTGATCTGGAATAACGGCGATGGATCGGACTTGATGTTGGGGGGCAGCAATATCGATCGCGTCCAAGTCAACTTCAACACCGACCTCGTCAATGACGATCTACAAAACGATGATGTGGCTCGCATCGAAGTCACACCAGATGGCGTCAAATTTGCCCGCATCGAAGTGAATGGCCAAACCGAACTCGGCCTGTTCGAATTGGATATTCGTCAAACCGAGAATCTGGAGGTGAATGGTGGCGGTGGCAACGACACTGTAGAGCTTGTGGAGGATATTGCCGCGGCGATCGGCCTCGAACTAGACGGTGGAGCAGATACCGCTGATGACGCCCCCGCCACTGATGCCAGCGCTCTAGCAACCGGCGACACGATTGACCTGTCGGAGTTTGGCAGCGGCGTGCTGGTGGACTTGGATGAAAACAACCAAGGGGTACTGCAACCACCAGGCGCAGATGGCATCAGCGATTCCACCCGACCGGGCTTGAGCGAATTCGGCAATGTGCAAGTGGATGGCGAGATCGCGATCGCCGAGCTGAATGACTTTGAAAACGTGATCGGCACGGACTTCGACGACACCATCTTTGGAAATACCCAAAACAACGTCCTGATTGGTGGGGCGGGTAACGATGCTCTGCACCCCTTTGGTGGGGCCGACTTTGTGGACGGTGGAGCCGGTCGCGACCTGTTGTTGCTGAATGGGTTTGCCGACGGTCAGTTAGTCGATCTGGTGAAGGGCACCGGCCAAAACTTGGACGGGGAAGGCAGCATCAATACCTTCATCAATATCGAAGACGTCAACGGCAGCTCGGTAGCTGGCGACAAAATCTACGGAGACAATGGAGGCAACAGATTAAGTGGTCTGGGGGGAGTCGATCTGCTGCGGGGTCGTGGCGGCAATGACATCCTCTCTGGAGGGGACGATCGCGACTTCTTGCTGGGCGATAACGGCAATGACGTTCTGCTGGGCGGCTCTGGCAATGACGTTCTGCAGGGAGGCGACGATGCAGACATCTTCGTTCTGGGCCAAGACAACGGAACCGATACCATCGTCGACTTTGAACTCGGGGTTGACCGCATCGGACTAACAGGCGGGATTGCGGTGGGCGATCTCACCTTCAGCGGCAATCGCCTGCAGTTGGGGGGAGACACTCTAGCCGTCTTGCAGGGGGTCAACACATCAGCTCTCGAAGCCTCTGACTTTATTACCAACTTCACGGTTTAAACCGACAAGCTGACATTATTGACTCCTCTGTATCCCTTTATGGTGCTGTGAGGTAACACCCGTAGCCTTTCGGCACCCACGATACTTGACCGACGAAGTCCCCTCACCTCCAGCCCTCCTACCTTGTTGGGAACTAGAAGCAAAACATTGTCCTCCCTATGAGGTGTTCCCTGTAAGTTGTTCCCGAACAAGATCTGTGCCCCACACAGACCACTCCATTCACTCCAACGACGACTGCCCGTACTCACGCCAACCCATCGCCCGCACCCCACCACCGTGCAGCGAATTATGACAAGTTTCCTAGCTCAACAGCCTTCATATCTCTGTAGCCCCCACAATTTTGGCGATCGACCACAAGTTTCTCCAACCCATCACGAACCAACCTCCGGCCCTGACAGTGATAACAATCGCTATACACTGCTCGTGGGATGGCAGCACACCTTATTTCTCCAATCATTCATGGCTCGTATCTCTCCAGATACCTCCGATCATGAGCTGATCAGAGAGTTGAAAGCTGGCAACCAAGTGGCCCTGACCGTGCTTTACGATCGCTACGGCGGCTTGGTTTACACCGTTGCTCTCAACATTCTCAAACAGCCTACCGATGCAGAAGATCTCACCCAAGAGATCTTTGTGACTTTTTGGAAGCAGGATAAATTTGACCCCGACCGGTCTGCCCTTAGTACCTACCTGGGCATTCTGACTAGATCGCGTGCCCTCAATCGTCTCTCCAGCCACAGCAGTCGCCAGCGATCGTTAGAGCGCCTGCAAGGGTTATTTTTCTCCCGCAGCAGTTCCACGCCACTGGAAAATGCTTCCCTCAGCGAACGCAAAGAGATCCTGCAACGGGCTCTTGCTCAGCTTTCCGACCAACAGCGCCAAATCTTGGACATGAATTTTTATCAGGGACTCAGCCATTCCGAAATTTCTCAGCAGTTAAACGTTCCGCTGGGCACTGTCAAAACAAAAGCTCGCCGCAGCCTGATTCAACTGCGGGAGCAATTAGGGGAGGCAGTGCTATGAGCGATCGCGTACCATCGTTGTCCGAACAGGACCAATTACTGGTGGCTGGGTTTGTGCTGGGGGATCTAACGGCGGAAGAAGCCGCACGATTGAAGCAGTTAGCCGCCACCAACCCCGACATTCGCCGTGAAATCCGGGCCATGCAAACTAGCTTGGAACTGATGCCTCAGGCCCTCCCTCTGGTTGCGCCTCCTGCCCACCTGCGCCAGCGGATTGTCTCTACTGACCCCGCCGCAGAGGAATCAGTTCCACCATCTGCAGAAATAGCTGCAACAGTAGAACCCGTTGCACCACTTGCAAATCCAGTTACAACACCAGAATCGGTTCCAGCCACTAACATCCAACCAGAAACTAACATCCAGCCAGCAACACTCTCTCCTGACGCGTCCTCCAGCCAGCCGGTATCGCGTTCCTCAATCTTGACTCGACGATCGCGATCCATCCTCAAATGGCTAGCCGCATTGGTCGCCTTATTTGCCCTCTTGCTAGCAGTCGATAACTTCAGATTGCGCAATCAGCTCCAACTGGCACAAGAGCAAAACTTAAATCGAGTGGCCGAAATTTTACAACAGCCCACTAGCCGCTTGATCGCCCTAGAAGGAGGCCAGAACGAGGCAATCGGAACGTTGCTATTTACCCCCGGAAATTGGAGCGAGGTGATTGTTTCGCTGGGAAATCTTCCGCCGTTGCCTCCCGATCGCATCTATCGCATGTGGCTATCTCTGGATAATGGCGACGTCATTTTGTGCGGCGAATTCAATACGGAATCAGATGGATCGGTATTTGTCAGATTTACGCCGCCCGAGTCGCCACCGGAAGGAGTAAAGGCCACCGAACTGTACGTCACTCACGAAGAACTGAACAGTATTCCCATGCCCCAGGCAGAGCGGGTAATGGAGGGCGTAGTGTAGCCTCCAGGTAGAGGTTGAAAGCCAGCCGAGCGAAGGACGGAGCGAGAGAGTGGAAGAGTCGCGGGTTTGTTATGCTGAGCGCGATCGCAACGCGCTAGTTCATGAAAAAGATTTGCATTCTTGGGGGCGGTTTCGGTGGCTTGTATACGGCGCTGGAACTAGCAGAGAAAACCTGGTTGGAGCAACCGGAGATTACGCTGATCGATCGCGACGATCGGTTTCTGTTCACTCCATTGCTGTACGAGCTAGTCACTGGAGAAATGGACGCCTGGGAAATTGCGCCAACCTTCCGCAGTCTGCTGGCCGATACACCGGTCACATTCGTGCAAGGGGATGTGGCAACGCTTCGGGTCGAGGACAAAGTCGTCACATTGACCAACGGTACTCGGTTGGATTACGACTATTTGGTCATGGGTCTGGGGGGTGACACTCTGTACGCAGGCGTTCCCGGAGCGAAGGACTATGCCCGTCCGTTTCGAGAGCTGGTTGACGCCGAAGCATTAAAAGCAGATTTAGCGGCCTGGGATGGCAGGAGCGATCGCTTTCGAGTGGCGATTGCCGGGGCTGGAGCTAGCGGTGTGGAATTAGCCTGCAAACTGGCGGATTACTTAGGCGATCGGGCAGAAGTGAGACTGCTCGATCGCGGTGGCAGCATCCTGACATCCTTCCAACCCTCCAGCCGCACTGCCGCAGAAAAAGCTCTGGCCAAACGCGGGGTTGTGGTGCAACTCAATGCATCAGTACTGGAAGTGGGGGCAGACTTCATTCGGGTGGAATCCGGCGGAATCGCAGAAACACTGCCAGTGGCACGAGTGTTGTGGACAGCTGGAACCACGGTCAATCCGATTGTAGAGACGCTGTCGCTGCCGACCGGCGATCGCCAGCGTTTGCACATTTCATCAACCCTACAGGTGGACGATCGCCCAGAAATCTTTGCCTTGGGTGACATTGCCGACGTGCTAGATGCCGACGGTCAAACAATTCCCACCACCGCCCAAGCTGCCTTTCAACAAGCAAGCTACTGCGCCTGGAATATTTGGGCATTGGCCACCGCCACCCCCGATCGCTCCCCCCGACCGCTTCTAGAATTTCGCTATGTTCCGTTGGGGGAAATGCTGAGCCTGGGCACCGATTCCGCATCCCTCAGCGGCTTGGGCCTGTCATTCGACGGCCCATTGGGCTACCTGGCACGTCGGATGGTGTATCTGCTACGCTTGCCAACCACCAACCATCAATTAAAGGTGGGCTGGAACTGGATTACCAAGCCCCTCACAACAGAATTTGAAAAGTGGCTCGGCCAGTCCACCTCGCAGTCAAAACGTTAGGGTTGAGGCGACGAGTGAGTGAGGCGAGTGCGAGCGCCCTCACCACAAAACCTTCTCCCAGATTGGGAGAAGGGAGCAAGCTGGCCTGGCTACATCACAGTGCTATTCCTCCTGAGAAGTCTCAGGAGCCGAGCGCTGTAGAAAGAGTCGTAGCATTGTGGCGCATCAGATCGAGATAGGTTGTCGCAGGGCCGTCTGCCTCAGAGAGCGCTTCAGGATAGAGCGTTCCACCGATGCTGGCACCGGTTTCGTCTGCGATCTGCTCCACCAGGCGCGGATCGGCAACGTTTTCCATAAACACTGCAGGGATATCGTCGGCACGAATCTGCTCGATGAGACGGGCCACGTCCTGCGCTGAGGCTTCGCTTTCGGTACTGACGCCTTGCGGAGCAAGGAATGTCAGTCCGTATTCTTCAGCGAAGTATTGAAATGCATCGTGAGATGTGACGACAGAGCGCGTATCCTCAGGCAAGGCAGACATCATTGCACGGATTTCCGCGTCAAGCGCTTCAATCTCCTCCACATAGGCATCGCGGTTTTCATCAAAGATCGCCGCATTTTCGGGGTCGGCTTCGGCGAGGGCAGCGGTGATGTTGTCAACGTAAATGACAGCGTTCTCCAGACTCAACCAAGCATGAGGGTCTACGGCACCATGATCCTCGTCATCATGATGGTCTCCTTCGGCATGCTCGTCATCGTGGTCATCGTCATGATCGTCGTCGTGCCCATCTTCCGAGATCGCATCGACTCCGGTGGCGGCTATGGCTAACGCGCCATCGAATTCTGCGGCCTCTGCCAGGCGGTCGATCCAGCCCTCGAACTCTAAGCCGTTAGCGATCAGAACGTCGGCAGCTTGCACAGCTTGGGCATCAGCTGGCGTTGGCTGGTAAACATGAGCATCCCCCCCAGGGCCAACTAGCGTTGTCACAGTTACGTGCTCATCACCAATGCGTTCCACCATGTCACCCAGAATAGAGAACGTGGCAACTACGGGAATTGGCTCCTCTGCCAGTGCGGCGATGGGGGCGACGAAGCATGAGGCAACCAGGGCAGCAGCGGACTGTAGCAGAGTCTTTTTGTGGATCGTCATGATATTGTCCGTTTAAATTTCAATTCAGGTTGTTTCAATTCAGGTTGCGGTGAGGGAGAGGCGTGAGCCTGCGCGCCACAAGACCGCCGTTCGGCCCGAACACCAATGACACCCCATAGGCAATACCGGCCATGAGGACGATCGCCGGCCCGGATGGCAGGCTGTAATGGAAGGAGAGCAACAGGCCGCTGAGGCTCGAAAGCACGGCTACGAGCACGGCCACTCCGATCAGCCCGCCAATAGTGGCACTCCAAAACCGCGCCGCCACAGCAGGCAGAATCATGATTCCGACCGCCATCAACGTGCCGAGCGCGTGGAAACCACCGACGAGGTTCAGCACAACCAGCGTGAGGAAGGAGAAATGCGTGATCGCACTCAGTCCGCTCACCGAGCGAAGGAACTGCGGATCGGCACATTCCAACGCCAGCAGCCGGAACAGAAGTGCAAGAGTGAAAATAGTCAGACTCGCGATCGAGCAGAGCAGGATCAACGCTGCGTTATTGAGGGCCAGTACCGTGCCAAAGAGGATGTGCATCAAGTCCACATTGCTGCCTCGAGTGGAGACAATCAGCACACCAAGCGCAAGCGAGATCAAATAGAAGGCGGCAAGGCTGGCATCCTCTCGGAGAGCAGTCGTGCGCGTGACAAAGCCCGATAGCAACGCCACTGCCATACCGGCAATCACCCCGCCAGTTGTCATAGCACCGAGCGAGAGGCCCGCCACGAGATAGCCCACAGCAGCACCGGGCAAGATTGCGTGCGCCATGGCATCCCCAGTCAAGCTCATGCGCCGCAGCATCAGGAAGATGCCTACCGGGGTGGAACTGACCGAGAGCGCGATGCATCCAAGCAGGGCACGCCGCATAAAACCAAAATCGGCGAAAGGGGCAATCAGAGCGTCCAAAATCATTAGGCACTCCTACCGCAAATATGCGGTGGACCGGCGCATGCTTCGCACATTTGGCGGGCACGGAACCGGTTCTCGGCAGTAAGAACGCTTTCTGTCGGCCCGTGGGCAACCAGTTGGCGGGCCAGCATCAGCGTCCGGGGAAAATGCGCGCGCACTAGCTCGAAGTCATGCAGCACAGCCAACACCGTACGCCCCTCGCCGTGCCAGCGCGTGACGACGCCGATCAGGTCGACCATCGTACGGGCATCAATCGCGGTGAAGGGTTCGTCGAGCAGCACGAGACTGGCGTCCTGCAGCAGCAGACGGGCGAACAAGGCGCGCTGCAGTTGTCCGCCGGACAACGAGCCAATAGGGCGCGACTCGAACCCCTCCAGCCCCACAGCCGCGATCGCTTCAGCAATGCGGGCGTGGTAGGCGCGTCCGAGACTGCCAAAGGGGCCAATCTCACGCCAGAGACCCATCGCAACCAAATCGACCACGGACATCGGGAAGGCGCGATCGACCTCAGATTGCTGTGGCAGATAGGCAATATTGGCGCGATCGATCGCACCGAAGGACACCTGCCCCGAAAGCGGCGAGAGCGTGCCGACAATCCCCTTCAACATGGTGGACTTGCCCGCCCCATTAGGTCCGACAATGGCCGTCAGACTACCTTCAGCGATCTCGGCCTGAAGGTCGAGCAAGGCCGGATTCCGATCGTAGCCAAGCGTGAGGTTCTGGAATGCAATGGCGTGGGTCATCGCCCCCCCGACATGGACGTTGCCCAGTAAAATCCAGCCCAGAGAGCCGCCACAACTAGCGACGCGCCGAGCATCCGGTGGCCAGCCCCCAGCATGAGCAGCCTCAGACCTTGTCTGCGAGGAGCATTCATGCAGGCATACCTCTCGCTCCACACAACGAGCACAGACCGTGGAGTTCGACGACGTGGCGCGTCACCGTAAACCCGGATTGCCCTGCAACGCGGGAAAGCCCCTTGAACAAGTCAGGTGCAGAGCTTTCCTCGACCGCGCCACAGTTGTCGCAGATTGCAAAGATCGATGCATGTTGGCGCTCGGCATATCGGCAGGCGATGAAGGCCTTCAGCGATTCAAGACGATGAACCAACCCTCGCCCCGCCAACGCTTCCAGCGCCCGGTAAACCGTTGGTGGCGCAATTTTCGGGCTCACCTGACGCAACTCACCGATGACGTCATACGCCGACAGCGGACCACGATGGCAACGCAGAACTTCCAATATCTGGGATTGCATCTCGTTCGATCGCTTACCCATATTCACCTCGCTATTCGAGCAATGAACAGCACAATTACGTTATGTTATAAGTTATTTTTTCGATGGTAACCACCAAATGTTTTTTGTTTCTTGAAGATAAACCAAACGAACTTCAAGAGCAGGAATTGAGTAAAGGTTGACACTCATGAATATGGCCTGGGAAAACAAATTCGCACAGTTTAGTAAGAGAAGAAAATGAGTTAAAGATAGAAACCAGTGACTGCGGTTTAAGCAAGCAAGATTCGAGCAGCAAGCCCCGAGCGCGCGATCTCGACAATCCAAAGATTTGAGCGAACTTACCTTCGAAAGCAAGCCTCCAACACCTAGCGGGCAACACTGTAGACTGCCACTTCTCGCCAATAAGTCTTCTAAGCTACTTTTCCACTGCCGTTAGTGCCAATTTCCCTGAGCGCTAGCTATAGCAATTGGTTATACCAATGCAGACATTTCAGCTATTTTGTCTATGACTGAAAGCGTAAACCTCTGTCCTAACTGAAATGCTGAGATGAAAAACGCTATAGTCTCGGAACACTGTTTATGGCGTTCAACATGGTAGAGTCCGCGATCGCTTTGACCTCCATCAGCGCTCAACCCCAGTCTTATAACTGGCTCTATCAAGGGCAATCCCTCAGCATTGCCTATGAAGTCTTTGGGGACGGCTCGCCGGTGCTATTACTGCCTGCCTTCAGCACCGTTTCCAGCCGCACCGAACTAGCAGGTATTGCCCAGATTCTCTCCCCTCACTTTCAAGTGATTGCTCTGGACTGGTTGGGGTTTGGAGGGTCCGATCGCCCCCGAGTTCAGTATGGCCGCTCGCTCTACCAGCAGTTACTTCATGATTTTGTGCGCGACTGCTGCCCTTCCCCTCTAGCCATCGTCGCTGCTGGCCATGCGGCAGGATACGCCATTCACCTGGCCCAACGTCAGCCCAGCCTTTGCTCTAAGCTGCTGCTGGTTGCCCCCACCTGGAAAGGTCCTTTCCAAGCGATGGGGGCACCGGCTCCAGTGGCAAGCGGAGCTAGGAATTTAGTGCGATCGCCCCTGTTAGGGCAAGCACTATATGCACTAAACACTCACCCCGCGTTTTTGAAGTGGATGTATCAGCGGCATGTGTATGTCGATCGCGACAAACTGACGCCAGACTTCATCACCAACAAACATCAAATCACCCAGCAACCCGGTGCCAGATTCGCCCCCGCCGCCTTTGTCACAGCCGGTTTAGACCCAATGAGCGATCGGGAGGAATGGCTAAACGTGGGACGATCGCTCTCCATGCCCGTGCAAGCGATCGTCCCCGAGCAGGCTCCTCCAAAATCAAAAGCGGAGATGGAAGCCCTGACAGCATTACCCCACATTCAAGAGCAGCGCGTCTCCGGCACCTTGGGGGTATATGAGGAATACGCAGCTGACGTGGGGCACATTGCTCTAGAGTTTTTCCAAACCTAATAGAAAAGGGCTGCTACGGATTTTGGTAACGGTAGCCCTTTTTAGCGTGAACGCATCGAAATTAAAATGCTTGCAATATGGCAAAGGGTTGGGTCAACCCACTCGGTTCAATGAGATAGTGATTATCAATCTCATTTGCCAACCTCCAGGAGCTGCTCATGGTTGCCGTCGTCAATCCCACCGACAATCGCACAACGGTGCCTGTGACCGTGCTTACGGGCTACCTAGGAGCTGGGAAAACGACGCTATTGAACCGCATCCTGACCTACGAACATGGCAAGAAGGTGGCGGTCATTGTGAACGAATTTGGTGAAGTAGGCATCGACAACCAGTTGGTGGTGGATGCAGATGAAGAAATTTTTGAGATGAACAACGGCTGCATCTGTTGCACGGTGAGAGGCGACCTGATTCGCATCATTAGCAACTTAATGAAGCGGCGCGACAAGTTCGATCATCTAGTGATTGAAACAACAGGGTTGGCAGACCCAGCTCCAGTCATTCAGACTTTCTTTGTGGATGATGAGGTACAGGCGAAAGCTCAGTTGGATGCGGTGGTGACTGTGGTAGATGCCCGTCACATTTGGCAACATTGGGAAGCGGAAGAAGCAGTGGAACAAATTGCCTTTGCCGACGTGATTTTGCTGAATAAGGTTGACCTAGTGACGGAGGACGAGCTAGCTCAACTGGAGCAGCGGATTCGAGGGATGAATGCGATCGCCAAAATTTACCGCACTCGCGACGCGCAAATCGAGATGGACGCCCTGTTGGGGGTTAACGCATTTGATTTGGATAACGCCCTACAAATTGACCCAGAGTTTCTCAACGAAACAGCGCACGAGCATGACGAAACCGTGGGGTCTCTGGCCCTAGTTGAGTCGGGGGAAGTGGATGGAGAAAAGCTCAACGCTTGGCTCAGCCAACTCCTACGCGATCGAGGTCCCAATATTTTTCGGATGAAGGGCATCCTCAACATTGCCGGAGAAGACCACCGCTTCGTTTTTCAGGGAGTGCATATGCTGTTTGACGGTCGTCAAGATCGGCCCTGGAAACCAGACGAGTCCCGCAAAAATGAACTGGTCTTCATTGGCCGCGATCTAGAGGAAATGAACCTGGCAGAGAGCTTTCGGGATTGTTTGGTAAGCCAGTGATGCAATTTTGGATTTTAGATAGGTCCCGTATCGTGCGTTAAGCGATACCTAACCCACCAACAATCCTGGGGGTAGAAAACTTGTGATTACCACCCATGCCCAAATCTAAGACGAAGCAACAATTCAAACGCCTGTGGCAAACGACATTGTCGGATTACGTGACGGCGATCGCTTGGTCACCGGACGGAGCATGGCTGTTCGCCAGTTCCGCCGCAGGAGAAGTGGTGCGATACAACAAGAATACGGGTGAAATGACCGTGTTGCAGGAGGCGCAGGGAGAATCAGTGGATGCATTGGCGATATCCGCCAATGGTGCTTTTCTGGCAGCAGGAGGACAGTCAGGAACAGTATGGATCTGGCGACTGGATGACAGTACACCCAGCTTATTGACGACCCTGGAGCATTCCCGTGCTTGGATAGATCGCCTGCAATGGAATCCCCGACACCCCGAACTCGCCTTCAACCTTGGGCGCTATTCCCAGGTGTGGGACGCTTCCACCCAATCCGTCATTACCACCCTAAACTTCGAGTCCTCCTCGGTACTCGATCTAGCATGGCATCCGCAGGGCGATCGCCTCTCCCTCAGCGGCAATCGGAGCATTCAAACCTGGCAGCGAAGTGACTGGGACGACGATCCAACCGCGCGAGAGATTGGAGGTGCCAGTGGAGCGATCGCCTGGTCACTCGATGGCTTCTATCTTGCCTCTGGCTGTAACGATCGCTCCATTGTGGTGTGGGAGGAGGATCATCCCTACCCCTGGCGCATGCAGGGCTTTCCCGGTAAAGTTCGGCAGCTTGCCTGGTCAACGCCCCAAAAAGCTGCTGATGCGCCCCTCTTAGCTTCTATCAGTGGGGAAGACGTTGTCATCTGGACAAAAGACAACGACCCGTCAGTCGGCTGGAATTCCCAGGTACTGGACTTGCACCAGGGAATGGTCAGAGCAATCGCGTTCCAGCCCCAGTCATCCCTGCTTGCCTCTGCTGCCGAAGATGGCTGGCTTTGCCTCTGGAACCAACAAGCTAGTCGCCTCACCCAAGTTCTTGAAGGGGCAGCCGCCGGATTCTCTTGCCTCGCTTGGAACCCTTCAGGAGGGGCGATTGCCGCTGGTGGTAGCCGAGGGGAGGTACTGGTGTGGAGGGAAACCACCCAAGGGAAAGGATTTGGCTGACTCCAAAATCCGCCTCGGCTTTTGCCACAGAATTCACAATCTCTACCACAGAATTCACAACCAGTTGTAATACCCCAAACCCTCTCCACACAAACTTTCTGGCAATTTCCCTCTCTCTTTTGTCAATCTGCCAGATGTCCTGGCTGAAATGAAAACACGCAACTTATCAGACCCCGTTCACAAATCCTTCACAGAATAAATATTGAATGAACGTGGGAACATGAATGTCGCAATGCCCAGGCTTCCCACCTGGGCTTTTCTAGTAATTGGTGTCTTGTCAGGCTTACTATTTAGGATGCTATCTTTCCATAAAGATTCTTCAGTAAGCCTTTGAGCGAGCATTCATTTTAAGTTGGACAGAGCACTAGCCGCATATGTGCTAAACCCGGCAAAAGATTTTCCGAACGCTTTTCGGATTAGGCGAGGAGGGAATCCGGGCTCGATTCTCTTGACCTAGATCGGTAGATCGATTGCAGTAGCCCCAACAGTTTCACCTCGTTCAAACACTCATAGTCTTATGTTTGATTGTCTAAAATCCTAAATCTGACAACCCTGGATGGTCGTCGGGTCGTCGACCCAGTGGCCAGTGATATTTCCGATCGCCTTCTGCGATTGGCACATCATTAATACTGGCAATTCGGCGTTTCATCAGCCCAAATTCATCAAATTCCCATTTCTCATTCCCATAAGCCCGGAACCAAAAACCGGCATCGTCGTGACATTCGTAAGCAAAGCGAACACCGTTCCGGTTACCATCAGCCAACCACAGTTCTTTGATTAATCGATAGTCAAGCTCTTTACTCCATTTTCGAGTTAAAAACTCTACGATTTGTTCGCGACCATGAATAAATTCCGCTCGATTTCGCCACACACTATCGACCGTGTAGGCAAGAGCAACCTTCTCCGGATCGCGGCTATTCCAAGCATCTTCAGCTAATCGCACTTTTTTAATAGCAGCTTCAGTATCAAACGGAGGAAAAGGCGGTTTTGATTCAGTCGTCATAGTGAAAGGTAATGAATCATCTCTAGTTAATTAAGTTGCGAGATTGATATCTCATATCGAGCAAACATTCGGGTTGTGAGGCCAAGCAAAATCACCTGGCCCTATACACATCAGCAAAACTAAACCGTTCTACCACTTCTTGTAGGGTAAGAATTTACCACACATCACCACTTGAACGCGATCGCCTTTCGGATCTTCGACTTTATTCACCTCAATGGTGAAGTCAATCGCACTCATGATGCCATCCCCAAATTTCTCGTGAATCACATCCTTCATGGGCATACCGTAAACCTGCATCACCTCATAAAAGCGATAGATCAGCGGATCGGTGGGAATGACGGGATCTAGACCACCCTTCAAGGGAGGAACGGTCAGGATTTCACCCATCTCTTCCGGCAAACCTAGCGCGGCAACTAACTTACTAGCTTCCTCTGGAGATGCACTGGCTTGCCGGTAAATCACCGAAGCAATCCACGTTTCGTCACATCCCAATTCTTTCTCTAAATCTTCAAAGGTCAGTCCTTTCGCTTTTTTAGCAGCAAGAAGCTTCTCGGTAATGTCTGCGATAGCCATGAGTTAATCACTCCTTTCGTAAATCGATGCAAACTTGGGTTCGGCCCGAGCTTGGGTTAGGTTCAATCTTGGGCTTAGGAAGATGGGCAATGCCAAGCGACTATGTCAAAGCTCGGCATGTTGCAGAGACGCGCTCGCTCGCACTAACTTTTTGCTCGCACGCGTGCCTGTTCGACAACGCGAGTTTCGCGGTACAGATGCTCTTCCATCTCGGTTCTGAGGGGCAGATAGTCGGGATGGTGTTCGACTGCTGAGCGATCGCGAGGTCGAGGAAACGGAACATCCAATACACGAGCGATCGTGGCCGCCGGACCGCGACTCATCATCACAATCCGATCGGACAGCAACAGAGCCTCATCAATGCTGTGAGTAATCATGATGACTGTCTTGCGGTGCTGTTCCCAAATCCGCTCAATCTCATCTTGGAGATAGCCACGAGTCAGAGCATCCAACGCTCCGAACGGCTCATCCATCAGCAGAACCTTGGGGTTAATCGCCAGCGCCCGAGCAATGCCGACCCGCTGACGCATCCCCCCAGACAATTCATGAGGGTGCTTCTTCTCAGCCCCCGTCAACCCCACCAGATGGATATTGTCATGCACCACCCTGAGGCGCTCTGCCCCCGTCAACTTGGGGTACACCGTTGCCACGGCAAAATCGATGTTTTCCGCCACAGTCATCCAGGGCATCAGGGCATAGCTCTGAAACACCATGCCGCGATCGGGGCCAGGGCCGGTAATAGGCTGCCCATCCATGTGGACACTGCCTGAAGACGCTTGGCTCAAACCACTAACGATGTTGAGCAGGGTCGATTTACCGCAACCAGAAGGGCCAATAATGGTGACAAATGTATTGGGTTCGATATCCAGACTAATGTCGTCAATCGCTACAAAATCAGGGGATTTCTTGCGCGAGGGCCACAGCCCAAACCCACGTTTACCCGGAAAAACTTTCGAGACATGGCGCAAGCTCAAATGAGCATTGGGAGACGTATCCATAACCATGTTCGAGGGAGAAGCGCCAACAGCAGTATTCATGATTGTTACCGCCCAAATGAGACTAAGTTTTCGAGCAAAGCAAAGATCTGATCGAGAATAAGACCCACCAAACCAATCACGAAAATTGCCACCAAAATATTGGGAAGGTATAAGTTATTCCACTCATTCCAGATGAAGTAACCCAATCCTGTCCCCAACAGCATTTCTGCTGCCACAATCACCAACCAGGAAATTCCCATACTAATGCGCAGACCAGACATAATGTTGGGCAACGCGGCAGGCACAATCACTTTAAGAATGGTGCGTAATCGTGAAGCCCCCAGGGTCTTGGCTACATCGAGATACTCTTGGCTAACATTCGCAACACCAAAAGCCGTATTCACGAGTGTCGGCCAGATACTGCTGATTAAGATAATGAAGACACCGGTCTTCTCCGAATCTCTAAAGATGTAGAGCCCCAACGGCAACCAAGCAAGCGGGGACACCGGCTTCAGCAACTGGATATAGGGATTAAAGGCTTTAGACGCAATCGGTGAGATTCCGATTAACACCCCGATCGGAACGGCGATCGCCGATGCAGCGATATACCCAATAGCAACACGGCGCAGACTGATCAGCAAGTTCCAACCAATTCCCAAATCATTGGGGCCATTGTCGAAAAATGGGTGAGTTAGCCACCACCACAACTCCTTCAGGGTCAAAGAAGCAGGTGGCATGCCTCTACCATCCGACCATTTCGTGCTGAGTTCCCAGAACAGGATGAGCAGCCCCAGAGACAGAAGGAAAATTAGCGATGCTTTGGTATTTTCACCCAGCTCAACTTTCTTTTGAGCTGGTATTTGTGACGAAATCTCTTGACTCGTTGTCATTCTTGAAACCTAGGACCTTAATTAGCTGAGGGCTACAAACCGTATTCATCGATCTGCGCTTGTATATATTCGCTTGGATTTTCGGGATCGAACTCGTCGTAAGCCAGCTGCTCAATTCTGTAAATTTCATCAGGGGGAGCTTGTCCCAGCTCTGTAGCGAGTTCTCGGGCTAAGTCAGTGAGGAAGATATCGGTTCCAACTTCGTTGTAATTGCCTTCAATTTCTGTTGCTGCTTTGCCATCCCCCTGTAAATCCCAGCGCACTAGTTGCGATGAAATCCAGTTAGCAAAGCTCTGCCACGGGTAAGGGTCGAAGTTGATCCGGTCGGGAACTTCGCGCGTGTTGCCATTCCCATCATCAAACTTGCCTGTCAAAACGGCTTCAACCACTTCCGGTGGCTGGTTCAGAAACGCTCGCCCGGAGATTGCCTGGGCTACTTCCACTCGATTTTCCGACTGGCTGGCATATCCTGCAGCCTCAATGATGGATTTATTCAGGGCGCGGAAGGTATTGGGGTTTGCCGTAATCCACTCATCGCTGGCCGCAAATGCGCAACAGGGATGGCCGGGCCAAAACTCTTTGGTGATTTTATGGATAAAGCCCACTTCTTCAAACACGGCACGCTGATTAAATGGGTCGGGCATTAAGTAGCCATCAATGTCACCTGCAACCAACTGGGCAATGCTGTCGGGCGGCGGAACAGGTCGAATCGTCACATCTCGATCTGGATCGATGCCACCGGTGGCTAAGTAGTAGCGCAGCAGCAAGTTGTGCATGGAATAGGGGAAGGGCACACCCAGTACAAATCCCTTAAAGTCTTCGGGGCCGTTGACGTTACCTTTGTGGCGATTGGCGATGGTGATCGCCTGACCGTTGGTATTCTCGATACTGGCTAGCTTGACGCCAAACGGACTAGATCCCAACCCCAGTGTCATCGCGATCGGCATCGGGGCCAGCATATGATAAGCATCCAATTCTCCAGCGATCGCCGAATCTCGTACCGCCCCCCAGCTAGGCATTTTCACAACTTCAGCATTCAAGCCATGCTTTTGATAGAAGCCAAGCGGCTCCGACATAATGATCGGTGATGCGCAGGTAATCGGAATAAAGCCAATCTTGAGGTCTGTCCTCTCTAAGTTGGCTGGAACAGAGGCCTCTGTTTCTGTATCGGGAGCTTGGGACTGCTCTGGAGACGAGCCGCAGTTTGCAAGGGCAAGCATCGCTGCCCCAGCCGCAATGCTTTTAATAAATTGCCGCCGAGTAAAGTCACTTGTGCGCCGAGCATCCCCAAAGAATCTTCCGGCTTGAGGACCAAATGCCGCCGCAAAAGCTTGGTCTAATCCACCTGCAAGACTAGCCAGATCTAAAATTAGCTTTTCCCGTTTCGGGTCGCCTTTCGATGCCATTGCCAAGAAGAGTTGCTTCCTAACCTCTGCCTGACTGATGGCATCAGCAACATTGAACGCCTCTGGTTTATACACTCCCATCTTGGCAAGATCGTCGACCATATCGACAGGATCTGCAGGCATCGATTGCATAAACTCCCAGTGGTCTTGAGAAAGGTGAGCACCGCCGCAAACAATGCATGCCTGCTCGAAAGACTGAACTCTCTCGACACTATACGCTGACGCACCTCTACCCTTGGATGACACACCGGATGTTCTTAGCTGCATAGTCTCGAAAGCCTTCCTTTCAATCTAACGGTTATTACATTCGAAAATGAGAAATATTTTTGTCGCCAAAGATACGATTTCAAAAAATTCATGCCTTAAGAGAAATACGATTTTTTCTATCTTAAGAACTTTTCAACCATCAACATTCCTGAGTGAAGGAATCAATCAGGACATAACCATCTAAATCTACTAACAAAAACTAGATTATTTCTATGAGCAAATCATTCACCATCGAAAAGTTAATGTTTTAGTTTTTCTTATGTCAACAGCAGACGGCTCAACGGCCTCAGATATAGATACCTACGCCCGTTAAAAATAGGTAGTGACAAATAAACAGCCAAATTTTATAGAGCAATTATGCTTGATACGGTAACAGGCATGACCCACCAAGTAATTAGATATTTTTTCGGAAAAGTAGGATTTTTTTTCGATCGGCTACGGCGAAGTAAGTTGCAGCGCTACCTCCAGCCTGAGAGCCTGGGGGTAAACGCTCAAGACTCAGACAGAGGTATGCGCAGGATAAACGTAGTGCCAACTCCAAGCGTGCTATTTACGCAGATCGTCCCTTTCAGCAACTCCACAAATTGCTTGACGATACTCAGCCCCAATCCCGTCCCCGGAATATTGCTGACATTGCGACCTCGATGAAATGGTTCGAACAACAGAGACTTCTCAGCATCGGGAATCCCCAAACCGCGATCAGTGACTTGAAACGTAACGATCTGCTTGCGCCGCGACAGCTTGAGCTGAATTTCACTGGACTCAGGAGAGTACGAAATAGCGTTATCTAAGAGATTGATCAAAATCGATCGCAATAGCCGGTCGTCAATAGCGACCATCAGCTTGGAATGGCGACAGTTGAACTGAAACCTGCGAGGAGTCGTTTCGCGTAGCTCTATCAGTAGTGTTTGGCAGTAGGACACGAGATCGATCGGCTGGGGGGTCGGACTCAATCCTTTCGCTTCAATGCGGCCAATCGTCAAAATGTCATCGATCATTGCCGACATGCGATCGATGTTCACGGCAATCGAGTCTAGATAATCGTGTTTCTGGGATGCTGAGAGCTGTTTTTCATACCTGTGTAGGGATGAAACCGACAATGCAATGTTGTTGAGCGGGTTGCGAAATTCGTGACAAACCATCGAGACAAACCGCGATCGGCGATCGTTGAGTTCCTGTAATTTTTGGTTAGCCTGAAACAGCTCTGCCGTTCGCGCCTGCACTTTCATCTCCAATGCATCGTTGGCCTGATGCAGCACGCTTTCAGCCCATTTGCGTTCGGTAATATCGCGAAAGGTAACAACAGCTCCAACCAGTATCCCCTGCTCGTCGCGCATCGGAGTGCTGATGTACTCCACCGGAAACGAAGACCCATCTTTACGCCAAAACACTTCGTCCGTCACGCGACGCACAGCCCCATCTTTAAAGGCCGCATAAATCGGACAGGTTTCGCGCGGATAATGCGTTCCATCACTATGGGAGTGGTGCAACACAGCGTGCATCGATTGGCCAATTAAGCTGGCCATATCCCATCCGATCATCTCTGCCGCCGCAGGATTGACAAAGGTGACGTTCCCATTGATGTCTAACCCATAGATCCCTTCTCCGACTGAATTGAGAATCAGCTGATGCTGCTGCCGTAAAATCTCCAGTTGTCTCTTCGTGGGATTTTGGGAATTCAAGGTCAGATCCTAATTGCACATCACAGACAAAGAGCTGTATCTCAATGCGCCATACCTTTTGTTGATGGCGGCATTCAACGTCAATCAGCATTCAAGAGCACACGGGCATTCAACATATAGCCGCTCTGTAGGATCTAGAGCCTAGCCACAGCTAGAACCCTCGATCTGCAACGAAAGAGGATGAGAAAACTCTCCATAGCGGATTGCCGATCGCTCTCAACATCATCACAAGCCCTCCTACACAGGCTGTTGTCGAGAAAACAGTAACCGATTACACCACATCAAATGCGATCGGACTGTTCACTACAAAGCAAGGTGTGAGCACAGTCTCCGAACTATAAATTCAGTCAATTCAGTCGTACATCGTGCCAAATTGCATGACGCAGATCGCGACACAGACGAATACGATAGGCCTCGTCATCCAATGACTCAGACGATATTGATTGTTGACGACGAAGCCCAAACGAGGGCGCTCTTTCTCAATTGCCTGGCATTCGAGGGCTTTCAGACACTCGGGGCCAGTTGCGGCTCCGATGGCTTACGCCTTGCCCAACAGCACAGCCCAGACCTCATTGTTTGCGACATCATGATGCCGGATATTGACGGTTATCAAGTCCTTTCGTCATTGCGCGAGTCGCAGTCAACTCAAAATATTCCGTTTATTTTTCTGACAGCAAAATCAACCATGCCCGAACTCAGAATCGGCATGAATTTAGGCGCAGATGATTACCTAGCAAAACCCTGTACGATCGAGCAATTTCTAGGTGCCATTGTCGCTCGCCTACGCAGACATGCAAAGTCCTCAA
Organism: Cyanobacteria bacterium J06642_12; assembly: GCA_039817825.1. Lineage (GTDB taxonomy): Bacteria > Cyanobacteriota > Cyanobacteriia > Thermostichales > PCC-7336 > PCC-7336. The sequence continues at coordinate 2,321 of JBCBVA010000027.1, read as the reverse complement.
ACCAACAGCATCAAAATCTAGTATCGCGCCCCCATCAAACCAGTCACCCACTCCCCACAAAGCTGGACATTGAAGTTGACTATGTTTTTCCAGATCGTCCTCAGCTAAACCCTATCTTTCAATTTATTGAGGAGAATTTTCATCAACCCATCAGGCTGAATGACATTGCCAATATGGCTGGATATTCTCCTGCCTACTTAACCAGCCTCGTTCGTAGCCAAACCGGGCGCACAGTCAAACAATGGGTTGTCGAACGACGCATGGCCCAGGCTCGCCATCTCATTTCTCAGTCCAATCGCTCAATCAACACCATTGCCGCTGCATGCGGCTACCCCGATCCGAGCTATTTCACCCGCCAATTTCGCAAACATCACGGCACCTCTCCAAAAGCGTGGGGAAATAAACAGCACAGGTTAACCAGCAATACGCCGTCACTCTTGGGATATGCAGATCGTGCTTGAGGACTTGCACACAAACACAGGTATGCACAGTTGCGATCGCTCCTCGCGGGCACTCCCCCATCCGTCAAAATCTAAAAAAATTCAGACTAGCTCTTGCATGGTGCAACTCCTAGGGTTATGCTGATGTTCGCACCGCGGGGTAGAGCAGTCTGGTAGCTCGTCGGGCTCATAACCCGAAGGTCCATGGTTCAAATCCGTGCCCCGCTATTTTGAAAACCACCTGGTAATAACCGGGTGGCTTTTTTAATGGTTCGACAGTCAAGCTGGCGCCAAATTGAAGGCATCGAGAAGGGTGTCCGTGCATTACCGTAGATCTAGCGGTTCGTCCTGACTACACCGATAGCGACACACTCATCCCATTGCGGTTCATGTCTCCAGTCATCCTGTTCGATTTTGACGGTACTATTGCGGACTCAATGGACGCCGCTGTAACCGTAGCCAATCGCCTATCGGCGGAGCTTGGCACCGCTGCCATTACCCCTGAAACCATCGAGCGCTGGCGTCAATTGCCGCTGCTTGAGGTCTTGAATGAAGCCAATATTTCGCTGTGGCAACTGCCTCAATTACTGCGACGGGTGCGCCAAGAGCTGCGGCAAGAGATGGTAAGAGTCGCTCCCATTCCCGGCATGGCGGACGCCCTGAAGGAGCTGCAGCAAGCAGGATTTCAGATGGGAATTTTGACTTCAAATTCCACAGACAATGTGGAAACCTTTCTGCGCGATCGCCATCTGGCCCACTTTTTCGAGATTCCCTGCACGGAAGTGTCGATCTTTGGCAAACGTCGCCGACTCAAACGCTACCTTCATCGTCAGGGGCAATCGCCTGCAGATGTCACCTATGTTGGGGACGAAGCGAGGGACATCCAAGCCGCTCGGGCCAATGGAATTCGGGCGATCGCCGTCACCTGGGGCTTTAGTTCCCGCAACATCCTGGCAGATGCCGATCCCGATGGACTCGCCAACCACCCATCCGACCTGTTGTCGTTAGTCTCCGCTCCCCTAGATGCTCTCCGAATCGGAGCCCGACAACCCAATTAGGCTTGGGGGACATCTGCGAGGACTGCGATCGCTCAATCGCTGCTCAATCGTTGCTCAATTGTCGGTAGGAATGAGTTGTGGCTGGCACGGGGCAAACGACAAGCGGTGTTCGGGGGTTGGGCCTAATGTTTGCAAGGCTTGACGGTGAGCCGCGCTACCGTAGCCTTTGTTGGAGGCGAGGGCATAGCCTGGATAGCGATTGGCAAGACTGACAATCCAGCGATCGCGATGAACCTTCGCCACTATGCTGGCACTAGCAATGGCAAGCGAGTGGCTATCCCCTTTCACCACCGTGGTTTGAGGCAGGCGCACGCTGGGAATAGTCTTGTTGCCATCCACCAAACAGTGCTCAGGAACCGGTACCAAGCGCGACAGGGCGCGATGCATGGCCAAAAACGTTGCTTGCAAGATATTGATGCGATCGATCTCACGCGGATGCGCCCACCCCAACCCCCACGTCAATGCCATTTCGCGGACGTGCCGAGCCAGCTCCTCCCGACGTTGAGGAGATAGTGCCTTACTATCTTTGACGCCCACTGCCTGCAGCCTGCGTTCCTGCTCAGGGGTGAGGATAACGGCGGCAGCAACGACAGGGCCGAACAGTGCTCCGCGACCAACCTCATCCACTCCTGCGGTCAGAGCTGGGAGAGAAAGCCGAGCTGGATTGTTATCGTGCAACCAATGATTCAAGTCGGACAAACCGAGAGGCTGTTGCTTCGCGATTGGGTCTGGTCTCTTTGAACTCATGCAGGCATCAGTAACGCCACAGCATAGGAGCAGATCGCTTCTTTTTCACCAATCGGCCCCAGCTTCTCGTTCGTGG
>JBCBVA010000026.1:0-35975 GCA_039817825.1 Cyanobacteria bacterium J06642_12 | reverse complement strand
GGGGTCGGTGCAATTGCTGGCGGAAGGGGAAATCAATCGAGCGTTACAACATCGACGGATGGATAAAGAAATCGACAATCTAGAGAATCACACCATCATCTGTGGCTTCGGCCACGTGGGAGAAATTCTTGCGGCCAAGTTAACGGACGATCTCCATGCGTTTGTGGCGATTGACATCGATCCCGATCGCGTCGCCCACGCTCGCGAGTTGGGCTACTGGGCCCGCTGTGGCAGTGCATCCGACGAAGACATCTTGAAATCAGCCGGAGTCGCAAACGCCAAAACCTTGGCCACCGTCCTACCCGATGATGCCAATAATGTGTTTATCACTCTGACCGCTCGCGGCCTCAATCAAGATCTCACCATCGTGGCGCGAGGGACTGCTCCCAGCACCGAGCAAAAGCTCAAGCTGGCAGGGGCCGATCGCGTTGTTATGCCAGCGGCGATCGGGGCCCTACGCATGGCTCACACGATTACTCACCCAGCCTCTGACGACTTGCTCTCTAACGCCGAAGGGATGAGTTTTCTCAATGAAGAACTCGCCCAACTGGATGCTCGTATTGACGAACTCCCAATTCCAGCCAACTCCCCGTTGGTGGGTAGGACACTGGAGGATATCGAACGACAGTCAAAAGGACGCTTCATTGCCGTTGCCATCCGCCGAGCAGACGGTCATATAATTCCCCGTCCTGAATCGGCCCTGACACTGGAACGGGACGACACCATTGTTGTCATCGGTCGTAGCGATGCCGTGCCTCAACTAACGGCCTATTACAACATCCACCGCAAAGCCCAATATCGAGGCTCGCGATTGTAGTAATGAAGAGTAAGCAGAGTTCTTAAGACTTGAGTGTGGAGAGCTGCGGCTTGCCGGACAAGGGAGATTTGCAGTAGCGAACAGCATCACTTTTGATGGGCCTGGTGGCATGCATTGCTTCGCCGGCCAGAACAGCTTCACTGCTAGGAACGGCTTCACCGACCAGACTGTCTTCACTTGCCAGACCTTCTTCAGTATCCAAACCTTCTTCAGTATCCAAACCTTCTTCAGTTGCCATTAAAACCGATTCAACTTCGGTGCTCCTGTCCACCTCGAGCTGCTCCACTTGCTGACCGGGCAGCGAGGCAGACCACCCCAATGACACAGCTGCGGCCACTGCAATGGTTAAGTCGATCGCGACATGTTTGATGTTTGCCATACCAATGCCTCAGTACTCCTCATCCACCTGACTGAGATTCCCCAATGCCACGATCTTGCTCGTGCAGTGGGTTAGCTCGACACCCTCAATGAATGCCATGAATCGGGGGCCTTTATGTAGTCAACTGTTAACCTTTAGCCACGTCTGTTTCCTGGCGTGCCAATCCAGTGACATTGAATACAGAACGGAAGTGACAACTAACCGTACGGCTAAGTAAAGACAACTCATGCATTACCTCCACCCTCTGCAGATTGGCACGGGCAGACAAGGAGATTTCCGGCACTTTCCCCTCCGCTTATCGGCCATCAATCTGGATAGAAACGGCTATCTACTGATATAAAACATGACCCTTAAATGGGCTATTCCATCAGCCAAGAGTACTCACTTACGATTCTCACTCTCTCTTAATTTCGGAAATACTTTTGTTAACTAGCCTGGTACTATTCGACACATACATCGCGTGTCACTTCATCGGAGTTACCTCTGCTTTCCCCACTCGGGTGAGGTTCTAACAGAATTGTCCTGGGTAGGCAGATAGCGCTGTAGTCCAGCGTTCGATGCGTGAGGAATTGACGATGGTTTTGCTTGATGGCGGTAGAACAGATGCGTGTAACTACTGACTTCGGTAATTCTGTCTGTCTATTGTCGCGCCCCGAAAGTGGGTAAAATCCTGTAAAGTTATGTATCTGTCAAATTCATCCACGCGGGTGATGAATCTTGTGAGGAGCGAACCATTGCAAACGCTTACTGCTAACGCTCTCAAACCCACGGCTTGGCGTCGCGAGTCTATTGCGATATCGACTCGAAAGCTCGAAATGACCTACCAGTCCGGCGGCTCTCCTGTTCCTGTTTTGAGAAACATTAATTTATCTGTTGCCTCTGGTGAGGTGCAGTTTTTGATGGGACCATCTGGGTCCGGAAAGACAACCCTGCTTTCGATCTTGGCCGGTATTCTCACCCCCACAGGAGGGGATGTCGGGCTACTGGGAGAAACCATCACTCGCATGTCCCGCAAGAAACTGAGCCAGTTTCGTCGGGCCAACATCGGCTTCATTTTTCAAGGATTCAACCTGTTTCCCACTCTGACAATCTCGGAAAATGTCGAAGTGGCTTTGAACTTGGCCAATGTCAAAGGGCCTCAAGCTAAGCAGCAGGCGCTTTATCAGCTAGAGCGCGTTGGTTTAGCCGATAAAGCTAATGCTCGCCCGGCTGACCTGTCTGGCGGTCAACAACAGCGCGTGGCGATCGCTCGTGCATTGGTGAGCAATCCCAAGCTGATTATGGCGGATGAGCCCACAGCATCCCTAGACTCGCGTAACGGCCAAGTGGCAATGGAATTGCTGCAGCGCCTGGCGAAAGAGTCTGACTGTACCGTTTTGGTGGTGACCCACGACCCTCGGATTACGTCATTTGCCGATCGCATCATCCACATGGAAGATGGCTGCATTATCGATACGGAAGTGCGCTATCCAGTCGCCGCCTGAAGCTGCCGAACAATCTCGGATAAGGTGCTCTCAATTGACCGAGGTTGCCAACCTAATTCTCGACGAGCTTTAGTACCATCCACCCGCACGCAGCGGTCGTAGATGTAGTGAACTCGCTCCCGACTGATGGGGGGATTCCAATTGAGGAGTCTCCCCATTGGTGTTAGTAGGTGGCCTAGTACTCGCATTAGCCAGCGAGGAGCTTCTGCTGGGGCCGGGATGTCGGTGTTTTTGCTCATGAGTTCAAACATCTCCCGCAACGATCGCTCTCCAGCCGAAAGAATGTACCGCTCTCCGCTACGCCCCTGTTCGGCAATCCTGATGAGTGCATCTGCCAGGTCGTCCACATGCACAATGCCGGTGATGCGATCGCCTCCCGGCCACAGTTTCAGACGACCGGACAGAAACAGCTTGAGCACCGGCCCAAAGTGGGGATCGTCTGCCCCAAAAATGCCGGAGGGGAGTGCGCTAGCCACCCACAATCCCCGCGCGGCGGCGTCCACCAGCGCTTGTGCGTCGTATTTTGTCCGATCGTAGGCGGAGGAAAATTCCTGCTGTTGCCGGACGTGGGTTTCGTCCACTACGGCGCCTGCCGTGTCTCCAAGGACTCCAATCGTGCTGCAGTACACCAGCTTGGGTGGAGTTGGTCGAGCGATCGCTGCCTCGATAACTGTGCGAGTTCCTTGCACATTGACCCGCTCCATTTCAACGTCGTTAACGACTCCCAGATCCACCATTGCCGCCAGATGAAAGATCACATCCACACCCTCCATGGCTCGAGCGAGGGCGTCGGAATCGCAGATGTCGCCGTAAGCCAGTGTCAGCGGCAGGGTCTGCAGGCGCTCGCAGTTGCTGGATGTGCGCACCAACCCCACCACATCGTGACCGCGCTCTAAAAGGGCACGTACTAAATGGGACCCGCTAAATCCATTGGCTCCTGTAACGAGGGCTTTCATCGGCTTGTGCTCTTAGTTGGTCGGATGATTTGTGACTCAGATTGACTGGCAATCGCCATCACAAGGGTTTTTCGAACATGCAGTAAGTTTTGTAAATCTGTGCGCCGGTCGCTTCTATCACTTTGCGAGAGGGCCAATTATCGTCGTACACCCACGACAGCTCCGCCGATCGATAGGGCCTGCGCTTTTGGGTTGCACCAGTCATGCCCAGATGAATCAGAGCCAGAGGTACCATCTTGCGACGGTACTCGGGCAGCGAGGCAATGGCCAGCACGCGGGCGCGATCGATCTGCCGCCGAAACCAGAGAAACTTGAGAATGCCAACCGCATTCAATCGACCTCCAACCTGTTTCAGGGGAATGTTGTAATCCGGTAGGGCCAGAAACAGTCCCACCATCTCTCCGTCATCTTCCGCAATCCAAAAAATATCCGGATCGACTAAACTGCGCAGCGATTGGGCTTCTTCGAGAAACTCTGCTTCGCTGCGTTCGGAGGAACTCCAATTATTGACAAATGCCCGCGTGAATAATCGATAGAAGGCTCGACAATCTGCGAGGAATCCGTCCCCCTTGGTATTCAAGGGACGAAAGGTAATCCCGGCTTTCAGTGCGACACGATAGCCCCGCTCGTAAATGCGGTCTAGGGGGCGATCGAGGGGGAGATGGTAAGCATAAGCCTCCTTAACGTTTTCCCACCCGAGCTGCCGGAAGAATGTCGGGTAATAAGCCGGGTTGTAGGGCATCATGACGTGGGGTTGCGAGTCAAACCCATCGGCCAAGAACAGACAACTGTTGTGGGTGGAAAAGTTGATGGGGCCGCGAGCCAATTCCATACCTTGGTCCTTCAACCAAGCACATGCCTCGTCCAGTAACTGTCGGGCGATCTCAAGATTGTCCGTACATTCGAAAAATCCCACGACCCCGACCGATCGCCCCTCTCGCTCCACTAGGCGCTCGTTGACTGCTGCTACCACTCGTCCAACTGCCATACCCGCAGCATTGACGGCGATCGTCTGCTGCATGCGGCCGTACTGAAAAAACGAGTTGCTGGGCTGGAACTGTTTGGCGACATCGCTACGCAATGGCGACACCCAATGGGGATCGCCCTGATACACTCTGGCTGGCACATCTAGAAATGCCGCTAAATCGCCATCTGTCTCCACTGTCCGAACGTCGCAGGCTTCCGATTGCATGTCGCCTCCGGTGTCTATAGCGTTTTTCATTTCAGTTAGGACATTCAACTCTATAGCGATCTGCAATCCGCTATGGAGAGTTTTCTCCACTCCTATCCCGATCAATAAAGGCTTTGAGCTGTCTACATGCCCCAGACCTTAGAGCAGATTGCTATAGGTGAAGACAGATCTCGTCATAGCTGAAATGTCTGCAGTGATATACTCACTGCTCTATAGGGGAATGTCACTAGCCTGTCATCCTCAGAGTCCTCAATCCGATGGGTCTTGAGTTGCGAAGAAGAGGCTCTTCAAGGGCAACGAAGGGTCTTATGCGCTCGCGGATACGGGCGATTTGGCTTCTGCCTTGAGGTAGTCCCGTGTATTGACCATTGCGTCCACTAATCGATCCATTTGTGGGCGATCGTGTAAGGCGTTGGCGGTAATCCGTAGGCGGGGTTTGGCGATAAACCAAATGGGTGACACCCATACCTGGTAGCGATCGAGCATGTGCTGGGCAAACACTTTAGGATTGAGGTCGGTTGGCAGGAGGACAGGAATGACATTGGTTTCTCCAATTGCTTCAAATCCTGCCTCGCTAATGCGCGATCGCAAATAGCGGGTGTTGTCTTGCAAGGTTGCCACCAGTTCGGGATGCTGACGCACCTGACGAATACTCTCTAATGCTGCAGCCGTCGTGGGCGGCGGCAGGGAAATGGTGCCAATAGAGGTAGGCGATACATCCAGAAGGTCGATCAGGGCGCGGGAGTGGCTGCTAATGGCAGCACCAGCAGATGCCGCAAACTTGGAAAATGTCGTCATGATGATGGGCACCAACCCGCGATCGATCGCCTGTTGAGGATGAATATGGAAATGTTCGTAGATTCCGCCACCAGTGGCACCAATTGCGCCGCTGGCATGAGCCTCGTCCATCACCACCACGCTACCGGGATAGTCAGCCATGACATCCAGCATGTCCGGCAGCGGCACAATATCGCCATCCATTGAGAAGACGGCATCGGAGATGACCACAATGCGATCGTCCGGTTTGGCGTAGCGACGTAGTTTCCTGGCCAAATCGTTCATATCGCAGTGTCGATAGGCTTTAACCCTCACAGTAGGACTGTAGCCAAACATTTTTCCCGACCGGTTTCCGGCATTGACGACAGCTGACACAATGCAGCCGTGGTTGAGGACGTCTGTCAGGATGAGCGTCTCCCGCTTGTGCTCGAATCCCGGCACGGGCACCGCCAAGTGACAAAACCCGTCCATCAGGGCCTGCAGTGCCATCCAGGCATTCAAAAAAAGCTGCGTATGGGGCAAGTGCTTAAATTCCGAGATTTCCCGCTCCAGTTGGCGATGTAGGTCGATTCTGCCGCTCAATACCGAGCAGGAGCTGTTGGAGGTCCCGTACTGAACAATTGCGTCAATGGCTGCTTTTTGCACGTCTTCTGATTGCACCAATCCAAGGACGTCATTGGTGCAGAACGTGGTGACTTGATGTCGCGTGCCTGTGGCAGCTTCTTCGATGTCAACCAAGTTTCCTTGCTTTCCGTGACATACAAACTTGTCCGGATAGAGCCCCTCTTCGTAGAGTCCTTGCATGTACTGCTCGACTACATCCACTAGCAAACTCCTCGTCGCCTTAGCAGCATTATTCTTCCCGCTAAAAGCCTCAGCCATTTCCCGTTACATTGCTTTAGGTTAATCTCTGATGAGAGGTTGCAAATGCAGAGCTCGATCGGTTCTGTTGTGGCAACTGGCTACCGGGCTATCGTGGAGCGAGTTGCAATGGGTGGGGCAGCAGATATCTGGTTGGCGTTGTATAGCTTGCTATTTTACTTAGGACAAAGGTTTCTAGGCACAGTCAGACGGGAACATAGCTGAAATATCTACAGTAGTGTGGCCACTACTGTACCCATCGGAGAATGATGCTCACAGATGAAAACTGCCAACAAAGTTTTGCTGGCAGCCATGTTTACAAATATCTATAAAATTGCTGTTGGTGTTCGTTAAGGATTCGGTTAGACATCCCACGAAACAGAGGAACACACTTGCTACGCAGACTGCGAATGAACTTCGCTGGTATCTAACGTGCAGCAGTTGACGTCATCAAGGCAGACTTTGCCCCACTGTAGAGCCCATCTAACCAGGGCTACACGGTTGGCAGTGCGGGTCTTTTCAAGAATATTGCTGATGTGGTTGTCTACCGTTCGCTTGCTGATGGCAAGCTGCTTGGCAATGTCCTGGTTGGTTAAGCCTGTCGCGATCAGCTCCACTACCTGTAACTCGCGATCCGACAAATTGTCAGTAGAACGATAGGAAGTTTCCATGCTAGTGCCAGAACGTAAATATACTTAGAACCCCTTTGCGACCATTGTAGGGGATCGGTTTCGATGTGGCACCTCTACGTAAATATTCCTATCAAACCCGATCGGGCACTCTCTCTTTGATAATCCCGCAAACCTATGCGGGGAAAGGCTTCAAAGGAAAAATGCGACCCGCTTTGTCCAGTGCTCCGACCACAACATGGGCCCGTTTTGAAGGATGGGCAACTGGAGTAGTAGCACAAATTTGCAGACCGATCGCGTCGCTGGGAGGGCTGCAAGATTAGTGTCAATACAGCGGATAGCCATACAACTGAGTGATACTCACGGGCAACACACGAGATGAGCGAGCAGTCTGCTTGGCAGTTTGCCAAACACTATCAGGCAGAACAAGACGCCAGCTCGTCAACAAACAGGTTGCCGAATACCGATCGCCGCATCAAGCACAAAGACAATTCTCTCTCTTACTTGCAGGTTTTTAGCAAGCAACCATCGTTGTATTGAGAGTTTTGGCCTGTTCTCCTACGGCGACCCGTGCCCAAGCATCAACAGCCAAAATGTCGTCCAGACTGGGTTGAGCGATCGCGTCGTGATGTTCGCACACGGCCTCCAATAACCGAGCAATGTCAAGATAGCCAATTTGCTCGTCCAGGAATAATGCTACTGCCGCCTCGTTGGCCGCATTGAGAACAGCGGGCATCGTTCCGGCGGTGCGACCGGCGGCATAGGCCAATTGCATGCAGGGGTATTTGCGATGGTCGGGGGCCTTGAACGTTAGGTTGGCCACTTCCACAAGATCGAGAGGTTTCCAGTCCGTGTAGATGCGCTCTGGCCAGCTAATGCCGTAGAGGATGGGGAGATGCATATCGGGCCATCCCAGTTGGGCAATCATGGAGGTATCTTGCAGCTCGATCAGCGAGTGGATGATGCTCTGGGGATGTACCACGATATCGATGTTGTCATAGTCCAGCCCGCCAAATAGCCAGTGGGCCTCGATGACCTCCAATCCCTTATTCATGAGGGTGGCAGAGTCGATCGTAATTTTGCGACCCATGACCCAATTGGGGTGCTTGAGGGCGTCGGCCAGCGTAACGGACGCGAGTTTTTCGGTGGGTAAGTCTCTGAATGCCCCCCCCGACGCCGTCAGGATAATGCGGCGTAACCCTCCTTCGGGCACCCCTTGCAGGCATTGGAAGATGGCAGAGTGCTCGGAGTCAACGGGAATCAGCTTGGTGCCGTGCTTTTTCACTTCCGGCAGTACGACAGGGCCACCAGCTACCAAGGTTTCTTTGTTCGCTAACGCGATATCTTTACCAGCGGCGATCGCCGCCAGTGTCGGCAGCAGCCCCGCACACCCCACGATCCCGGTGACCACCAGTTCAGCCGCACCGTAAGCCGCAACTTCACACACCCCATCGCTGCCTGCAACCATGCGAGGGGCCGGATCGCATCCGGTCAACGCTGTTCTGAGTTCGCCCAGCTTGTCGGGGTTCGACGTTGCCACAATCTCTGGCTTGAACTGCCGCACCTGTGCGGCCAGCAATTCGATATTGTTATGGGCACTCAATCCCACTACTCGAAACCGCTCCGGGTTTTGGGCGACCAAATCCAGAGTTTGGGTGCCAATCGAGCCGGTGGAGCCGAGCAGAGTGATGGATTTCATAGAACGTTGCGGGGGTAACTGCGGTTAGGTCAAACCACCCACAATTTACACCAGTCTTTAGGCTTTCTTTCGAATTGATTCGCCGATGGATTCCTGAGGGAGCTAGCGATCGCCGAGTGTCGCTGCGGGTTCGGTCGAGTTGACAGTCATCATTCCCATTTGCGATCCCTTTGCCTGACATCCCTTCGCCAGCGTAAACGTGTTGCCGAGTCACAGAGCGAGTTACCCTGATGGGCATAGAGGGCCGTTCGGGTCAGCACTAGTCTCCAGCAAATTAGTTATGTCACGCTTTTCAATTCGTTCCCGATTTCCTTGGGTCAAGACGTTCTGTCGCCATGTTTGGGTTGTGCCAATTGCCATTGCTCTTGTGGGGCTCCACGTCCTCCCGGCTGCAGCGCTTCCTCAAGGCAATGTTGTGTCTGATGGCCAGCGGCTGCTGAGAATGGGCCTGCCCTTTGAGCAAAAGGATGTCCGGTTTGTAGACGAACAACTCTCGGAGGCGGAGGAAGATATCCGGCGCGTCCGCAGCCTGAAGAGTGCCCAAGGTCATGCGAGTAAGGCTGTTCGGCGGTTGGAACGGCAGGAAAGTCGCATTTTGGCGGCTGTGCCCGAAGGGCAGCAAGCGGCAGCTGTGGCAGATTTAGCCGCGCTAAAGGGGGCAATTGGCGAGCTGGAACAGGTCTTGGAGGAGGACGATCGCGTTTTGGCTAAGCCGAAGGTGGATGCGGCGATCGAGCGATTGACCGCATTTGAGACAGACTTTGTCAGTGGATTTCCCTTCGAGATCCCGAGTGAGTATGACGGCTTACCTCGATTACTCGGTCGCGCCCAGGCCGAGTTCAACACTACGGCTGGTCGGTTTGTCCTAACGCTGGATGGCTACAATGCCCCTCTGTCTGCAGGCAACATCGCCGATTTAGTCGATAACGGGTTCTACAGCGGTCTGGGATTCGATCGCGTTGAAGACTTTTTCTTGGTTCAGCTAGGCGATCCCCCCGGCGATGCCGACGGCTATATCGACCCCGCTACTCGTCAAAAGCGGACGATTCCGCTTGAAATTCGCGCCCGTGGTGACGAGTTACCGCTGTACGAAACAACATTCGACCAAGCGGGTTACGTCGGTGAAGAACCCATGCTCCCCTTTTACGCTCAGGGGACGTTGGCGTTGGCTACCTACGATGGTGAACCCAATAGCGCCTCATCGCAGTTCTTTATTTTCTTAGCCGAACCGGAATTAACCCCGGCCGGATTGAACTTGCTCGATGGTAACTTCGCGACGTTCGGCTACGTGACTAAAGGAGTCGACGACCTGCGCAGCATTACGCTTGAGGACAAGGTAGTTAGCGCCAAACTGATTTCCGGCAGTGAGAATTTAGTGCGCTAGACAGTGTTAGAGCACACCGATCTCGCGGTGCTGAATTTGGTAATCAAACTGCAGTGGGAGGCATCCTGCTGCAGTTTTTGTTCGGTCTTCTGAGATGTCCAGTTTGTGGAGCTCGATCCGACCTGGATTGTGCAATGGCAGTGGCCACACCACTGCGGACATTTCAGCTATGTCTATCCCTGACTATGCATAGACACCTCTGTCCCAACTGAAATGGCAAACGCCATCAGTCGCTAGTGGCCGTTCGCTTCCCCATCGGGAACGATGGACGGGAGAAGGACAGTGTGCGGGTATCCATGAAGCGGCGATTGATAGGGACATGGAGCGTTTTTCGAGTGGTCAGACTGCTAGCGATCGCCTATCTCACACTCTGCTGTTACGGCTGGTTCCTGAGTGAGCGTCAGGTCTTCTTGCCCCCACCCCCCACTTACTCCGATAGTGACGACATTCTCAAACTAGACGTGGGTAACGGCGAGCAGATCTCCGCGATGTTTCTCGAGAACCCCAGTGCCAAGTACACAGTGCTGATGAGCCACGGCAATGCCGACGACCTCGGCCAAATCGGTGAGGTGATGACCCAATGGTTTGACTTGGGTTACTCGGTCTTAGCCTACGATTATCGTGGCTACGGTACCAGCGATGGTTCTCCCCGCGAAGCTCGCATGTACGAGGACGTGACAGCCGCATTTCGATATCTCACCGAGGCGGCGGGCATTCCATCAGAACGGGTTATTGCTCACGGTTTCTCTCTGGGGGGAGCCCCCACGCTCTATCTAGCCAATCGTGAATCGCTGGGTGGCGTCATTGTGGAAGGCACATTTACGACGGTATTTCGAGTGGTGACGCGAATTCCGTTAGTACCGTTCGAGACGTTCAACAATCTTGCCCGAGTACGGCAATTGAAGCGTCCATTATTGGTGGCTCACGGGCGGCAGGATACAGTCATCCCCTTCAGGCACGGCCAACGCTTGTTTGAAGCCGCGACAGTGCCAAAGTTTTTTCTCGACATTCCCAATGCAGGTCACTTGCCATTGTTATTGGCTGCACCGGGGCAATACATCCCGACGCTGGATGAGTTTGTGGCCGCGCTATCTACAGACAGCTAAAACACAGTCAGTGAAGGCGTTCTACCAGTACGGGGACCTCTCCTACCGAGACGACCGATCCGGTATGGATATCAATGTGCTCTCCTGTTAATTGCCTTACATGCGTTGCCTGCAACCAATTAGGGATCAACACATGCACGGTTTGATTGGGATTCCACAGAATCCAGCCCCGATCGCCGTTATCTCTGGCAATCGGACAGGTACGGGTGCGATCGCTAGCGATCTGGCACAATCCCATGCGGGCATCTAGCAACCACTCTTGAATCTTGCCAAATGCCTCTGCCGCTGCTGTCATCCGGCCATCTTCCTCGGTCATCCGCAATCCAACAAAATTGAAATTTTGCCAGGCGTACCACTGAAAGCGATCGACTCCCGCTGCCCACTGCACCAGGTGCGATCTCCCCACATACCCAACGGCGCGATCGCCGTCAATCGGATACGTGTCTGCACGTCCGAATCCCGTCTCGGTATTCCACAGCGGTTTGTCAGATTGGCTGGAGGCTGCCATAACCTGCTGAACGGCCTCAATCTGAGGCACCATCCATTCCGGGGGAAGATCCCTAGGAAGGTAAAAGTGAGCGGCCACAATATCGGTATAGCGATCGCCACCCGCAGCAAAATACTCCGCCAACCATTCATCCCCAGGTTGTTCCAGCACGTCATAATCCCCTGCGATGACGCTGGGAGACAGCACTTGGGCCTGAGGATCGATCTCTTTAATTTCTCGGTAGGCTACTGCCGCCAGCTCCACCATAGTGGGAATATCACCTGTATAAAACCAACGAAAGTTGGCTTCGTTCCACAGCTCGTAATAGTCGATCTGGCTCCGGTAACGAGTCGCAACAGTGCGGACGTATGCTCTCCAGTCCTCTAAGTTGGCCGGTTCTGCCGGGAGTCCGGATTGGTCGTATGGAGAGGGATCGTCAGGACGGGCAGATGCCCAGGCAGGGGTTTGTCCCAACACCAATACCGTATCCACAGACTGCTGTTCGGCGAGGGTGATCAGCGTATCGAGATTATCGAATTCCCAGCGATCTCGCTCTGGCTGCAGCTCGTCCCAGCGGGTACCGGCATCGTGCAACCGCCAGGTTTGAAAAGGAACCGTCGGCCACTCTTCAGCGTCAATCCCGCGATAAAGATGCATGCCAAAAAAGTCTGACGTGACCCGACGCGCGGAGCGATCGAATGCGGCGTCGGTCCAGACCACAGAAGACAGAGGTACGTCACTTTCGCCTTGGGGGAGAGGCTGTGCTCCAACACTGGATGTGGCCCATAGAGCAGCCACGATGAGGCTACCAGACAGCAAAGCCAAGGAGTTCATGGAGTATGCCCAAGCGTACGGGAAGAGCTTACCCACAGGAGCTTGGCAATCTCTGACAACCTGAGGGCGATCGCACTCATCCTTACCCCGTCTCCCAATCTGGAAAACAGGAGTCAGAGGAATAAAGCCCGAAATGCTTCGTTGTGCTGAGACGGAATGATTTTGCTTCAGTCGTCTCATGGAACTGACATCTGACCGTTACTTGCCAATGCAGAACTGGCTGAAGATACGGTCTAGGACCGATTCGGTGACTTCCTCACCAGTAATTTCTCCCAAGGCCTGGATGGCATCGCGCAGATCGATCGTCCAGAAATCGAGGGGTAAAGCATCTGCAATGGTCGCAATGACCTTGGCGATCGCCAATTGAGATCGCAGTAAAGCGGCTTGCTGCCGTTGATTGATCGCTACGTCCAAGTTTTCAGCAACAACCGTTCCGCCTGTCACGATCTCAGTCACGGCAGTTTCGAGAGCACGAATACTCTCAATCGCACCCTCAGCCGCCTGCAACTGAGTGGAGATCCGAGGCAGTGAGGCGATCTCTTGCGGAAACTGGGCAAAGTCTGGCGTTTTGAGGTCGGTTTTGTTGATCGCTAGTAGGATGGGGCGATCGCTAATCGTATCGATAATCTTGCGTTCGGCATCCGTCCAGCCGATGGGGGCTGAAACTACAACAATCACCAGATCGGCCGATTGAGCCGCTTGTAGAGATCGCCCGATCCCCAAGCTCTCCACAAGATTGTCAGTATCTCGAATCCCCGCTGTGTCCAGTACCTGCACCGGAATCCCGTTTACCACCAGCTGCGATTCCACCACATCTCGCGTGGTCCCTGGCAAATCGGTAACGATGGCGCGATCGCAACCGCTCCAAGCATTCAGCAAGCTGGATTTACCCACGTTGGGCTGTCCCACAATCGCCACTGCGATCCCCCGCCGCAGTAGCTCCCCCCTCTCCGCTGTTGCCAGAATGTCTGCAATCTGGGCTTGAATATCCTCCAGTTCGTGAACGAGAGCAAGTTCATTCAGAGGGGGGAGATCGTCTTCAAAATCAATCTGAGCTTCAACCTGGGCTAACACTTGCAGGCCTCGCGCTCGCAGTTCGCGGATGGGCTGCGCTAATTTCCCCCGCACCCCAGCCAGTGCCAATTGGGCGGCTTGGGCTGACTGGGCCCCCACCAATTGAGAGACACTTTCCGCTTGCGTCAGGTCAATGCGTCCGTTCAAAAATGCCCGCAGACTAAACTCCCCCGGCTCTGCCAGCCTCGCCCCCTGCTGCAAGCAGGCCTGCAACACCTGCTGCACCACCATAATCCCGCCGTGACAGTGAAACTCCACGACATCTTCGCGGGTAAACGAGCGCGGGGCTTGCATCCACAGTACGAGAGCTTCATCAATATCCGTACCCTCTGTATCAATCAGCCTTCCGTATCGCACCCGATGGCTGTCCCACGCTACATTTCCGGCAGGAACGAACAAGGCTTTAGCAATGGCAAGCGATTCTCCCCCCGACACCCGCACGATCCCCACCGACCCCTGAGCGGGTACGACAGCAGTGGCGATCGCGGCAATAGTGTCTTGAAATGTGGTGACCATAACAAACGCAAGACCAACTAGAGCAAGACAAGGGGGGCTGTCCTACTCTAGCGGGCTTGATGACCGCAGCGGAGAGCTTGGAATAACTCACTCCTGAATGTGTCAGGCGGGTTACTCCTGCGGACGAGTCATCAGCACGGGACATTGAGCGTTCACTCGCACGTAGTCCGATACCGAACTCCCCAGCAAGCGTTCCAAATCTGGTAAGTTCTTGGCGATGGTGGGACGACGATCGGGAGAGCCCATGACTAACATATCCGCGCCGGTTTCTCCCGTTAGCAAGGCAATTTCCCGACCGGGATCGCCCAAATTGAAGTAAGCCCGATAGGGAATATTTTGGGCTTTGACCTGGGCGATCGCTGCCGCCAAGACCTCGTCATCCTTGTCGGGATTCTCCGGGAGTTTTTGGTAGCTAGCGGCCGATCTTCCGGACACAACGCGAGCTAGCAACAGCTGCGAGCCTGCAGCTCCCCGCACCAAATCCATGCCGACTCTCAGCGCCTGATTGGAGGCTTCAGACCCATCGATGGCCACCATAACCCGATATAGCTTTGAGGTTTGCATCCCTTCCCGCACGATCACCATGGGCCGCGTCGATAGCTGGAATACGTACTGGCTGACGGAATTTTTTAGGATGGCCAACAGGCGGTTCATGCTGCGCCCTCCCATCACAATCAGGGACGCGTCTACTTCATCCGCTACTTTGAGCACAATGGTTTTGGGGTCGCCTTCCTCCAATCGCTCGGAGATCGTGCAATTGGGGGTGCCTGCCAAGATCTCTTTGGCGGCATCCATAGTCGTACGAGCTTGTGTTTGCTTATCTCCACCGCCGCCTGAGGTGATCGATGTGGTGAATTGAGTGGTGGGAACGACAGTTAACAGGGTGACAGCAGACGTCGTGGCGCTGGGGATACTCAGGAGAGCTTTTGCCTGTTTGACTGACTCGCACGAGGCATCGACTGCCACTAGAATTTGACGAAATAACTGCATGACCCGATTGCTCCTTACAACGTGTAGGGGATCGAACGATACGTTAAGGGGTTGAACGACACGTCCGAGACAGATAAGTGCTTTTAAGGTTTCCTACACACTTCAATAGCAGTATGCGTCGGCTTAGGAGCGGAGCCGAGAGACGGCAATATTCGTTAATGTACGGCGTGCCAGAGTCACCGGCCTATTAGTGCGTGGCCGTTGCTTGCCATCAAGAACGACCCATACATTTTCAGATCGTGAATCCGTGTCAGGTCGTGAATCCGTGTCAGGTCGTACATCACTCAGTCGTGAATCACTTGGAAGCTCTCAACCATTCTTCAGGAGTGTTGCAATTGAGGAATAATTGCGAATCGGCATCTTCCCACACGGCGATCGCCTGTTCGGACAGCCAGTCCTGAAACGAACGCGTTCCAGTAGAGATCGCCTGCTGCAAGCTATGCAGACAGTGTTGGCGATAAAACCCGCACAGCGGTTCCCAGCCCTTGGGGTGGGGGTGAAGGAATGCAATTAAGTCTGAAGGTACTTGCTCCAAGCGCTCTACACCTTGCTGCAAGCCGGCAGTACTCAGACATGGCAGATCGCACGCCAATAGCAGCACCCACTCCGACTGTGTCACGCGCAATCCACAGGCAAATCCTGTTAGCGGTCCGCGAGCTCGCTCTGGCCTTTCGGGCTCGCAGACGATCGTTGCAGGTAAGTTCAGGTGCGAGTAGCGATCGCCCCACGGTGTCACCACATAGGTTTGCCGCACGCAAGTGGACGCTACGTCGCAAACCCGTTGCAGCAGCGGAACTCCGTTGAGTTCCAAGAGTGCTTTGTCCTCTCCCATCCGGCGACTGCGTCCCCCCGCCAGCACAATTGCGTCTAGAACGATCGTGTCCGTAGTATTGTTCGCGTCATTCTGACTATGAGTCAAATGGCGCTCCTCGAACCGCTGCAATAGCGGCTTGCAATCCCTGTAAATGAGCCAGTACTTTGCCACTCACCAACAACTCACGGGCAATGTCGACCCCCCCTGCAATGGTGTCCGCAGCTCCCGCCAACCACAGGTAAAAACCGCCGTTCCACACGCAAGTATCCAGCCAGACACCCGCTTCCCCCTGCAGCACCGCTTGCATCGATCTCCCCCAGTCCTCTCCCGACACGCACGGTAGCTCTTCGCCCCCCATGCCAAACTCGCGCGGATGCAGCAGCAGACGCTCGGGCTCGGTGCCATCGAGTGCATCGATACTTGCAATTCCCGTACGATTGCGCGGTAAGTCGCAACTGCCCTCCAATCCTTTCACGGCCACAAATCGGTGGAAGCCCCCGACTGCTCGACAAGTCTGCTGCAATATGTGTTCGGTGGGAGGATGAACGTAACCGGCGATCGTGGTTGCGGCTCCAGTGTAGGGAGTCCACACCAATTCCAGCGTTGCAAACGGTGGACGCTTGCCAATTTGATCGCGATACGTGACCAGCGTTTCTGCGGCAGGGAAGTGCTGAGGTTGATAGACAAAGCCGATCTGCTGGGTTTCAAAGATAGCCTGAGATTGCTCGATCGACAGGCCAATCCAATCCACCCCCAACTGCTGCCATAGCTCTACAAGGCAAATGCCGTGTTTGGTAGGCATGCGATCGCCCCCGTGCTGGATGGCGGGAACGCCTGCTGTCGCTATCACGAGTGCAGTGAGCGGGCTGACTGGGGCCGTACGAGTCCGACCGTCGTAAGGAATTCCGAAAACTAGCGGCTCTGGTTGGTCTAAGCGCGGTTGCAATTGTCCGCCCAGAGTTTTGTAGGCATCAAACATACCGGCCATTTCGACGGGAGTGGGACGTCTGATGCGATGGGCGATCATGAAGGCCCCAATCTGAGCGGGGGTCGCTTCTCCGGTCAACATGGCTAACGTGGCGCTCTTGGCCTGTTCGCGCGACAAATTCTTGCCGGTATGCGGGCCGCTACCGACTAGTTTCAGAAGATCGCGAAACGTATCGCTCATGTAGGTTCAACTGTATAAGTGAGACGAACAGGTTCTCTCGATCCGTGCTGGGTCTATCCCCACTGACTGAAGCGATTGGCCTATCAATGGTGATTCTACAAACACTACGAACCTTATCCTCCAGTCTCGGCCGCAACAGTTGCGGAGCGGTTGACCCCGAAACTGCTCTGGTGTTGCTGAACCAACTGGCAGAAATGACGGATGGGGGGGAATTCAAGTCGATCCTGGGTTGTGACGAGTGCCACCTGACGAGATAGTCGTGGGGGGTCAGTTGGTCGGGTGACCAACTGCGGATCGGCGATCGCGGTCAGGGTTGCCGCTTGAGGTAGCAATGCCACCATATTGCCCTGCTTGACGATGCCCCGAAAGGCATCTAGTGTATTTAGCTCGAGAGCCGCTTTTAGCTCCAGTCCCTGCCGTTGGAACTGCTCTTGTACGAGCCGTTGCATGCCGTACCCATCTTTAAACACAACTTGCGGATACTTGGCCAGCTCGGGCCACGGAACGCTACTCCGTTCGGCTAGAGGATGGTTGGCTGCGAGCAGGACATCGATGGGCTCATCGTATAACTGCAGGATTTTCGTCTCGGCTTTTTCAGTCAGCCACCGATTGTGCATGACAATCGCCACATCGACCAACCCATCTCTTAATACTTTGAGGGCGCGATCGCTACCCAGTGACGTGACTCGCAGTTGCACGCCGGGATAATCGGAGCAAAACTGCTGCAGAATGGGGGGCAAATAGGTGGAGCATGCGGACTGGATGGCGGCAATACACAGTTCGGTTTGCTTGCCTGCGGCCAATTCTGCCAGCTCTAGGGTGGCACTCTCCCACTCCTGACAAATGCGACGAGCCCGAGCCAGCAAATGTTCTCCCGCCACCGTCAGCTTGGCTGGGGTAGAGCGATGAAACAACGACAGCCCCAACTGGGTTTCTAAAGACTGGATCTGACGACTGACCGTAGACTGAGTGATATTGCAATGACGGGCAGCTTGTTGAAAACTTCCCGATTCCGAAACTGCTAGAAATGCTTGAAGCTGTTCGAGCCTCATAAATTAACCCAGCCACTAATAGTTGGCATAAATCAGTTGGAATAAATCTGAAACGATGGGGCCAGTCAAAGAACGGCCAATCTACAGATTTTATTGGTGATTCATCGTTGCTGATGTCTGCTTCCCTTAGCCTTCAGACGGCCCAACCGTGAGATTCTACTGACTCAAGTTGAAACAAGTCGAAGGCGATTAAGGTTAGTTTTCGATCAGGTTATGCAAGCAGAGGCCAGAAAATTGTAGCCTGCAACACATTTACTCAGTTAAGGGAATTTATACTCAAAAGCCCGTAGCAATTATGAACTTGCCCGTGTCCTTGTGTGGGCTTTTTCTCTCGGTTGATGAAGGACTCTGTCCTGCCAGAATCCTATGCCGATTGCAGATTGTCCGATCGTTCTGGTTCCGACTGAACAGCCTGGGTGAACCTATCAGCAGTCCCCCCCCTTCCAAGTTGGCATGGCTGCTAGTAAATGGATTGTAGTAAATGGCTGCAGCTCGCTGATGGTGTGTCTACCGGATGATTTTGCTCATCTTGTTTAGGTTCAGGACTTCATTCAACGTATCGTCAGACATTAGCTGTTTGTCGAGCACGATATCGCGAATGGACTTACCAGTGGTAAGCGATTCCTTGGCTACATCTGCAGCAGCTAGATAGCCAATATGGGTATTGAGAGCGGTCACCAATGCCAATGTGCCTTCGGCGTAATCCAAACAGCGATCGCGATTGGCTGTAATCCCACTGACACACTTATGGGTAAACGCATCTAGGGCATTGCTCAAAATCTGGATTGCATGCAGCAAATCGTAGGCAATCAGCGGCATCATAACGTTGAGTTCGAACTGGCCGGCTTGGGCGGAATAGGCGATCGCGGTGTCCAGTCCCATTACCTGGAAGCAAACCATATTCAGCATTTCAGCCATTACCGGATTGTATTTTCCCGGCATGATCGATGACCCCGGCTGGACGGGGGGAAGCTGAATTTCCTTTAAGCCAGTTTTGGGTCCCGAATCCATCAGGCGCAAATCGTTGGCGATTTTGGTGCAGTCCTGAGCAAGATTGCGCAGGGCACTCGATAGGCTGACAAATGGCCCCATGCTCTGCATGGCGGCCATCAGATGGGGGGCAGGCTCTACCGGCAGCCCCGTTAACTCTGAGAGGGTACTGGCGACGCGATCGCAGTAGTCCGGGTGGGTATTCAGTCCCGTCCCCGAGGCGCTGCCCCCCAGTCCCAAGGCGTGTAATTCTGCTGCCGCTCGCTCGATGCCATGTTGCCGATCGCTCACAATCTGGGCGTAGGCACGAAATTCTTCCCCCAGCCGCACCGGAACGGCATCTTGAAGGTGAGTACGACCGGACTTAATTGCATCGTCAAACTCTACTGCTTTAGTCAGTAGCTCAGCGTGCAGGCTGCTCAAGACGGGGAACAGGCGATCGCGTAGTGCTAACAACGCCCCGATGCGGATCGCGGTCGGGATGACATCGTTGGTGGATTGACCGTAATTGACGTGATCGTTAGGGCTAACCCGCTGGTAATTCCCTTTGTCGTCTCCGAGGAGTTCGAGGGCGCGATTGGCTAAGACCTCATTCACGTTCATGTGGTGGGATGTGCCGGCCCCCGCTTGGTAAATATCCACCACGAATTGGTCGCGCAGGTGTCCATCCAACACTTCGTCAGCTGCCTGCACGATGGCGTCACCAATCTCTTTGGGAATGCAGCCCAGCTGTGCATTGACGGTGGCCGCTGCCTTCTTAATGAGCAGACAGGCATCAACATAAACAGGTAGTGGCTGGATGCCGCTGATGGGAAAATTCTCGATCGCCCTGAGGGTCTGTATGCCGTAGTAAGCGCGATCGGAGATATGACGCTCCCCCATCGAATCCCGTTCGACTCGCCCGGACTCGGATTGATCGGAACCAGATGAAGAGGATTCTGCAGCACTCATGGGGATATTAACCGCGCAACAGCATCCCCCAGCATACCCCTGCGACTCCATAGCGACCCAAATAGAGGTCTTCAGGGGATAAAGCTCTGAAGAGGATAGACCCCTGAATTCTAATCGTCGGCATCTTCGCGATCGAGTACCTCCTGGACAGCATCGACCAACTCTTCGATGGATGCAGCTAAAACCTTGGCGGAGTCTCGCAGCATGATGTTTGGAAAGATGGTGCGATCGGGGTACTGCACGGCGATTTCCGACCGAATGCCAAAGATAGGCTTGCCCAATGCGTAGGCATATCCCACCTCAAACGCCGTTCCCGAATCGGAGTCCACCCCCGATAAATTGGCCACGATATATCGACTGCGCTGCACGGCATCGATGCAAGATGAGAAGATTTTTTCTTCATCTTGGGGGCAGTCACGCTGCGGCAAAAACGTGCTGCCAAAGTCCGCGATTGCCGCTTCAATCTGCTGCTGAAACACCTGCTCGTAGATGTTAAATAGCGGGCCAGCAATATAAAAGTCGATCGATTGCGATGAATTCACCTGCCACCTCCTCTACACTCACAAAGAACCCATTGTGGGCTTTTGCCATGTTTGAAGTTAATTCTGCATCGGAACTCTATTCAACAGTCTATTTGCACGACAGAACTACAGATTCTTACGTCACAGTTGTCCCCGAGAGAGGAGGGATAATTACCGGGATTCAAATTGGCGATCGCCAACTGCTATATCTCGATCGCGAGCGGTTTGCCAACCCGGAGTTGAGCGTCCGTGGAGGGATTCCCATCCTGTTCCCGATTTGCGGCAATCTACCCGGCGATCGCTATGTCTGGAAGGGCCAAGAATATACGCTGCCCCAACACGGATTTGGACGAAATCTTCCCTGGACCGTCGTGTCATCGAGCACCGAGGGTGCTGCATCGCTGACCCTCACCCTCACCCACACCCCCGAGACCCTAACGGTGTATCCATTCCAGTTCGAACTGAAATTCACCTATCGCTGGGCCGGCACCAGCCTGATCGTCGAACAGCAATTTCACAATCACTCCGCCGATGTCATGCCGATGTCCATTGGTTTTCATCCGTATTACTCGGTGGGTGACAAGGAATTACTGCAATTTGATATTCCCACCCAGAATTATGTCGATCGCGCTAACGACGTCCGGGCCGAGTTCTTGGGTACTTGGGACACCGACTTAGCCGAAATTGACGCAGCCTTCGAACCGATCGAGCGAGGCCAACCGTTGGTGGCGGCTGTGAGCGATGGCGATCGGCGCGTGAACCTGAGGGCCGATCCCTACTTCAGGCATCTCGTTTTTTGGACAGTAAAGGAGAAGCCCTTTTACTGCCTGGAACCCTGGAGTGCTCCTCGCGATGCCATCAATAGTGGTACCGATCTGCTGCTACTAGACTCCGGAGCAACGTTGAACACCACTCTCAGCCTTGAATTTCAAATTCATCAAGCATAGAGCAGTGACCGCATTACTGCGGACATTTCAGCTACGACCATCCTTGTCTACACCTAGAGTTGAGTGTCCTAATTGAAATGAAAAACGCTGTAGCTGCAGGTTTTATCGGATAGGTGTTTGCCAAAGCAGAGCCAACGGCCCTCAGCCACGACAGTTGGGCAGAGCCAAATGTGCGAGATCTGTGCGTTGCAGTACAACACCTCTATCTGGGGTTAAGAACTCTGGCTCCCGTTTCCCATCTTGGGAAAAGGGCAGGGGATAAGGGCGACCAAACTCAGGCTAAGTCAGAAAGACTCCATTCTGTGGGCACGTTCAACCCCAGCAAATCAGAGTTCTGGCAGCAAATGAAGGCAGCCTGGGCATACTCTGAACGTCTTTCTGTAGATGCCGATGAGTTCTTCTTCTTCCCGTCGTGCCCTAGTTGTTAGCCAAACTAGCGTTACCCCTTTTGGGCGCAAACTCGTCCAGATGGGTGTTGCCGACAACGCCCAAGTCCAGGCCGCCTTCGATACACACCACAAAACCGGTCGAGATTTGATGGCGGTGGTGGCGGAAGTTACGGGGAAAGACTTACCCCCGGATCTGCAGCGGTTGTACAAGCGACAGGAACTGTTTGAGCTCAGCATTATCTATGGCTTGCAAGCCCTCGATATTGCACTGGCCGAGATCGACGTTGATGGCGTTCTGGCTCTGATTGACACGCTACTGCCGTTAGACACCTGTAATCGCTACAAAATGTGCCCTGTTTCCCAAGAGGGAGATGTGGTGACTGTTGCGATGGTGAACCCCGAAAACCTACAGGCAATGGACGACTTGAATCGTCGTCTGCGCCTGCAGGGACTTAAGCTGAAGCGAGTCGTTTTCGGTCCCGGTGATTTTGAGAAGCTACTGGATGACTGCCTCAACAAGCAGGCAGAATCTCTGGCAACGGCTAGCGACAAAGACGACTACGACGATGACTACGATGGTGATGACTACTACGACGACGAGGAAGAAGAAGAATTAGACGACGAAGACTTTGAAGACGAAGAGATCGAAGTCACCGGTCGGTTGGAAGATATTGATTTAGATATTTCTGGACTCGAAGACGGGGAAGACGATCTGGGAGAGTCGCTGGAGTCAGCACTCCGTTCGGCTGAAGGGGCTCCCATTATTAAATTGGCTAACCAGATCATGGTTAAGGCACTCAAAGAAGGGGTATCGGATATTCACTTGGAACCGCAAGAAGAGTATTTGCGAGTGCGGTTCCGCCGAGATGGCGTATTACGCAAGGGCTTTGATAATTTGCCCAAGAAAATCACCTCCGCTCTAACCACTCGCTTCAAGATTCTGGCCGAGTTGGATATTGCCGAGCGGCGCAAGCCTCAAGATGGGCGCATCCGTCGCATGTTCAAGCGCCGTCGAATTGATTTCCGCGTCAACGCGCTACCCTCTCGCTATGGCGAAAAGATCGTCATGCGGATTTTGGATAACTCCTCCACCAAGCTGGGCCTGAATAAACTGATTTCCGACCCCAATGTTCTCTCCAGTTTCCGAGAAGTCATTCATCGCCCCTTTGGTCTAATTCTTGTAACGGGGCCAACCGGCTCGGGAAAAACCACCAGTCTGTACTCTGCTCTGGCAGAACTCAACAATCCGGGTATCAACATCAGTACGGCGGAAGACCCGGTGGAATACTCCTTGAAGGGGGTGACTCAGGTGCAGGTGCTGCGCGAAAAGGGGATGGATTTTGCCAATATCCTGCGTGCCTTTTTGCGGCAAGACCCTGATGTGATTCTGGTGGGTGAGACACGAGATGTGGAAACCGCAAAAACAGCGATTGAAGCCTCCCTCACTGGTCACCTCGTACTCACCACGCTGCACACAAACGATGCCCCTGGTGCGATCGTTCGACTGACGGAAATGGGGGTGGAACCGTTCAATATTTCAAGCGCCTTACTGGGAGTGCTGGCTCAGCGTCTCATGCGGCGGGTATGTAACGAATGCCGCCAGCCTTACCATCCATCTCAAGAAGAGCTGGCTCGCTACGGTCTGGTCGCGAATCTGACCGAGCAAATTACGTTTTATCGCGCCAATGCCCTGACTCCCAAAGAGATTCGCGAGGCTCGCAAGAATCGTACCTTGTGCCGCAAATGCAAAGGAGTGGGCTACAAGGGCCGCGTCGGCGTGTACGAATTTATGCGCATGAACGAGAAGCTGGCCAAGCTGATCAACCAAGAAGCCCCCACCGAAATGTTGAAAGAGGCAGCAGTGGAAAGTGGCATGGATACGCTACTGACCTACAGTCTCAAACTCGTTCAACAGGGACACACCACGTTGGAAGAAGTCAATCGCGTGGTGTTGACCGACAAAGCACTGGATTCCGAGCGTAAGCAGCGGGCCAAGCAATCCAGTAGCTGCCGCACCTGTGGTGGAGAACTACAACCGGAATTGATGAATTGTCCGTATTGCTTAACCCCTCGATTCGAGGCGATAGGTGCCACTGAAGACGTGATGGATGATGCTGAATCGTCGGGAGGGGGCATAGATAATCCGGCTGGATTTGACCCTTCACCACCACCTGCTGCAGCCCCAGCGGCGCAGGCCGCGGCCCAGAGTCACCCAGAGAGTGCTCCTCACAGTACAGCTGTAACAACTCAGAATTAATGCGGCGATCGCACTCTAGCGATCGCCTGTGCCAAATTCCCCTCTCACAGCCAACTAGCTCGCAAACCCGCAGGAGATTCACTCATGATGATGACGATTGAAGACCTCATGGAACTGACCGTTCAGAAGGGAGGATCTGACTTACATATCTCAGCTGGATTACCCCCTTACATTCGTGTCAGTGGTGAGCTGGAAACCGTGGGAGACGAGCACCTAACGTCTGAGATGGTGCAAAAGCTGATTTTCAGCATGCTCAACAATACGCAGCGGAAGAACTTGGAGCAGAACTGGGAATTGGACTGTTCGTATGGCGTGCGCGGTATCGGCCGCTTTCGTGTGAATGTCTATAAAGAGCGCGGTACCTATGCGGCAGCACTGCGGGCCTTGTCCTCAGATATTCCCGATATTGACAAGCTTGGCTTACCTGAACTGGTCAAAGAAATTGCTCAACGTCCCCGTGGGTTGGTGCTGGTGACAGGGCCTACCGGTTCGGGTAAGTCCACAACGCTGGCGTCGATGTTGGACTTTATCAACCACACCCGATCAGAACACATTCTAACGGTGGAAGACCCGGTGGAATATGTGTATACCCCCGATAAAAGCATCATTCACCAACGCCAATTGGGCGAAGACACCCGCAGCTTTGCCAATGCTCTGAAGGCGGCTTTGCGTGAAGATCCGGACGTGATTCTGGTAGGGGAATTGCGGGATTTAGAAACCATTCAATTGGCGATTACAGCGGCAGAAACCGGTCATTTGGTCTTCGGTACATTGCACACCTCGTCAGCGGCCCAGACGGTCGACAGGATGGTTGACGTGTTCTCGCCGGAGCAGCAGCAGCAAGTGCGCGTGCAACTTTCCAACTCGCTGATTGCCGTATTTGCTCAGACGTTGGTCCAAAAAGCCAACCCCAAGCCAGGAGAATACGGCAGAACTTTGGCTCAGGAGCTAATGATTGTCACCCCAGCGATCGCCAACTTGATCCGTGAAGGAAAAACATCTCAAATCTACTCTGCCATCCAGACCGGAGGAAAACTGGGCATGCAGACCTTGGAAAAAGTATTGGCGGAGCTGTATCACAACGGCATTATTTCATTCGACAGCGCCATGTCGAAGACATCCCGTCCGGACGAATTGGGACGCTTGCTGGGGGGGGGCGGAGCACTCCAGCAGGGCAGAGCTGGGCAGCAGCAAATGGCTGGCCGCAGATCGATGGCACGCCGGTAAGACCAACAACTGATACCGGCAATCACCGATTCCAAATCTATTGTTAGCTCTAAACAAATGGCTCGTGGGATCTCTTACTACCTCAAGCTGGGCAAGCTGAGTACAGGGTCGTGGTTACACCTGTAGTGTTTTGCAACCGTAAAACCAGCGAATATCGCCTGTTGCCACTGCCGTTGAGGTGCTTTTCTTCGTTAAGGGTTTTGGGATAACGCTCATGCCACAGTTTAAGGTGCAGGGACTACAAGCGGGTCGTCCTGTCACGCAAAAAATTAAAGCAGCTTCTGTGGATGAAGCTCGTCAGATGCTGCGTCGCAGCGGGGTCTACGTTCGCGATATCAACGAGGTGAAAGGGGGGCTGGACTTCGGCAATCTTGAAATGTCGATGGCGTCCATCAAGACCCGAGACAAGGCTGTGTTCTCTCGACAGTTTGCCGCACTCATTAATGCAGGTGTGTCGATGGTGCGATCGCTCACCATCATGTCGGAGCAGACAGACAACCCCAAGCTGAAAAAGTATTTGACGACGGTGAAGGCCGAAGTCGAACAGGGAAAAAACCTCTCGGATGCAATTCGCCGTTACCCGGATGCCTTCGACGGGCTATACTGCGCCATGGTGCAAGCCGGTGAAGTCGGTGGTGTGCTCGATGAAGTTCTCAATCGTCTGGCCAAACTCCTGGAAGATGTAGATAAATTGCAGCGGCAAATCAAGTCTGCAATGACCTATCCCGTTACCGTCTTAATTCTTGCCGTTGCGGTCTTTTTGGGAATGGTAATTTTTATCTTGCCAACTTTTGAAGGTATTTACGAGGAGCTGGGTGGGGAACTGCCTGCATTCACGCAGTTCTTCCTAACCATCAGCGAAATTCTTAGAACGCCAGTCATTATGGTGGGACTCGTCGTTGCGGTTGTGGCATTCACGTTCGCGTTTACTCAATTCTACCGGACTCCTGCGGGTCGCGAGACGATTGATGCTCTGTCCCTCAAAACCCCTCTATTTGGTGACCTGATTAAAAAAAGCTCTGTTGCCCGCTTCTGCCGCACATTTGGTGCTCTGTCTCGCTCTGGTGTTCCCATTCTAACCACAATGGAAATTGTGCGAGATACAGCCGGAAACCGAGTGATCGCCAACGCTGTAGACTCTTCCAGACAAGCGATTTCCTCAGGTAATCCGATCGCACCCGCTCTTGAGCAAGCCAATGTATTTCCAGTCATGGCAATTCAGATGATTAGTGTTGGTGAGGAGACAGGAGAACTCGATCAGATGTTGATGAAAACGGCTGATTTCTACGAACTAGAAGTGGAAGAAGCCGTAAAGTCTCTGACTAGCTTGATGGAACCCATTATGATTGCGGTTCTCGGCGGTATGGTGGGTTGCATTATCATCGCAATGTACTTACCCATGTTCAAGATCTTCGAACTGGTTCAGTAACCAAAGTCTCGCAAAACAAACTCGAAAAACAAAAAGGAGAGCCGAAATAGCTCTCCTTTTTAGTACTTTTGATACGCAAATCACAAATTAATGATTAGCTGCCATAAGAAAACGATTGAACGGTGTCGAAGAAGTGACGGACATTGTCTTCAGGAGTGGTGCGGTGAATACCGTGACCCAGATTCATAATGTGACCGGTGGGGCCAGCTTTACGGATGACATCGAGGGTACGCTCGCGAATTAAATCTTTGCTGCCCAATAGCACCATCGGATCGAGGTTGCCTTGAACCGCAAGATTGGAGCCCAGTCGTTGGCGAGCTTCGCCAATATCAGATAGCCAATCGACGCTAAACACATCTACACCAGACTTACCCACCCGCTCAAGCAGAGCGCCACTGCCGTTGATGTAGAGCACCAGCGGAGTTTCTGGATGGACGGCTTTCACTTGCTGGACGATGCGCTGCTCGTAGGGTAGAGCAAACGTTTCGTAGTCGGTGGGGTGCAGTTGACCGGCCCAGGTGTCGAACATTTGGACAACTTGAGCGCCGCACTCGATTTGATAGATGACGTACTTGGCGATCGAATCGGCTAATTTGCCTAGCAGTTGATGCAGGATATCGGGAGCAGCATAGGCCATCTCTTTAATGACGGCGTAGTCTTTGGAGCTTTTGCCTTCAACAGCGTAGGCTGCCAGAGTCCAAGGAGCGCCCACAAAGCCCAGCAGAGTAGCGCGATCGCCAATTTCGCGACGCAGACTACCCAGAATGTCTTTGATGAAGGGCAAGCTTTCTTCTGGGTTCAGTTCGCGGACGGCATTTACATCGGCTTGAGTGCGGATGGGAGGATCGATGATGGGTCCAACACTTTCCACCAAGTCAAAGGGAATGCCCATACCGTCGAGGGGGGTGAGAATGTCGGAGAACATAATCACACCGTCGGGCTGGAAGGCACGGAAGGGCTGGAGAGAAATTTCAACCGCCAGATCGGGATTCTCGCAACGCTCTTTGAAGCTGTACTTATCCCGCAACACGCGATATTCCGCCATATAGCGACCCGCTTGACGCATCATCCACACGGGGGGACGGTCAACAGCTTCGCCACGGGCTGCGCGCAACAGGCGGTCGCCCATAGCAGGAGGGGCGGATACAGAATTTGTCATTGCTAAATCTAAACTCGTCTGACGTTTGTAAAAACTTAAGAAAGCTAACCCCGATTTTAAAGCACGGAGGGGTTAGCGTTTCCCTCGCGGTAGTTGCAAATTGTGAAGCTGGGCGGGAAAGAATGCATCGAGGTTGGCAGGATGCTTCCCCTTTAAGAGGCTCAAAATCTGGATCCAGGCTTGAGACTCGATCCAGACTTGATGCTGTAGTACTACGTTATGCGGTTGCCCCTTCTACAGCGGCTTTCACCAGGGGTTCCAGTTCCCCTCGTTGGTACATTTCGAGAGTGATGTCGCATCCGCCGATGAATTCGCCGTCCACATACACTTGAGGGATAGTGGGCCAATTGGAAAAGCTCTTGATGCCCTGGCGGATGTCGCTGTCATCCAATACATTCACGGTTTTGTAGGGATAACCCATGCGCTGGAACACCTGAATGGTGGCGGCGGAAAACCCACATTGGGGAAATTCGGGGGTGCCTTTCATGTAGATCATGACTTTGTTGTCGCCGATCTGTTGTTGAATGACGTCGTGAGTGGCTTGGCTCATGCTTGAGTCTCCGCTGGAGCAAGTAAAGGGTTGAGGATAGAATCGCTACCCAATCGCTGTCGTGAATGTCACTCGGAACGATTGATGAAAGCGCACGTTTCATTGTATGCAAGACATGCCAATTGTTAATTAGGCGGTGATTGAATCGTGCAATTGCAGGAGAGAGTGGGGGAATGGCTCTGCTGAAGGAGAATTGACGTGCTGGGGACCATTCGCCTATTGCAGTTAGGGCCAGAACATCTGGATGCATTGGCGCAATTGGAATCGCTGTGTTTGGGAGCTTGGACGCGAGACGGGCTGGAGGTGGAGCTTAGGCGGTCCCCCAGAGATCTTGCCAATCCCGATCTCCCGAGTTCGTATGTTATCGGTGCCTGGTCAGACAGTTCTCCTCCAGCACTGGTCGGTTTCGCCGCCCTATGGACCATTGGAGCAGAGGCCCACATCATTACATTGGGCGTCCATCCAAGCTATCGACGGCAGGGAATTGGACGTCTGTCGATCGAGCGACTTTTACAGATTGCAGTAGAGCAGCAGTTGGAATGGGCGACGCTGGAAGTAAGAGCGTCGAATTATGGGGCGATCGCCCTCTACGACAGTTTGGGATTTAAGTCGGTGGGACGACGAAAGCGGTACTACAGCAACCCGGAAGAAGATGGGCTGATTCTCTGGAAACGTCTATCTGACCCCCTGTGAGGCTGGCTAGGTGTGAGGCTGACTAGGTAGGAGTTACAGACCTACTGTTGCGTAAGGTTTGCACGGTATCCACTACGCATGTCGCTATTTCATCGATATTGTCTACAGTCATGTTTCGACCCAAGCCGAACCGCAGCGAGGCTTTAGCGAGTTCGGGAGATCGCCCTAGAGCCGTGAGAACGTGGGAGGGTTTGGAGTTAGCGGAACTGCAGGCGGAGCCAGTGGAAACCGCTACTGTGTTGCGAATACCCAGCATGAGGGCAGAGCTGTTCACTCCGGCAATGCTGACGTTGAGATTATTGAACAAACGAGGGGATGTGGGGCCATTGAGATAGATATTGGGGAGTTGCCCAGACAGAGTTTCCCAGAGGCGATCGCGCAGGGCTGACAACTTGGCAGTGTCTTCCCGCATGCGTTCCAGTCCGAGTTCAACCGCTGTAGCGAATCCGACGATGAGGGGTGGATTGAGAGTACCGGAGCGGCGATCGCGTTCTTGACCGCCGCCATGTAGTTGTGTAGCCAGGGTGATGCGAGGATTGCGACGACGAATGTAGAGGGCTCCCACTCCTTTGGGGCCGTAGAGCTTGTGAGCGGTCAGGGAGACCAAATCGAGGCCAAGGGCTTCAACATCGAGGGGAATTTTGCCCAGGGCTTGGGCTGCATCGGTATGGAATGGAATTTTGCGTCCGAACTCCTCCTGTTTGTCCCTGAGGATGGTCGAGATATCTGCCAACGGCTGCAGGACTCCAATTTCGTTATTGGCAGCCATCACTGACACCAAAATCGTGTCTTGCCCGATCGCCTGCGCCAGTGTGTCTAGATGCAGACGACCATCAGGTTGGACGGGCAACACCGTCACGTCAAACCCCAAAGTTGCTAGATAGTTCAGAGGAGCGAGGACGGCGTTGTGCTCGGTGGCTACGGTGATGATGTGTCTGCCAACGGACAGGGATGTTTCCGCAATGCCTTTGATGGCGAGATTATTGGCTTCGGTGGCTCCGCTGGTAAAGACAATTTCGCTGGGGTCAGCATTAATAGCAGAGGCAATGGTGGTACGGGCGCGATCGACGGCTGCTTGAGCAGTCCAACCGTAAACGTGAGAGCCACTGGAGGGGTTCCCAAAGCGCCCTCCAAAATACGGCAGCATGGCATCCAACACCAGCGGGTCAATCGGTGTAGTGGCGTTGCAATCACAGTAAATCGGCAACTGAGGAGACGCCATAGTGGTGCTTGATAGAGCTACGTACTTCCAATCTACTCAACCGCTAGCTTCACTCTTACGGTCCTGCGGCCACGAACCTCATCGAGTTACGAGCCACAAGACGAGCGGCAAAGTTGCAAAGCTCAATAGCGTAGAGAGCACAATGGTTCTGGCGACACGCACGCGATCGCCTCCCAGCTCCGTCACCCAAATCAACGAGTTGACCGCAACGGGCATGGCAGCCTGCAGTACCAACACTTGCAAATCCAATCCCTCCAGACCTAGACAACGGCCAATGCCATATGCCATAGAGGGGGCAACTGTGAGGCGCAATAGGGCAGCGAAAAGTTCGTAAACACCAAAGACCAGTGGCGTGCGAGCAAGCTGAATGCCCAGAGTGAGCAACGCCGTCGGAATCGCCCCATCTCCTAATAGCATTGCCCCTCGTTCGATCGCGGGTGGCAACGGTCCCAAACCCGCTTGCAATTCTATCCCCGCCAGTGCGGCCCAGAACACAGGTAGCCGTAACGTAAATCGCACTCCGTGCCACACTCCAGTCCCTTTGAGGGCGACGGGAAATACCGTCGATATTGTCAGACTTGAGGCCACCAGATATACCACTGCTCGCTCCAGTCCCGCATCTCCCAATGAAAACAGAACAAACGGCAGTCCCATGTTGCCAACATTGGAAAATAAGGTAGTGGCAATCAGGCTCTTGCGCACCTCCGCCCCCAGTTTGAACACCCGCCCCAATCCACTCGCAAGCAGATAGAGCAAAGCTGTATTGAGTAAGAATGCAACAACGATCACGATCGCCGAGCCTAACGCTAGGGTAGTGCTGCCTAGACTGGTCAGCACAAGTGCAGGCAACATCGCATAGATGTTGACCCGAGCCAGAGTCTGCAAATCTGGATTGAACGCATACCCCACCCCCAGGCCAGCCAGCGCTACCAGAACAATCGGGAGCACTGCCGATACCAAAACAGTCATGGGTAACAGGTGCGAGCGGTCGGTTTATGTTGAACGGTCGATTGACTGTAGAAGGACTGTCCCGGTAGTTGCCAAGCCAGTCTATTTATGTCCAGTTTATTGCTGTGCGCTAGCGGTTTCTCTGCGTGCAGCTTGTAGGCGGTTGTAGGTGCGTTCCCGCTCGCGGCTGATTTGGCTGACCAGACCCTCCGGCATCATATCGGCACTGGCGAGGGAGCGATCGAACGCGGCAACGCTGTCTTCATAGCGATTGAGCTTACGTAGCAATTGGGCTTGCAGATAGTAATGTTCGGGGTGCTCGCAGCTACTACTCAGAGCCCGCTCGATCGCCGCTAACCCTTCTTCATACTGACCCATATCTCGATAGGTGAGTGCCTGTCCCCAATCGGCCATGTGCTGGGGGGAGCTGGCGGTTTGGAATTGCGTGAGGGCGCGATCGTGGCGAGTCATCATCAGGTCAATGAATCCCACAAAGAAATTGACTTCTGAATCATCCGGGGCCATGTTCTGGGCGGTGCGAAATTCGGAAAACATCGTGTTGATGCTGGGTAAGGCTTGCGGTAGGCCGACGGCAATGCCTTCGTTAACGACGATTGTGGCTGCTCTCATGCCGTTGCCTACGCCGGTATAGAGGTGACTGCGAAGGGGATCCTCATCCTTGATGCCCGCTGCCGCATCTAGTGTGAGTCCGGTCATCTCCCGAATGGTGTCGTAGTCTTCATTCATGTAGGCCAAGGCGGAGTAGGCGACGTAGACCATGGGTTCTTCGGGGGCAACCGATCTCGCAGCTTCTAATTGCTGCTCCAAAGCGACATAATCTCCGCGACAGAAAAACGTATTCATGGCCCGAGCAATTTCCGGTGCCATATCGCGCGCATCGGCTCCGGTGCGAAAGGGATCGATATCTGCCCTGGTTGACTCTAGATTGGCAAGAGATTCTGGGTTGGCAAGAGAACCTGGATTAGCAAGCCCGGTACTTTGAAGGGCGATCGCCACGCCCACGCTCGCGGTGAGGGTGAGGGGCCACCGCAGAGTTTGCACGATATTGCGAACTGTGGAGACGTTCGCACCTCTAGATACTTGTCCGAACACTGACTGAACACCATCAACGAAACGTCTGGGAAGAAGAAAAGCGGTGTCGGACGTCCGATCCCGTCACGCTAATCTCGCATCTAAGACAATCTCCTACCCTGACATCCAGACCGCAAACATGCGGGACAGACTGGATGAGTGGAGGCATGCAAGGAATCTGCACTGTGGATCTTGTCTTTATCTTAGGAACCGTCGCATGGTCTATCAAACTGGATGCGAACCACACTCAACGGGCCGCTTCGAGCTGGGTTGCTGGCTTCAAAGGCGCAAACAACGCAACTGGAGTGGCTGACCTACCGTGAACGTTATCAATAAGGACATACGAGTCGCATGGCGATCGAGTCCTAATTATGTTGCTACAGTTAGCAGCCAACATTGCTCTAACGTTGCAGTACAGTGGCGTCGCAGTATAGGTTCACTCTGAAGATGTAGCTCGCTACCATCGTCGATGCTATGGTATCAAACCCATCAGATGGTCTATGGGAATCGTTGGGAACCGAACATAGATAGAGCAGTACTGGCATTCTGCAATGCGCAATTAACAACCAACACACTCACCAAGCAGCACATAATCTCGTATTGTTTAACGGTGCTTTGCCGCACTGAGATCGTCTCAAGCATTTCAACTATAGAGATGGGGGCAGGGGGACTGGGCGCTCGGAAATACAAACGACTCCCCAACATTAGCTGCCAGGGAGTCGCTTATCGATGAGCTGCGATGTGCCGGATTCAAGCCGCTATGGCAATCTGCTGTACGGTCTGTGTGGAGACCGCTCAAATCCTCGATTTTCGAGGAAAAGTGGCCAGGAAACTCTCCATAACTGAGGAGCAGGGGGCCGTTAAGCAGACTTAACTTTCAGGTAGTCAAAGTTTGCGCCTGAAGAACCGTTCGCCCTCAATCGGATCTTGTTGTTTCCTTGCCTGAGGTAAATGCCGTTCTTGCTACTGGTCTTCCAGTTCGACCAGCCGCCAGTATTGTTGAAGTCCAAAGAACTGTCTTTAACTGAGCCATTGACCGAAAGCTGGAGCGGGCGGCTGCCGCTACCCAGAGCATATTGCCAATCGAGGTCGTAGTTACCCGAGGAATCAACGTAGACATCCCACTCGATCCATTCGCCCGAGTTCTTCTGGAAGTCAGCATATCTACCCTGAGCGCCGCGACCTTTATGGAGGGTAATGCTGCCCGAACGACGCGCGCTCTCCGCCTGGAAGACCTTCTCGTATCCGCCACCGCTGGAGGAGTTATTGCTCTTCGAGCTGGAAGCCGGGGAAGACGGAGTAGGATCGGGCTCTGGGGCCAAGGATGCAGATGACGATCTGGCGCCTTGACTAAACTTGAAGTCGTCGAAGTACAACACGCGACGAGACGAACTCGATTTGCCCGGATTTCCTTTCCAGTCAGGTTTGTAGATACCGAACTTCACGAAAGGAGCGCTTGGGTCGTTATACGTATTCGCTCCGTTGAAATTCAACACCTGGCGGCCATTCTGCCACATCTTGAACTGACCATTACTGTTATAGCTCCACTTTGCTTGGACTCTCCAGCTCACCCACTGGCCTTTCTTGAGAGTCCCAGTCCACGGAGTCGATTCTTTGAACGTGCCTTTCTTTTTAGTATTTGTATTGCGATCCGATGCGGACCGAATTTTCAAAGAGTATTTTCCGCCTTGTACGCTGAGAGCAACTGGAGGACGATTGTACGATTCACCTTTATTCGGCTTGCTATGCCACTGAAAAATCGTTTCGCTAGAATTGTCACTTTTCCAGTCATTCGGTATATAGGTGCGAAACTCGTAGGTATATGTTTGTCCAAACTTCGTGTCATTCACTTTGGGAACCAGCTCCGAGCGGAAACTGTTGGAAACTTTGGGATCCCCTCGGCGCAGGTCGAACCGGACAGCCTTTCCAGAACCTCTAGGGTTGCTGACAACATTGACACCGTGCTTCGTCTTCGACTGAACTCTGAACTTACCCGATAGGCCGCCGTTGAAATCGTGGCTAAAGTTCTTAAGCACTGAGTCGTAAGAACTGGTTGCTTTGGCGCTGAAAGGGGTTTTGGCCTCAATATCGCCCGTAGCGTATTCCAGATCCCAATCACCGCCCAGCGCTGAACTGCCAGTTAGATCCGTTGATGCTGCGATATCTGCACCCGTGTACTGGCTGAGCTGGTTGACTAACCCTAAGCCATCCGAGCTGTCCGCAATATTGCAGCCGTAGAACAAAATGTCAGCACTACCCGTTAGTGAGGAGCGCCAGTTATTGAGCTGACCTTGATAGTTATCAACAGTTTCGGAAGACAGCTCGGACGACCCTAGCTGAACGCTATCGGTGTCGCCATGCGACAGGATGTGGACGCTCTCCACGTCTTTGTATTGCGATAAGGCGGCAGTGATGGACGAAATGCCATCCTTCGAACTATCTAGATAGATAACCTTGGCATCTTGGCTAACTCCAGCGATTAACTGTTCGGCGTTCTCAACTGAAGAATCGACAAAAATGAGACTGTTAGCTCGGCTCGTCGGCAAGAACCCTTGTTCCTGAATAGTGACGGGGGAAGTCGGTGCAACAGCAGTATCCTGCCCGTCTATTGGAGCATAGGCGTTCATGAGTCAATCCTTTGGCTACGTGAATATCGAATTACTCTGCGTTTGGAGGGACCGGACCACCTGCTCGTTTGACGTGTGGAGCCGGATATCCCCGCTGAAAGCAGTGCTAAGCGTTAACAATGCAAAGTGCTGTGAGCACAACGCGACTTGCGTACAAATCTGGACGCTCGCCACCAGACAAACAGTCAGTAACCTGCCAATCTCTGCAGGTTCACCCCTGTTTCATCTACAAAGAGCCGTGCATCAACACTCGCAACGGATGACAGCCATTCAGGACGATACGGTCGTTCTAATTCGAAAAGCATAAACAGGTGAGAAGTAGCGTCAAGAACAAACACACTCGTACATCACCGTCGGGGACGATTTGACAATTAGCGCAAGCATCCACTCATCGGATACTGGAGATCGATAACGATCTAGGAAGCACTTGTCTATCCCGACTTGCCCTTACCTGCGAACACTACCCACTTATCAATCACCTGATATCAATCATCAGAAAAGATCTTGCGTTGTGTGTGATTCGCTCAGCCATGCTTGACTTCAACAATCAGCGATAAAGCTGAAACAAGGTAATGCCTATCAACTTACGGCAGACGTACTTTTGTGTCGTTCACGTAAAGAATATGGCAGCAGAAAGTAAAGCAACAATAAAGAAGGTGGCCAAAACTCAAGCGTTTGTGCTAGCCAGTACGTAGATTCCTTGCCTGGCAACAGATTTTAGCGATCGTATTTTCTTAAGATTCTTTCAATCCAT
>JBCBVA010000025.1:0-37554 GCA_039817825.1 Cyanobacteria bacterium J06642_12 | reverse complement strand
ACCTTGGCGGGATTGCTCCACCACCACTTAAGGCTTGACTTAGGCAAGATAATCGCTCATCCCCAGCCCTTCTCCCAATGTTGGGGAAGGGCGCAAGAGACTGCAACCCTAATGCTGTCATCGTGCTGAAAGGGGATTATTTCGCTTCAGTCGTTCCATTGAACTGACCTCTGACAAAAGGCCACGTTCTGCTGATGGTTGTGGGGATAACGGCAGAGTTCTGTACAACCCGAATTCGGTTTGTCCGCAGAGCTAATGGTTAAAGTTCAGTAATTTTATCCGATAGCCAATCCTGCCAATCTCCTGAAACTGATGTGTCTTGGTGGCGATCGCCGCTGAAATACACCACCTGGCCGTTATGGCTAATGCAAAACAACGCACTTCCCCACTCTGCGGTTAGTTTGGAGACTTTGTAGGGGCCTTCTCGATAGGTTTCCAGGTGTTCCTTATCGAAGGCGAATGCGGTTGGTTGCTCGTTTCCGCAGGCCCTGAGCAGAATATTGATTTGACGATTGATCTGCGGGTTCATGATGCTTCTGGAGATGTGAGTGAATTGGGGAATGGACGTAACCGGAGCTGGTGTCCTAGTGCTCGGATAGCAGATAAAACTAACCAGAACTCAATCGCCGAAATTACCATCCCGTATTGCTAGAGTGCCCGTGCAGAAGTGTCATCGATCCTCTTTGCATTCAACGATGCAGGCGAATTTTGGGTGTGTATCTTGCGTTAAGAGCAAGACCTCTGGAGA
Organism: Cyanobacteria bacterium J06642_12; assembly: GCA_039817825.1. Lineage (GTDB taxonomy): Bacteria > Cyanobacteriota > Cyanobacteriia > Thermostichales > PCC-7336 > PCC-7336. The sequence continues at coordinate 36,806 of JBCBVA010000025.1, read as the reverse complement.
GGTTCCCACCCTGACGCGACAAAGAATGCTTTCTAGGCATTTGCTGGGTGGCTGGCCCGAACTGAGCGATGTGGCAAACGCAATATTGCTCCCAATCTTGGTCGTTTGACTCAATCCTGACTGTCAAGCTTGATGCAGCCTGTGACGCACCTTTTTCGATTATGCCCTTTGCGTTGAATGGCGATCGCCACACCTTAATAGACTCCTTGCCCATCCGTTGATTTCATTCACGTAAGCTGCTGGGGATGTTTGGCTCAAACGGGGCCTTTCTATGTCTCAGCCAGTTGCACCGCGCGATCGAAAACCCATGACCGAGACCTTACCGTTCGACTCTGCCCAGTACTTCAAAAACTGGGTCAAACCTCTAGTGAATTCGGTGTATGCCGATTTGGGGGTTGATATCGATCGCCTGTGCGAGCGCATCTCAACCTTGCTGGGGCCGTACATTAACAATGAAGCTCGCCAGCAAAAGTCCAAGTGGAATCAGTCGGATGTGTTGCTGATTACCTACGGAGACAGCCTCACCAATGGCAAGCGCACTCCCCTTCAGGTGCTGAACGTATTTTTGAGCGAACACTTGGTTGGAACCGTCTCAGCCGTTCACATCTTGCCCTTTTTTCCCTACAGCTCGGACGATGGATTCGCCGTGATTGACTATACCCAGGTCAACACGGAACTCGGTGACTGGGACGATATCCAGCACATTTCCCAACAGTTTGACCTGATGTCTGACTTGGTGGTCAATCACATTTCCAGTCAGAGCCTATGGTTCAAGCAGTTTACACAGGGGGAAAAACCTGGCTGTGATTACTTTATCCCCACAGATCCCAAGACGGATCTGTCATCCGTCACCCGCCCCCGTAACAGTTCTCTGCTGTGTCCGGTGGAAACACCTCAGGGAATGCAGCATGTGTGGGCCACCTTTAGCCACGATCAGGTTGATGTCAATTTTGCTAATCCCGATGTGCTGTTGGAGTATTTGAAGATCGTTCTGCTGTATTTAGACAAAGGAACGCGAATTTTCCGGCTCGATGCTATTGGCTACCTATGGAAAGATGTTGGCACCCCCTGCATTCATCACCCCAAAACCCACGCGATCGTCAAACTCATTCGGGAAGTGCTGTATATGGTTAGTCCCGAAGCCGTATTGATTACGGAGACCAACGTCCCCAATCGCGAAAACCTCACCTATTTTGGCAACTGCAACGAAGCTCACGTCATCTATAATTTCAGCCTGCCGCCATTATTGGTGAATGCCCTGTTGCAAGGGCGCTCCGATCACCTCAAAACCTGGATGATGAGCATGCCCCCCGCGCCATTGGGGTGCGCCTATCTCAATTTCACAGCCTCCCACGATGGCATTGGGATGCGACCGACGGAGGGGTTACTGGATGAGGATGAATACCGGACGTTCTTGCGGTGTATGAAGGAGTTTGGCGGCGAAATCAGCATGCGGGCGCGGGCTGATGGGTCTGAAAGTCCCTACGAAATCAATATCTCTTTGTTTGATGCCATGAAGGGGACGGCCAAGGGGGAAGACAAGTGGCAAATTCAGCGGTTCTTGTGCTCCCAGACCATCATGATGTCGCTGGAGGGCATTCCGGCGTTTTACATCCATAGCTTTCTCGCCACTCCCAACGATCGCAAAGGTTTGGAACAAACCGGTCGTAACCGTTCCATTAATCGCTATCAGTGGGATCTTGAGCATCTGAACGGATTACTAGCCGATCCTAAATCTCCCCAGGCGATCGTATTTAAAGAACTATCTCGCCTGATCCAAATTCGTCGCCAGCAACCGGCCTTTCATCCCAATGCCACCCAATACACGTTGCATATAAAGCGAGCGCTGTTTGCCTTCTGGCGGCAGAGCAAGCACCGCGAACAGAGTATCTTTTCCATCCATAACCTGACTGCCCGCACCCAAAAAGTACAACTGCGGGAGCTGAATCTGATTGTCACCGACCCCTGGTTTGACCTGATTGGGGGCTCGACAATTGAGGAGGGGCAAGCGGAGCTGACCCTTAAGGCATATCAGTCTATCTGGCTGAGTAATCTGTGCGGTGTCACTCACTAGCCTCTAGCGGATACCTGTCAGGCTGACCTTCGGGAATGCCGCTCTTCGGCAACGCATTAGTCCTCGGCATTATCCAGTTCCACAGCTTCGATGAAGCTATCTAGGAAATTGGGGAATGCACTTTGGATGCGCTCCCAGCAGGGGATGAAAGGGGTTTCCATGGGGTTGGCAAGGAAGGCTTCGCCAGCTACCACGATGTTTTCAGCGAATAGCTCGACGGCTAGCTCTTCGGCATGGCGATCGAATTCCAATGCATTGACGATCGCATCGTTTTGAAACACGGCGATCATGTCGAGGGCAACGCGATAATAGGTGGCTTTGATGGTGCGGAAGGTTTCGCGGGTGAGGATGTGTCCCTGAATGGCCAGTTTTCGATACAGGGCTTTGGTGATATCGATGCTCATGCGGGCTAGACCAGCGGTGCGATCCTGTTCGGAGAGGGCTTTGTGTTTGTGATCGTAGATATCCAGGATTTCCGCTTGGCAAATGCGATGGGGGGCGTGGTTGCGCTGAATTTCAGACAGTACACCGACTTCTAAGCCCCAGTCGCTGGGAATGCGCAGGCCAGGAATGACGTGAGCCATCAGGGCAAATTCTCCCGATAAGGGATAGCGGAAGCTATCAAGGTATTCCAAGTACTCTGTTGACCCCAAGGTCATTTTCATGGCTCGTAGCAGGGGGGTAATGAGCAATCGGGTCACTCGTCCTTTGAGGCGACCGTCGCTGACTCGGGCGTAATAGCCCTTGCAAAATCGGTAGTCGAAATTGGGGTTTGCTACCGGATAGAGGAGACGAGCCAGCAAGCTGCGATTGTAGGTGGTGATGTCGCAATCGTGCAGGGCTAGGGCATCGCTGCGCTGAGAGGCCATCATGTAGCCTAAGCAGTACCAAACATTGCGTCCTTTTCCACGTTCTTGAGGGGCTAGGTTTAACTCTGCTAAGGCTCGATCGAGGGCTTGCAGGCGGGGGCCGTCATTCCATAGGATGCGGTGGTGCTGGGGTAGTTTTGAGAAATAGTGTTTGGCGTGCAGCCACTGATCGCGATCGGCACAGTCCAGACCGATAACAATTTCAGACAGATACGGAACATCTTTCAGCTCGTGGACAATGTTGGCCAAAGCATCGGATTCTAGCTCTGAATACAGGGCGGGTAAAATCAGGCCCAGCTTACGTTTGCGGGTGAATCTGAGAATGTCAGCTTCCAATTCATCGACGGAACGGTCGGCTAACCTGTGCAGCGTGGCGATCGCACCGTGTTGAAAGAAGTCGGCCATATTTCGTCCGGTGTGCAAAACACCTTAGATTAGCGTGGATTGGTGAGGCTGCTGGATGTTCTCAGATACAGATATCTGTAAAAGAGAGCTGCTCGGAGCCAGTGGGTTCAATGATTGCCCAGAATTGTAGCGATTGCCTCCGCCCATCCCGCAGGTCCAATGGACTGAGGGTGCACGAGCTGGCTGATGCCCGTGGCCTCGAATGGTGGCCGATGGGGATTGGGAATCAATACGCCGATATCGGCTACTCGCAGCATTTCCAGGTCGTTGGGACTATCCCCCAGCGCCACTACAGTCCAATCGGCGTCGGGGTATGTGTTGCAGTAGTGGGCTGCCAACCAGTCGAGGGCTTTTCCCTTATTGGTGTTGGACATAACGTGGCGGAAGCGTCCCCCTCGCGTTGTCGTCAGCTGACTGGCGGCTAGTTTGCCCACGAAGTCTTCGTACCGCGATTCGTCATCCTCCCATAGCAAGGGTTCAGTCCCCTGTCGCTGCTTAGCCGCGATCGCCCCTTCCAGCGGGAGTCCTGTTATTTCGGCCAGCTCTGTTGCATCGAGATCGGAAAATCCTCTGAATTGGTAGCCATATTGCTGGCGCAGATTCGCCAATGTCTCGACGATTGTCTTATATGGCGAGCCAAAAATCTCGGTGTGGGCCTCGGCATCATCAGTAATGTCCAGAGTTCCGGGGGGAATGACCACTGCGGCCCCGTTCTCCACAATGAACGGTGTTTGAATGTCTAGCTCGGCACGCAAATGCTGCTGTTCGGCAATGGTTTTGCTGGAGTTGAAAATTATCGGGTAGTCCAGTTGTTTGAGACGGGCGATCGCAGGTAAAGCGGCTTCGTAGCTGTAGGTTTGGTGGTCCACCAGCGTGGCATCTAGATCGGTGAACACCAACAATTTTTTCATCCCTCTCACCCTTCAGTGCAATTGTTTAGAACACTTGCTCGTTTTTATGTCCCCAGAAACCGTTGAACTTCGTGACGGAGATATCTCTCAGTACCCGAGTTTGACAGGCCAGTCGCAAATCTCGGTCAGGGTTGTGTGGAGGCAGAGAGCGTCGCGCGCGATCTCGCCAGTTGACAGCAGACACATTTCCTTCAATGCGGACAGCACAGGTGCCGCAACTTCCAATTCCCCGGCAGTTGATGATGGTCGCTCCGGGGTTGTGAACGGGGACACCATGCTTCAGGAGTACGGAACGCAAGTTGGCTCCGCGATCGCATTCAAAGATTTGACCGTTGGCTGTGATAGTGGGCATGGATGCAAGCGAGAGTGAAACGAATGTGGGGTTCTTTCGGAATCCTGCAGACTTAGAGCAGTTTTTCCAGACCGTAGACCAGAGACTTGAGCTGGACAATCTTGCGGATGCCTAGTAGGACACCGGGCATGTAGGCAACGCGATCGCTGGTGTCGTGACGGATGGTCAGGATCTGACCCAATCCACCAAAAATGACTTCCTGGTGGGCGATTAAACCAGGAAGACGAATGCTGTGGACTCGCACGTTCTCGCCACACACACCACCTCTCGCTCCCGAGATTGTCTCTTTCTCGTTCACTTCAGCCGGGTTAAAGGTTTTGCCCAACTCGCTCAGCATCTCCGCTGTTTTGATGGCGGTACCGCTGGGGGCATCGGCCTTCTGGTTGTGGTGCAGCTCGATGATTTCAACGTGATCGAAATATTTGGAGGCTTGCACCGCCATTTGCTGCTGAAGAATAGTGCCGATGGAGAAGTTCGGGGCAATTAGGCAGCCCGTGCTGGCCTTGTCGGCAAATTCGGTTAGGTTGGCAATCTGTTCTGGGCTTAGTCCAGTGGTGCCCACGACTGGACGCACTCCGTAGGCGATCGCGGTGCGGATGTTTTCGTACACCGAGTCGGGATGGGTAAAGTCCACCATCACCCCAAGAGTGGGATTTTGGGCTAGTTCCGCCATCAACACTTCAAGGTTGTTGGTAACGGGAATTTCTACCGGGCCAATTCCGGCAACTTCGCCCACATCGTCTCCAAAATGGGCGCGATCGACAGCTCCCAGCAACTCCATATCTTCGGCATCCTTGACCGCCTTAATCACTGCCCGACCCATCTTGCCGGTGGCTCCATTCACGACAACGGGGATTGCAGGGGTTGACATGGGATCGAACGGAAAACACTACAGACTCTACTCTAGTGCGAATCGGCAGCTTGACTGAGTGCGGTGGTGGAGATTTGAACGATTGTCCGGTCGACCTGACAGAAGAAAAGAAACGAACGGTTCGAACCACTGTCGATACTGGCTTCTGGCAACCTACCTGAGCGATCCCCGTTACTGTGAGTGAGCAAAATAACAGGTTTTTGGCCCCGAATTCAGTTAGATTCACGTAGGGCCAAAGAGCTAGTCTACGTGTTTAATCACATCGTTTTGCTCCGATCTCTGGGCACCCTATTAACGTTTGCTTTCCTGCAGGAGTCTTTGTCGTGTCTGTCACTCTCGTACCTCCGATCGCCGAGTTAGCGGCTGAAACCCTGTGCGTTTACGTGAATGCTAGCGATCGCATTCAAGTAGTGCGTTTGACTGAATGTTCTGCAGAACTAGAGCGGGTGGTATTCCCCGGTCAGCGATTGATGTTTGAAGCTCCTGCTGATGCTGTGTTGGAAGTATATGCAGGTGATGACGAGCCCGAACTTCAAGAACGGTTGCTATGCGGCGATTTGGCGTGCGCATGAAGTTGGCCGACCTGAGCCGCACATGAATCAGTCAGATTAGGATTGTAGGTTGCCTGTCCTCCTGCCTAGATTGTTTTGTTAGAAATCAGTCTTCCGTAAGAGGTTTTCCGGTGTTCCAAACGTCGTAAAGCTTATCCCACCACCGTCTACTTTCAGGCTGAAGGAATGGGTGAAATTGTTGGGGATCGGCCTTTGAATTAATAGTGATATTCTGAATATTCTCAAGTATTCCTATTGTGGCTGCCTTACGAACGTATTCATCACCATCAAGATGCAGCCGCTCGATAGCATCAAAGACATCAGGAAAGCTCTTTGTGTTGCCAGAGTTCAGTCGGCCAATTAAGTGACGAGCGAAATCACCTAGAGAAACATAGAGTGGTGGGTTTTTGTCATCCTGCCATTCATTGCAAAAACGGTTCCACTCCGGTTCAAATGACGGGCACGCCTCAATGAGTACCGCCATCATGTCTGATTTGGAAATCATAGGCTCACAAGAACTTATGCCTGTATTTCCTCGGTGATAGGTTTTTCTACCTGGCTCTGTAGAGCTAGGCCGATCGCCTCCAACATCCCTCGAGCTTTATTCAACGTCTCCTGATACTCCTTCTCAGGCTCGGAATCGGCCACCACACCCGCCCCCGCCTGCACAGAAACCTGGCCGTTTTGCACTACAAGCGTACGAATCGTAATCGCTGTATTCAGTTGTCCAGTGAAATCGTAGAACCCGTAGGCTCCTGAATAGGGGCCGCGACGCAACCCTTCCAACTCGTGAATAATCTGCATGGCGCGAATTTTGGGGGCACCGCTAACCGTTCCTGCCGGAAATGTTGCCTTCAGCAAATCCCAAGCACTTTTACCCGCCTGCAATTCACCTACCACATTGCTGACGATGTGCATAACGTGGCTGTAGCGCTCGATAATCATCAGCTCGTCAACCGACACCGTGCCGCGATCGCACACCCGCCCTAAGTCATTACGTCCCAAGTCCACCAGCATGACGTGCTCCGCCCGCTCCTTCGGGTCCGCCAGTAATTCTTCCGCCAAGGAAACATCTTCGGCCTTTGTCTTGCCGCGCGGACGGGTACCGGCGATCGGACGGACAGCGGCAATGGAGCGATTTCCCAGTCGATCTAGCTTCACCATTACTTCAGGACTGGAGCCAATCAACTGCATATCCCCCAATTGCAGGTAGGCCATATAGGGTGAGGGGTTGATTAAGCGTAGGGCTCGAAACAGCGTAAACGGATCGCCAGAATATGGAGTGGTCAGCCGCTGAGACAGTACCACCTGAAAGATATCACCTGCTTTGATGTATTCCTTGCCCTGCCTCACCATTTCGCAGAAGCGATCGCGGCTAATGCTGGTTTGATAGGGAATATCAGTGGTACTGGGTAGCTGCCAATTGAGGGATAGGCGATCGGTGGCTAGTGGGGCAGTTAGTTTGCTGGCAATGGTGTCTAGGCGATCGCAGGCAGAGCGATAGGCATCCTCTACAGAGTCATGTTGCAGATCGGCATAGGTAATCACCAGGATCTTGCGCTTTACCTGGTCGAAGATCAGGATGCTGTCCACCTGCATCAGCAAACTATCCGGAGCATCACCGTCTTCCGGTTGGAATACCGGCACCTTGGGTTCGATCCAGCGCATCAGGTCGTAGCCCCAGTACCCCACCAACCCCGCAATACTCGTGGGTAGTTCGGGCAAATGAACGGGCTTGAGCGGTTCGAGACAGGTGCTCAGAGCATCGAACGGGTCTCCATCGAACGTCCGGGTGGCACCGTCACGGAATGTCTGAGTGGTGCGATCTCCGCGAGTTTCCAACACCCACAGCGGATCGCAGCCCAAAAAACTATAGCGACCTACTTGCTCTCCGCCTTCGACCGATTCCAGCAAAAAGCTATAGGGGCGATCGGCACAAACGCGATACCACGCAGATACTGGTGTTTCCAGATCGGCCACAAATTCTCGATAGACAGGAATGAAGTTGCCTTCATCTGCCAAACGTGTGAAGCGAGTTAAGTCGGGGAACACCACGGTTGTGTATCGGCTCTGTGTTTTCAGTATTTCGACTTTACCCCGAACTGCCCGCTACAACTGGGTCTCTATTCGTGATGGCTGGCGGAGTGTGAATGGCTGATGGAAACGTGAATTTTAGGCGATCGCCCATACGGTGGTGTCGGAATGCATCTGTTGCTATTTCAATTTCGCTTGAGATTGTTTTCGCTTGAGATTGTTTTCCGGCTGATTCTCTTGTCGTGCATAGATAGCGAATCTCAATCTCATCTGGATCGGCTCGCACCCTGGATGACATTCCCACTCAACTGACGGCTTCCCAGGCTTACCCTGGACCAGTTTTCACTTCAACATCACTAGCATTTGGCGTTTCCAGATTGATTTCTTCCAAGCCAACACCTTCGGAGATTGATTCGCGCGATTCAGTTGTGAGAGTTTCTCCTGAGCTGGTTTCGGCAGAAGTTGTCGTACAGGCTTCAATGAGAACGGGGGCATGGGCGGGGAGTTTGACCACGAATGTCGTCCCCACGTCTTCCGTACTGACGAACGTAATTTGGCCCTTGTGGTAGTCCACGCAATGCTTGACGATTGCTAACCCCAACCCCGTGCCGCGAATTGTCCCCACATTTCTGGCTCGGTGGAAGGTCTGGAACATATGGGGCTGATCGGTGATGGGAATGCCAATGCCGCGATCGCGAATTTCGAAAATAATTTGTTCGTTGAGCCAAAAAACCTCCAGATTAACTGGCTTGTCGCCCCCTGAATACTTAACAGCATTGAAGATGAGATTGGTTAGGATGATGTGTAGGAGCTTCGGATCGAGACAGGCGAACGTTTCGCTCCCGTGGTACTCAAACGTAATTGTGCAAGCCTTCTGCAAACCCAGCCGGATTTCTTCAAGGGTGTTTCGACAAAACTGGGTCACATCGAGCCGAACGGGTTGAAACTTGAGCTTTCCAGCCTCTGCCTTACCGGCAACCAAGACATCTTCAATCAGCTGAGCCATTGTTTTGATGGCGCCTTGGATTCGATGGTAGTACTCCTGGCGCTTCTCGGTGGCAATCTGCTGACCGTAATGTTCGAGTAACTCAGAAGAGGTGCGGATCACCGTGAGAGGAGTGCGCAACTCGTGAGATACCATCGAAATAAAGCGAGATGTCAGCTCGTTTAACTCGCGTTCCTCCTCAAGCGCATGGCGCATTTCATCTTCAGTTTGCTGGACCTCAATAATCAGTTGTTCCCTTGTACGGATTTGGTCGAGTGTGGCTTCCATTACCTCGGCCAAGGTATTCATTTCATCGGGAAAACGGGTAGACGCATCTAGTTTGACTCCACTGTCGTAATCCCCCGAGCCAATCAGGCGGGCCGAATGGGTTAGGGACGTCAAATTTTTGGTTAGTACCCCAGAAATCCAGTACACAATACCGAACAGCACAGCATAAGCAATGGCATACCATTGCAGCGTCTCAAGCAAGATTCCCCGTCGCAACGATTGAACGTAATCCAGCTCGATATCGATCCCCATTCCGGCAACCACTCGACCGGTTTCGTCAAACAGCGGTGCGTAGGCACTGATCCAACTGCCCCATGCATCGCTGTAGGAGTAGGGACGCTGAACCAATACCCCCTCTTCTAAGCTTTCCTGCATCCATTCACTGGCACTATACGGTTCCAGAAATTTAGCGGCTTTGTTGGCATCCACATCCGACCAGGAATCCACCAGAAAAATTACTTCGTAACCTGAGGCCGGGGAGCCAACCCGTCGCGGGGTCGCAGTATTGGATGTTGGTAAGTATGTGTATAGCCAGGCACGGGGTTCGATACTGTTGACCAGCTTTAACCATGCCAATTGAGAGTGGTAGCGTGCGTCATCAGAAAATTGCTCGTCATTCGGTTCGCCTTCGCGGTACAAGGCCAATAGTTCCTGCACGTTGACCCCGGCGGTTGCCCCCGTCAGGGTATCTTCCATGTCTTGCCGCAGCCGTGCGATCGCCCGTTCGGTTGAAAAGCGATAGGAACGATAGCAAGCACCAACGAAAAGCAGCGAAAAAACGATGCTGAACGTCAGCAACAATTTTGTTCGCAGACTAATAAAGGTGCCTGACGGTCGAGATGGAAGAAAAGTCATACTCTCGGAAAACCGTAGACCCTGATAATAAACAACGACTGCAGAATCAACTATCGGGAAGGTGTGCGGTAGTCACTAAATTGGAACAACGCCACTACATTCCCCTGATTCACTCTATCTATTGCATGGAGAGCCAGCCAGTACACATTTCTAAATTAAGTTTTCAACTATCCAACTCGTGCTGGAGAGAATCTGAAGAGCCATCTCGCCTCCCTTTTGACTGCATAGAACTGGGAAAGCAGGCTTAGTTGCACCGCAGCGTACCAACCAGTATCGCGTCAGTTGATTCACAAACTGTTGTTGATCCTGGCCCTTCTTCCACAGCAGAAGAAGGGAGCGAGAGGCGTTCAATCTTAATGCTGTGTTTGTGTGGCGAGGCGAAGATCGAGATCGAATCTCCCCGTCGAAATGCTATTGGCTAGAAGATAGTGGTTAGAAGTATCTCGCCCATTGTTTTTTTGCTTGGAGGGGCTGTGACCTTGGCCGATGTTTCAAGTTCCCCTTCAAGTTTCAAGAGCCTAGAGTGCCCCATAAGCGAGAACAAATACGGTGCATCGGCAGTTGGCAGATGCACCGAGGTAATGGATTGACGGGTCCTTGTATGGATAACCAGTCGGAACTGTTGCTACAGGGTCGTGCGCGAAGCCCCCAATGTGTCTGTATGACTGGAAATAGGTTGGGGCGCAAAGTTATCCGGTAGGTCTTCAACCGTTACGCCTAGACTACGACAGAGGGCTTTTACTTGAATCAGAGATAGCTTTGGAGTTGCTCGACCAGTCTCCCAACGCATAATCGTGGTTCGGGATACTCCCAACAGTCGAGCTAAGTCTTGCTGGTTCAATCCGGCCCGTTTCCTCAGCAACATAAGTGGAGACTGAACTTTATCGATCATCATTGTCATGCCGCGATACATTTGAATTCCAAGATGCTACTTGAGCGTATAATTTGATTTGCGATCGAGTAGGCATTCATTGGAGGGGAACATTACAAAAACTCAGTGTGGCACGTTCGCCAGCATTGCGCCCGCCTTATTCCCGTCTCTTTGCCACCAAAAAACTCCGTGTAAACTCCGAACTCTTGTTTTTGAAGATTGCGTGCTTTTGTGTGCTCATAATCGCCAAGACCCAAGAGGTTGTGAATTATCGTGCCCTAATTGGTTGTTTGCGATGACATCGTCCTACGTAGTTGTTTTTACGGGGATGAAAATACGGACAAAACTCGGTACATGTTGCGACATCCTACCTGTCGGCAAGGGTTTCAGTAGAACAGGATTGATGTAAATTTTCCTATACTTCCTTCAGTGCTTTACGATATCTTGACGTCAGTCCATAGACGAGTGCAATGTTGAGCGCACAGAAAAAACTCCTGACGACTGTGGGGGGCGTGACAGAGAGTGAGGGGGAACGTAATAGAGTGAGGATATCGACTCTGCAACAGTGGTTCAATGACAGCTGTTTCCTCACCTTCATCTCCCCAGACATATCTCTCCTCCCGCTTCTACGACGCAATCGTCATTGGTTCTGGGATCGGTGGATTGACGACGGCAACGCAGCTTGTCGCCAAAGGCTATTCGGTGCTGATGTTGGAGAAGTATTTGATCCCAGGTGGAAGTGCTGGGTATTTCGAGCGATCGGGGGAGGGGGGCACCTACCGGTTTGATGTGGGGGCCTCAATGATTTTTGGATTTGGTGATAAAGGCACAACGAATCTGTTGACCCGAGCGCTAGCGGCGGTCGATCGCCGCATCGACACGATTCCCGATCCCGTTCAAATCGCATATCACCTTCCCAACGGCTTAAAGCCTAGAGTTCATCGCGACTACGATGCATTTATTCACGAGCTGTCGGAATATTTTCCTGAAGAGCGAGACGGCATTCGCAAGTTCTACGACGAAGCTTGGCGGGTGTTCAACTATCTTAATTCGATGGAACTGCTGTCTCTGGAGGAGTTGGGGTACCTGCTGCGGGTATTCGTTCAGGCTCCCCTGAGTTGCTTGGGTTTGGCACGCTATTTGCCGGTGAATGTGGGTCAAGTGGCACGCAAGTACATCAAGAACGAGCAACTGCTGAACTTCATCGATATGGAGTGCTATTGCTGGTCGGTGGTACCGGCCGATCGCACCCCGATGATTAACGCCGGGATGGTGTTTAGCGATCGCCACTACGGCGGTATCAACTATCCCAAGGGTGGTGTCGGCAAGATTGCCGAGGTCATGGTGGAGGGACTGGAGGAGAAAGGGGGAGAAATCCGCTACGGTACCCGGGTTACGCAAATTTTGAGGGAGGGGCGCAAGGCGGTTGGGGTGAAGCTAGCCAATGGTGATGAGATTCGCGCCCGCCGAGTCATTTCAAACGCTACTCGCTGGGATACCTTCGAAAAACTGTTGCCAGCAGAAGAACTGCCGAACAAAGAACGCAGTTGGCAGCAGCGCTACGAACAGTCTCCCAGTTTCTTGAGCTTGCATCTGGGGGTGGAGGCAGGAGCCCTTGGAGGCGAGGCCGATTGCCATCACATTCTGTTGGAAGATTGGCAGCGGATGGAGGACGAGCAAGGCACTATTTTCGTGTCGATTCCAACGCTACTCGATCCCGAGCTGGCACCTCCCAATCGTCATATCATCCACACCTTTACCCCCAGCAGCATGTCCTGTTGGGAAGGGTTAACCTCCAGCGAGTACAAGGAGAAAAAGCAGCGGGATGCGATGTTGCTGGTCAAGCGGTTGGAGGCCATTTGGCCGGGGCTGAGCGATCGCATTGAGCTGATGGAGGTGGGCACCCCTCGCACCCATCGCAAGTTTTTAGGGCGAATCAATGGTAGCTACGGCCCCATCCCCAGCAAAACGCCGCTGGGCCTGTTGGGGGTGCCTTTCAATCGCACGTCTGTGCCTAACCTTTATTGCGTGGGCGATAGCACGTTTCCCGGTCAGGGATTAAATGCAGTAGCGTTTTCTGGCTTTGCCTGTGCCCATCGCGTGGCTGTCGATTTGGGTAAACCCCTGAATGCCAAATCCGGTCGGTAGACCTCCAGCTCAACTGCTGCCTTTTTCAGGTTTAGCGTTCGGCGTTGGGTTTGTCCGAACCGTGTTTGTCTGCAGTCAGGCACGCTATGGCACCACCTGTGGCGATCGCGGCAAGTGGAGCGGCTTCAGATAGCTTGAATGTCCCGGTGGGTACCAAGGAAAGGATCAGTGCGGCTGCGCCCACTAGGATTGTGGCTGGCTTCCTCAGAGAGTCTTGGGGGCGGGCAGATGTACGCGAGCAGAGAGTTGCATGGGGGGAATGATTGCTGAAGTAGGGGGCGTTGACGTGACGGGTGTTCGCGATATGCGTACAGGAACTTGGGCGGAAAACTGTGGTCATAGTCGGCAGTGCCTCTGAACTCGGCGAGCGACTCCTCAACTGGTTCTATTGAAGAAAAATCGCGGGGTAGGGAGCAGAGAGCTGATAGTAGAGTTGTGGGTGGTTAATGCCTAGAGGTGGTGCTTGATTGAGCGGTTTGGGGGGTGGGGGACTAGATAAGGGGGTGAGCATTGGTCATTAATCACTGGTCATTAGTCATTGGTCACTGGTCATTGGTAGAAGAGGATGCTTCGGTAATGCCACTAATGACGAAGGACTAATGACAAAGGACTAATGACAAAAGGCAATCCTCTAATGACAAAGGACAAAACAGACAATCCTCTCAATCCCCATTCCGATCGCTCAAATACTTGACATACACTCGATCGCACCGCTGTACGTCTGGCCCCACGTTGCTTTTCGGTGGGCGATAGCCGTTGCGTTCGTATAGCTGGCAGGCTTCTTTCAAGACGGTTGCGGTTTCCAGCCAGATTTCATTGAAGTTCTTAGCGGCGATCGCTGCTTCAGCGACGGACAGTAAGTATCGGCCCAACCCCTGTCTGCGAGCTTCGGGGTGTAAATACATTTTGCGCAGTTCTACGGCGTTCTCTCCGCGTTCGATGGGGTAATAGGCGGCGGTGCCGACAACGCGATCGGCGGTTTCAACCACCCAGAATTCTCCTCCGGTAGCGTGATAGCAGGTTTCTACATCCACCACATCGCGATCGGTGGCGTCTGGTTCCCAGCCCAGGCCATATTCGGCAAGCACAGAGCCAATTAGATCGGCGGCGGCTTGGCGATCGCGAGGCTCCCAATCGCGAATCAAAAACTGACGATATTTCTGGTGCATTAAGCTACGACCCTGCTAGCTGTGAATTCGAGGTTCGGGATGTAGGGTGGACAAAATCTCGCTTTCTGCTGCTGCCAGTTCTTCCAGGCGTTGAGTGACCTGCTCCCGGTCGTAATAGGTATCGGCGAGTACCCAATAGGCTCCGTAGTGACGGGCCTCGGAGGCCATCAATCCACGATAGAAGGCTGCCAATTCGGGATCGGGAATGTGCTCGGCTAGCAGGCCGAGGCGCTCGTGGCTGCGGGCTTCGATCAGTCCGCTGACTAGCAAGAAGTCGAGCATCCGATCGGGTTCGTTACGGCGGATGAGGGCTTTGAGTTTACCGCCGTAGGGGGGAGCGTTGAGGGGAGCTAGGGGGACGCCACGCTTTTCAAGCCAGCGATTGACTTGTTCGAAATGCTCCAACTCCTCTTTGGCGATCGCCGTCAGCATCTTGACTAGCTTTTGAGAGGAGGGATAGCGAAACATCAAATTGAGGGCGGCGCTGGCGGCTTTGCGCTCGCAGTGGGAGTGATCTAGCAGAATTTCGTCCAGGTTGGATAGCGCTAACTCCACCCAAGCAGTAGAGGTGGGTTCGACTAAAAATTTGACGCGTGCGGCGGCCTGGGTAGCAGTATCTGTAGCGAGCAAGGGGTAAGAGCCTCGTCTAAATCAAGTGAAAGTAATCAGAGTGATGATGCACCGAATGCACCACTCTTGACAGTTTACGAAACTGAGCCCACTTACAGCCGCATTCTAGATTTCAGTCTGAGTTTAGCTTTCCTCGCTTGGACGTGAGGATGAATTCCGAGACCGAGCCATCCCAGCCACAGAAGATACACCGTCCTCTTTCGAATTGGTGCTTGCACGGATCGTAGCCGTATAGCTGATGAGAACACTCAGGACATAGTTCTGGCATCGGAGAACTGGAGCGCATGTACGTGCTCCCGCATTCATCGCAAAGTGCATTTGCCACCCTATGGCTGTCTGAGTCTGAGCGAAACTTTGTCATCGGCAGATTCTCTAACAGCCTTTCTGAAAAACGACTATGCGAGCAACGCATCTGGATACGCAAATAGCGCCGGAGCACCGCCAGTATGCCAAAACAGAACCCGATTGCCCTTCGTCAACTCCCCTGTTCGAATCATGTCGAGCAAGCCCCCCATCGCTCGCCCCGTGTAGACCGGATCGAGCAGAACGCCTTCCTGTCGAGCAACGGTTGCAATCGCCTCCCGCTCCAAATCGCCCACAACCCCGTAACCACCTCTGGCATAGTCCGACCGCAGAATGAGATCGCGATCGGAAAACGATCGATCCACCTCTAAGTATCGCGCTGTTTCATTCGCCAGATCCAGCACAGAGTCTGAGAACGTTGCCCCCCCAGTTAGTTCTTTGTTTGCTGTTAGTTTCTTGTTTGCTGCGAGTTCCTTATCGATCGCGATCCCAACAATCTCAAAATCCCCACCGTACAGAGCTTTACCTACCATCAATCCTGCTTGAGTACCGCCAGAGCTGGATGCCACAATCACGTGGGTGAACGCTTCTGATAGCCCTGGACTCTGTTGGTTGATTTCGTGCAGTGCTTGCACAAATCCTGCTGCCCCAATTGGGTTCGAGCCACCATAGGGGATGACGTAAGGTTTGTGACCCGCTTGTTCCAACTCCGCACAAATGTTGGGAATGGTTTCACCTTTGCGGGCATCCCCCGACCAGTGAATGCGGGCGTCAAAGAGGCGATCGATCAAGAGATTTCCCTTCGCCTCTGCTGGCGCAGTCCCCCCTAAGGCTAGGTGGCACTCTAGTCCACATAAAGCCGCTGCCGCCGCTGTTTGGCGGCAATGATTGGATTGTGCCGCTCCTCCCGTCACCACGGTATCGGCCCCTGCTGCCAGGGCTGCTCCGATAAGAAACTCCAGTTTGCGGGTTTTGTTGCCCCCCAGTGCCAATCCCGTTTGGTCATCCCGCTTCATCCACAGCGCGGGACCATCCAGAAGAGCAGACAAACGCGCGAGTTTAACCACCGGAGTTGGAAAAAATCCCAACAGCGCTCTGGGTAATTGATGGAGTTGGGGCATGGCTTGCCTGATGAAAGGGGTACGGGGTAGAGCCTTGTCAGTACTGCTGCCAAATCAAAACTGTTGCCACATCAAATCTAAGACATCGCTGATAAACGCATTGGCTTCAGCCACGCTGCCATCGTAATGGTTGATCAGGATACTGAACGCCATTTCGCGATCGCTAGCAGTTTGAATCACCCCCGACAGCGTTCTCACTCCCTCAATAAACCCCGACTTCCCCCTGGCCACTCCATTTGGACGCACCCGCCCGTTACTCACCATCAGCCCGTCCCAAAACTGCGGCCACCATGACTGCTGGCGATCGCTCCGTAACAACGCTGTCATCGCATCAGCCGTCACCAAATTGCGTCGCGACAATCCACTGCCATCCTCCAGCCTCAACCCTTTAGTAGGAACTCCCAGCGACTTCAGCCAATCCGTCTCTATGTCTGTCGCCTGCTTCCACGTGGTCACCGGCGTACCCCCTTCATGCTTCTGCACTGCAAGAGCAAACAATCCATCCGCATACAGATTAAAGCTGGACTGATTGGTGTAATTCACCATCTCCCGGACCGTGGGGGATTGATGCTCCCACAGGATACTGCCCCCTGCCTGCTGTATGGGTTGGTTTTGCAAGGCGATCTCGCTCACCGAGATCCCTTGAGCTTGCAATTTGGCTTGCAGCAGCCGCAAAAATGCATCGGCAGGATCGGGAAGAGCACCGTAAATGGGGAAGGCTCCCCCTGCCGGAATCGTGCCTTTAATCCAGCGATCGCGGCTGCCCGGTACCCCGAAGACGTAGCCGTTATCCCCCGTTCCCGGAGCGTCGGTTTTCATTTCGTTGTAGAACGTCAGCCAGCTTAAGTCGGGGTCGATCGCTGCAATCGCTGCCGATTGTCCCACCTGTCCCGGTTGAAACGTCAGTTTGTATAGATTGTCGTGAATGCTGAGGGCGCTAACAGGAGCACCAAAATAATTGCCAAAATCGTCGTACGTCCACGACCACGGGATGGGTTCGAGGGACAGAGCGCTTAGATCTCCTACTAACCGGTTAACGGATGTGATGCCAGCTGCTCTGACAGCAGCGGCAATTTCCCCCAGAATTTTCTCGGTCGTTGGGTTGCCGTCAATTTGCGAACTGCCAAGGGTGGGGTCCCCTCCCCCCACCAAGACCAGGCTGTCGGCAAGGCCGGACTGCGCTGGTTGAGGGAGCAGTAGTTGTGTAGAGAAGCGGCGATCTCCGGGAAATTCACTCATGGTGAAGCTGGTTGACACCAGTTTTAGAGTGCTGGCGGGCACCATGCTGTTGTCTCCCCCCAGTTCCGCCACAACCTCTCCCGAAGCCATATCCCGCAGCGAGACGGTATAGGTGGCAGGGGTGAGCGGCGATCGCTGGGCCAGCTGTTCCACCTGCGCTCTAAAGCCCGGTTGAGCGGATGCTGTTGGGCCCATAAACTTTAGGTCCACAATCGTTGGCTCTACAGCGGCTAAACTCACAACCAACAGGGCGACGCTCGCGCATAGGGCCAGCAACCGCTTTGCATACGACCGATTCATTGCTCACCTCACTCCTCTGATGAGTAAATCCCATCCCATAAACCTCTTCAGGGCAAGCGGTTCGCCACTATTTCCATTGCAGCTCGGCGCAACTCAAGACTGTTTACTCTGTAAGCACTCTCTCGCTAATGCATTGTTCGTACCTTGCGAAAGGCGATGGACGATGAGGTTTAATGGACGCCAAGGTTTCGATACTCCATACGCTACTCACTACTTATTTCGCACGACAAATTCTTCAGATTTAGGCAACATTAGCTGGCGAACTCTGGCTGAATCACCCCCCAAACCAAATCCGTCGAGTAAGGTGATTGCAGTGATGGAAATGTAAGTTGGCAGCATCGCTCGCAGAAGAGGCGATCGCCCTTCTGATTGACCTAGCCGAACGTGGGGAAATCGATCCGTGGGATGTGCAAGTCATCGACGTGATCGATCGCTTTCTGGCGAAATTAGCTCCGACCGCCACCACCCGAGATTTATCTGAATCCGGTCAAGCCTTTTTGTACGCCTCTATGCTGGTGTATTTGAAAGCTCTGGCAATTGCAGAAGCCGAGCTGGAGGAGGACGAGGATTTTGAAGAAGCCCCGTTTGAAGGGGAATTGGAACCACTGCCCAGCATTCCACTGGAGCACACACTGAGGGCTCGCCCTGTTGCCAGAATTCAGCGCACCCGGCCGGTTACCCTGAAAGAAATTATCGCTCAGTTTCAAGTGCTGGAGCAGGCGGTACAAGAGCGAGCTGCCCGACCGAAAAAGATTCGCCCCAAGGCCGTCAAAGGAGAACGCATCACCAGCATTGCTCAGCTGTCTCACCCAGAAAATTTAGCCGAAACGGTTTCTCTCATCGAACCGATTTTGTCGGATGCTTGGCAAACATCGTCTTGTTTGACCTTTGAGGCTCTGGTGGCCCTGCAGCAGGAGCTATATCCGGGGAAGGCAAGCTTGGCTACTGTGTTTTGGGCCTTGCTGATGATGGCGTCGCGATCGCAGGTACGCTTGCACCAAGAGGAGTTTTATCGGGATTTATCGGTTAGCCAGGTCTTTCAAGTGGAGCCATCTGAGCCCGAGCCCATCGAGCCGGAACGGCAGTCAGCTTAGTGCTCAATTTGGATCAATCTGTGGGGTTCTGAAATGTCTCTGGGAACACTCATGAATGGACTAGACACCGTCGAGGTTCGAGCCTCCATATGAGGGAACCCAAAACTGTTGCCCAACAAGACCTGGAACGGTGCTTGCTGACATGGCTGGCGCTAGAAGGATTGTGCTTTGCGGCAATGCCGCTCTTGCAGGTCTATTCATTCGAAGTCGTACAATTTTGGTTTTTCCCCAGCCTCGCCTTTGGATTGATCGGTTCTTTTATTATTTCGTTTTCCTCTGGAGCTGTTGTTCAGGCCCAGAAGACATTGGACCCGCGTAAGAAACGTCAACGCTTCTGGCTGGCTCGTGGTTTAGGGATGTTAGGGTTTCTCGGTGTGTCCTTTCCCCTCACGCTGACACTCATCTCGTTCGGAACTGTGCTGCAAGAGTTTGGCGATACTCTGTAAGTCAAACTAACCTATCGCATGGATACGGTGACTTTAGGGTTGCTGTAGGACTTCCTTAAACCGAGCCGCGCTATCGGGGTTGCTTAGGTGAGAGGCCAACTCTTGAATAAATGCGTCGCGATCGCCGGTTTGAGAGTGATTGTTGAGGGCTTGCTTGATGGCGACTGCTGCAATGGGGCCGATATGTTTGGCTAGTTCCGTGTGGCACCGATCGAGAAAGCTAGTATCTTGGACCCACGACGCAGGACTATTCGCTGCGTTTGGATTGCCGGACTCGACGGCATTACGCTTGACGGTTTCAGACCAAGCGATGGTTTGCGGGCGATCGAAGTACAGGGTTGAGGGATTGCGATCGGCTTGAACGCCAGTATCGCTGCGAGATTGGGAGCAAACCTGTTCGGCAAATTGGCGAAAAGAAGGGTGTGCATCCGATGGCAACCATCCGAGCAACGCATCGATAAAATCCTGCTGAGACCCTGCAGATTGCAGGGCATTGGTGATTGTCACTCCGGCCATTGGTCCCAAGTAATCTGCCAGTGCCTTGCTCAATTGCTCGATCTGCTGCTTCGACAGGATCACTTTGGTCCTCTCGGGGCCTGGAACGCTGTATTGAGTGGATTCAAATACGATTGACACCGGTTGGGATGGAGGAGGAGCTGGCTGGGGAACTGCCTCGGGTGCTACTCCTGGGCGGCTCTCTGACTGTATTGGCTGTTCGGGGGGAGTTGGCCCTATATCGGATGGGGCAGACAATGCTGACGACGACGATGGTGCCGCATATCCGCTTGATGACGCATCGACCCCGTTCGCTAAAGGCAATTGCGTTATTGTCTGCGTCGCCCACGTTTGGAAAGACTCTTGTTGTTGAGCCGGTATCGATCGCGCAATACGAGCAATTGCATCCTCTACGGTGGACGCTTCGTCCAGAGCCTGCTTGAGAACGACAGTTCCCATTGGCCCTAGTACGGCAGTGAGCTGATTGCGAAGGCGTTCGTAGTCTGTTTGAGGGGGGGGGACTTGCCCAGATGTCCCAGATGGCGGGAGTGACTCTGTCGAACGAGAGAGCGGTTGAGATAGTGGCCCTGATTGTGGAGTTGATGCTGAATCGATGTATACCGTTTCATCGATCTGGGAGCTGCTCCCCAAGGCTGCAGATGATGTTGAACTGGGACGAGAAGCGCCGGCTACCGGGTTGGGATAACCGGTTTCTGAACCTGTCGGGAACGGGTTAGATGATACTGGTCTGGATGGCGACGCCTGAGGTTGTGTTTGAGGGGTAGAGGGCTTGCGACCGCCAAACAACCGATTGAAAACGTTGCCTTTGGGTTTTGGTTCGTTAGCTTGCTGGGTACGTGGTGTCTGTTCATCCCCTGTGAGCCAACTGCGACTGGCCGATGGGACCGCACCCGGTAACGTATCGGTAATCGAGTCACTCTGCAGAGACTGCATGAGTTGCCTGACCGCTTGGAGCGCTGCGACTGCATGCGGGAACCTGCATTCGGGGTCGATGTGGGTCATTAGATTGAGCAGGTTTGCCATCTCCTCGCTCACCTGCACGCTGTCCTGGCGAATGAGTCGGCCTGTTTTTCCTTCTGCAGAAAAGACCTGCACGGGGGCTATTCCCGTGACCGCTCGGAGAGCGATTGCCCCGACAGAAAAGATATCGCTTGCCTGCAGCGGATACCCTGATGATTGCTCCGGAGCCATGAAACCGGGGGAACCGACAATGCTGCCTTGACGGCGGAACTCTGCACCCGTTTGGGTGGCCATCGCAATGACTTCTTTCACTGCCCCGAAATCAATCAGAACGATCTTGCCATCCGATGTGCGGCGCATGAGGTTAGAGGGCTTGATGTCTCGATGAATGATGCTTTTGCGATGAACGATCTCCAGCCCTTCCAAAATAGTTTGTAGCAACTCTAAGGTTTCAAATTCGCTGAGACGCCCTCTGCTCCGGAGTTCCTTCTCCAGTTCGTCTCCATCAATGAATTCTTGAACGAGGTAGAACTCCCCCCCTTCTTCGAACCGAGCGTAAAAGGTTGGAATGCGATCGGTGCTGGACCCCAGCTCGAATAGGATTTGCGCTTCTAATTCAAACCATTCTCTGGCCTTTTCCAGATCGACCTTGGGGCTCATGGGCTTGAGCTGTTTGATGGCACATTTGGGTTGGCCGGGCAAGTCTAGCGCCTTCGCCACGTAGGTGACTGAAAACCCCCCACTGCTCAGGCTATCGAGGATTTCGTAGGAACCGCCCAGAATGGTACGAGATTGAGATGCCGCCTGTGGGGCGGAGGTTTCGCTGTGTGGCCGAACAACTGTTGTGGCTCGCTCTAGGCCGTGCGGTTGGGATGCTGCTGTGCTTGCGGGCTCGACCTGCTCCAAACTGCTGTCTTGCCACAGTAACGGAGTTGTGGACGAGTCGTGGGCGATCGCTGGCAACCAGGAGACGTAGGGAAGTTCGTCGCTATTGTCTTCTAGCAGTAGGCGTGCTTGACGAAGTGCTAGATACAGGGGCTTGCCGCTGGTGAATGCTTGCAGAAAATAAGTCAAAAATCGCTGCGCTACCACATTGGGTACGGGCTCTCGCATCACGATGGACAGCGGGAAGTGGACGTCTTCAAGCTCTGCTGCTAGCCCCAGTCCATCGCAGGAGTTAAAGATGCCCAGTTGTAAGCCCCCCTGCCGCACAGCAATTTTCAAGGCACTTTTGAGCTGGGCAATTTCAACAGGACCTTGAGAATTTAGATATAGAACCCCCGTACTGCCATCTTCATTGCTTGCGCTGTGGCCACCAAAGTAAAAACTATCCCAGCGATCGCTGCTCAGTGCGGCTTTGAGCTCTTGCACACTGGGTTGATACAGAAACTTGGCCTCAACATTGGCTAAAGCTTGAATGGTTTGGCGATCGCGTTCGAGATCCAGCCCTCCTTCATAGCCGAGTACGGCCAGTAGCTTCAAGTGACGACTGCCCCCCACCGGAGACGATACGTTTCCGTAGTTGTCGTGACGGGTATCTCCGATGGAAAGCTCTGCTTGTTCGAAGCGACCGAGTAAGTTCCAAGCCTGCCAGGGCAAGCGACGCACATTAGGATCGTCACTTTCAATGGCGATGCGAATTTCACTGTCTTCTAGGTTGAACCGATCGCTGAGCCAGTTCTCAACTCCGTTACGAAACGAGGGCTGGCTGCTTAGCCAATGATTGAACGCAGAGACTAGCTCACTGGAGCAAATCTCTAAATTCTTCTTCCGAGCCTGTAGCTCGAGTGGAGTGTTTTGTTGTGACCGGTCGAGCCTATCCGCTCGATCTCCCTCATCTCTGAGACGGAGATGTTGGTAGAACGTCTGGTAGGCCTTTCTCCAGCGCTCGTATCGGTCGAGAATCTGCGGATCGGGTATTAACCGCGCGTTCGATGTGCGGTGAGAATGGCTACCCAGCTCCCATAATTCCACAAATACCCGACTAGACTCTTCTTTGAAAAAGTCCTCAGAAGCGAAAACAACTCTAGCAACTTTGACTTGGGTACTCATGTCGCCTAAACACCGAGCAACTAATACTGGAGTGGGCTCAAATGGCCACATTCATACAGGTATATTTACCTCTGGCTAATGCCTCGTATGCAGACGCAGGAAAAGATTGACATACATCTATGGTAGAGCCTCAAAAATAATCCAGAAAACAACTAAATTGCCCTCAATATACGGCAGAAACCGTCGGACCTACGACAAGATGTAATGGCTTGCAACAGAGCACAACTATAACTTGCGGCGTTTGCCATTGCCATTAGGACAAAAGTTTTTAGGCACAGTCGGAGGCAGACAGAACTGAAACGTCTGCAGTGGTATGGCCACTGCTATATAGGCAGAAAACAGAGCGATTTTTGTTCGTTTACGTTTTACCCGAACGGGTGTTTTGATTCCTCCGAGCGTCGATGCGACCTTGTTTGCCGGAATTTGAACAATGGTGTTAACTCAGCATCTAAAATTAAGCCAGTTTTACGCTACTTTGAGGACTCGGTACAGGGGGCGGTTACGACTGTATTCCGTTCTTATCGATCCTTGCTTCAAGGGTTGAGGACTGTGGACTGATGTCGGTTCCTCAACACATCTCTATTGCCAACCCGGATTATTGCTGGTGATTAGATCGTGATTCGCTATCCTTGCGGTGTGTTGGATTTGACCAGAACACGGTCGCGAACTCAATTGAAGTCCTGGCTCCTGTCTAAGACGACTGGTCTGCGGACGAATTGGTAAAGGACACCTGTTCGGGCAGAATCACCGAGTCAACCGCATGAATCACGCCATTAGAAGCGGGAATATCGATCTCGACGACTTTTGCCCCATCAACGCTTACGCTGTTTTCCAGCGAGACATCCAAGGTGTTATCGTCCACCGTGTGCATATCTCCAGTCCTAAAATCAGACGACAGCACTTTGCCTTCCACGACATGGTGTGTCAGCAGGGCAACCAATTGGTCTCGATTCTCTGGTTGAAGCAGTGCCTCGAGTTGGCCGGGCGGCAAGGCATAAAATGCGTCGTCAGTGGGGGCAAATATCGTGAACGGCCCCTCTTCAGAGAGCATGTCAGTTAAGCCTGCTGTTTCTAATGCCACAGCTAATATGCTAAAGCTACGCTCGCTTTCCGTAACGGCTGCAATTGTGCGAGCTTCTGGCAAGATAGTTTCTTCTGGGTCACTCCAATCTGCAGAGTTGGAGGAATCGGGACTAGAGGGCTCGAGACTGGAGTGTGGTCCATTCGACTCATTCGACTGCGACCCCTCAGGAGCCAAATTGCCATCGGGGAGTGGCAGATCGGCCGTTTCCGAAACTGCAGGTGCGTGACGTTGCGAAGCTCCCACACCTAAATCTTTAGAGATTGCGTATGCTGTTGCTCCGATGCAGAGTAGCAAAACTACCGCCGCGAGTTTCGGTGTATTCCCATTTGCCATAGCATTGTCCTCAACCAGAAACGTGAGAAGTGACGAGTGTGTGCCGGCGGAAACTTAGGGTGGTCTGACGTACGACAGTACCGATCAGATCGACGATAAGCACTACCAGCACCCTAGCAGCACGATCCACTGAACGTATTGACCTCTTTAAGAATTCTTCGGAACGCAATTGGGAAGAAACAATAGCTTGTATTGATGCTGAATTGAGCGCAAAACTGCATTGCTTTCGAGGGCCTCATTCGTTCTCGCGCTTCCGCTCAGGTTCAACTTCATGACTGTAGGGCTCGTCATACTGTCCTGTTATTCGTCAGATGGGCGATCGGGATCGGGTCGATCTAGTATCGGGCGATCGGGCGTTGCAGGATACAAGCTGGTGGGAGTCTCGTAGATGCGGGATTCGTAAGGGGAAACTTTTTCAATCAGCTCGATGAAGAACTCGTAGTTCGGTGGATTGGCGTTCGGAATGTAGCCGGCTGCAGCCGCTAGATTTGGGGTCGCCTCACTCATGGCCTGTTCGATGTACTCTTGCAAGTTGCGATCGACGGATGGGCCGACCAGCACAACCCCGGCGGGCAAGCTGCGGCTGGTATGCACAATACGAAACTGAGTGTCTGCGAACTCGGATTCGAGGCGCTCGAATTCATCTTTCGCCAATGCTCCTGCGGTTACCTCACCAGTAGCCACTGCCGCTAGCGTATTCCTGGGAGTTGCGTCCACCTGAATTCTGGCGAGCGTGAGACCAAACAAGTCGTAGAGCGGTAAGTAATAGCCGGTGGCCGAACCCGGTTGGCCCAAACTTAAGGACTCTCCTTGTAAGTCGGATATCTCTTCTACAGGACTCTCATTGCGGACGACGATCGCCGATCGGACTGTATTGCTGCTGCCCTGCAACGGGAACAGCGGAATGTACTGAGCCGTCGAGATGGCAGTCGCCGCCAAACCCGGAGGTGCGAAGACTAACGACCATTTACGAGATCGAATTTGTTCCAGAGCTTTCACCTCGTTGAAGGCTGGCTCGATCTCGATGGTTGACTGTGTCTGTTGGGCTAAGTAGTCAGCGAACGACTCCAGGTTTTCCAGCGATACGGCACCGGTCCCATAGGCAACAGTCCCGATCAGAATGCGATTTCGTTGGGGGGGTTGGTTGGGTGAGCAGGCAACTAGGGTGCTGACTGCAACTGCCACCACGATGGGAACGACGATGGCCCAATGGGTCAAGTGTGACCTTCGGTGTGACGACTGGGAGGGGACAGGTGTTCCGGGCAACGATGAAGCATCTGGAGACGCGTAATCGGCCGCATCGGCGCGATCGGGGCAAGTTCGCCCAGAGACAGTAGACATTCTTAACGGAAATAGCGACAGCAGGATCTTGATGATAGGTTGCATTAAAAGCTATTTAATCGTTCTGCGCGAGACCATGTTCCAAAAGATGAATATCGGTAAGAAGTTCAACATCTTACTAGTTATTGTTTTCATCGTTGGTTTGTTATCGACTGGCACTGGTTTTGCAGTCATTCTGAGCCGAAATGCCGAAAGTCAGGTGGTCTCAAAAGCTGCAATTTTGCTACAGACCATGGTGTCTGTCCGCGATTACACCAGTAATCAGGTGAGACCCGAGCTGGCCGATCGCCTGTTTTCGGAGAGGGAGTTTCTGCCGCAAACAGTTCCCGGCTATTCGGCCAGGGAGGTATTTGAAGGATTGCGGCGAGACGCACAGTACAGCGAGTTCTTCTACAAAGAAGCCACACTTAACCCGACAAACTTAAGGGATAAAGCCGATCGCTTCGAATCTGGGATCGTCGAAAAATTTCGTCAGTCTAGCGGTCTAACTGAGTTGAAAGGGTATCGGCCTTCTCCGGCAGGACGTTTATATTACATTGCTCGCCCCATCAAAATTAGTAAAGAAAGTTGCTTGGAATGTCACAGTACTCCCGATGCGGCTCCGGCAAGCTTGATCGAAACGTATGGAGCGGACAATGGGTTTGGCTGGCAATTGAATGAAATTGTGGGGGCCCAGATGATTTCGGTTCCCGCTAGCGGAATTGTGAATAGTGCGGTGCGATCGTTCGGAATCTTGATGGGAATTGTTGGCATTGTATTTGTCTTGATTTTCATATTGACCAACATCTTTTTACGAAAAGCAGTTGTTTCGCCAATTGTTCGCATGGCAGACACCGCCGATCGGATTAGCAAGGGTGCCATGGATGCTGAGTTCGCGGCTACATCTAGCGATGAGGTCGGAACTCTCGCGGCTGCGTTCAATCGCATGCGAGCGAGTCTTGTTGTGGCGATGAGAATGCTAGAGCAGCATCAAGGGAATAAGTTCTGACACTATTGTTGAGTACGGTTATTGCCGCAGACGTTACAGTATAAGGCTTGAGAAAACATTTGCTCGATTGGAGCGAACCAGTTGTGTTGACCATCAACTCCTAACGGTCTGCTGACGGCGATCGCTCTGGATGACGCCTTCAAAGCAAGTAGTCTTTCCAATCAGGAGATTTTGGGGGAGACTTCCGTTAAACTACTGAATTTATAAACGAAAAAAACGATCGTGCTGAGAGATGTTTCTAGCATACTTCTCCGCTCAAAATAGGCATGAAACATGACGACCAACGCTTGTGGCTTCTGGTTCGGAATGGCTATAGTCAAGTCCATAGATATTACCTTTTGTATTGGTTTGTACGAATTAGGCAGGGTCGATTTAGCCAAATGCGAGCAGAGATTACCCGTTGGTGAGCAGACAACGAAGCGTGCTTGTGGAGGTTATTTATTTTAGGTTGGCGATCGCTCTGCGAGATTCATTCTATACTGAAGCTCTTGAGGAGATCTTCTTCTCGAATTGTTGAGACTATGTAAAGATATTTGGGCAATGTAATCAAGGAGATAGTTCGGGATGCTGCAAATGAACGTTTCTACTTCTGTTAATGCATCTCGCTTGGTGATTACAGCCGACAGCGAGTATGACTTGTCTGTAAAGCGCCATCAATTGGAACGACAGGGATATGTCGTCAACCGTATTGGAAATTATTTGTATAACGTGCGTCACAGTACCGATCGCAGCCGCGCCCAAATGACTCTCAACATGCTCAGTCAGGCTGACTGAATGGCACGGATTGCTTGAAGGACTAATATTTCGTTGGGGCAGCTCGTTTAAATCCGGTTATCAACTTTTGGGATTCAGTCACTCTTTGGGATTCAGTCATTTGGAGGATAGTCTGAAGTTGGGAGTGGGTTGTCTTCAGTCCGCGTGAATAGGGTTACCAGCCATGAAAATACCAAACTGGAAGGCTAGCGGTCGGCAGCAGGAAAAAGGCCGCAAGCGACACCGTCGCCGCCAACAAAAAGCAAAAGCCTTTAAGACTTTGGTCAAGAAACTCCAGGCTCCTCGGCAGTCGCCGAGGGATTTTTTATGGCATAGCGGTAGGAGTCACTTTGAGTTGGAGGCTTTTGACCTACTATCCACCATGTCTCGGCGGCGAAGGGTAGGATCGTAGTCCTGTCTGACCTAGCATCTTGCTAGGGTGGCCAATATCTCTCCACTCAACCCATGCTTCCTTATGGAATGGACCCAAGGCACTGCTGTAAATTTGACCATCTCGTCGCTGACCAATCGTGGTGATGGCATCGGGCATGTGGATGGCCGTGCGGTGTTTGTTCCCGATACGGTACCGGGGGATGAAGTGCTGGCCAAGCTGGTGCGTGTCAAATCTAGCCACGCCTTTGGATCGCTCAAGCGAGTGTTGACGCCATCTGACGATCGCATTCGTCCGGCATGTATCCTGGCCCAGAAGTGCGGCGGCTGTCAGTGGCAGCCGGTAGGATACGACGCACAACTGGCCGCAAAAGACCAGTTGGTGACCGATGCTTTGACCCGTCTCGGGCATTTAGAGCGCGGGCATTTAGAGCGAATTGGGGTGGCCCCCATTCTGGCAGCTCCTGCCGCGCTGCATTACCGCAATAAAGTGAGCTATCCCATTGCAAAAGGGACGACTCAGCCCCTAAAGGTAGGATATTTTCGCAAGGGCAGCCACAAGTTGGTGAATGTCAATCAATGTCCCGTGCAGGACGAACGGCTGGATACTGTATTGCAGACTGTCAAACAGGATTTGCAATCGACCGATTGGCCCGCGTACAACGAACGCAATCAAAAAGGAGAGTTACGCCACCTCGGTCTGCGGATTGGACGCCGTACCGGTCAGCTGTTGATTACTCTGGTGGCCAAGACCGATCGCTTGCCTGGACTGGATACCCTCGCGAAGGTTTGGATGCAGACGATTCCCAATTTGCAGGGGGTGTGTCTCAACATCAATCCCAAGCGCACCAACGCCATTTTTGGTCAGGAAACGCAGTTGGTGGCGGGCACGCACGAGTTGCAGGAAGAATTTGCGGGGCTGACGATCTCGATTGATAGTACGTCGTTCTTTCAGGTGTATACCGAGCAGGCGGAGCGGTTGCTGAATTGGGTGAGTTCTCAACTGACGTTGAAGGGGAACGAGACGCTGATTGATGCCTATTGCGGGATTGGGACTTTGACGTTGCCGCTTGCCAAACGGGTGAAGCAGGCGATTGGGATTGAGGTGATTCCGAATGCAGTTCAACAGGCGAATCGGAATGCCAAGCTGAATGGCATTGATAATGTCGCTTTTGTGGAAGGCACGGTGGAGGAGATGCTGCCGTCGCTGCCAGCGGCTGATGTCGTCTTGCTCGATCCTCCCCGCAAAGGGTGCGAGCGTTCGGTGTTGGATATCCTGATGCAGCGAACTCCGGCCACGCTCGTTTACATCAGTTGCAATCCCGCTACTTTGGCCCGCGATCTGGATGTGCTGGTTAACAACGGCCCCTTTTCGTTAGATACCTACCAAACGGCCGACTTTTTCCCGCAAACTGCTCATGTTGAGACTGCGGCGATTTTGCACCTAGCAGATCAGTGACAGGAAAGAAGACCGTCCTGATGGTGAGCGCAGATCTCCGATGTCGCCGGGAGTAGATTGAGTTTGATGGTTCTCGCCGGATGAAGAGACGTATCCGCGATCGAGGAAGTGAGTACTCTTGAGTACTGCTATCCGCTCATCCCGATTGGCAGTTCCTCGCTGCCGCGACAGCGGGAGATTATTAAAATGGGAATAATGGAATAGCAAGTCTCCGAGTTATGTATACGGCCAGCATGTCTTCGTCTAACTCGTCTAAGCCCAATCTCCCTTCAATTCAACCGATTCAGTACCGCAACAAGCCTACCGCCTACGCCCTATGGTTTTTGGCTCTGTTTGGTTTGAATGGGGCCCACCGATTTTATTTGGGCAAAAATGTTACGGGGGGATTGTGGTTTTTTACGGCGGGCTGGCTGTTCATCGGGCAATTTGTCGACCTGTTCCTAATTCCTGGCATGGTGGATGATTACAACCTGCGCCAGGAAGCACTACTGGCTAGAGGTGGCTTTCAGCCAGCTCCCAATGTTCGGTCAACTCCAGCCTACACTCCCCATCAAGAACCATTGAAGGGCCAGCCGTTGATGCGGAGGCTGATTAAGTTGGCGGCTCGTCGGCAGGGATTGCTGTCGGTGACAGCGGCGATCGCCGAAATTGACGAAGCGGACTTTGACGATATCGAACAAGCATTTCAAGAGCTAGAACGCCGAGGATATGCATACTGCGAAAATGACTTGGTCACTGGAGCGATTCAGTATCGTTTCTTGCAGTTGGAGGCTGACACTTCAGGCCAAGACCGCTAATTCGTCCATTTCAGATCCCCTCAACTCTCCGCTGTTAAGCGAGAGTGGCGTCGCTTGCCTAATGTCAGGGGACTCAGCCATGCAATCTTCCTTGGTTGGGCATACTGTCTGTGCTAACGTTATGAGTGCTTTGCTGGTGTAGCTCAGTTGGTAGAGCAGCTGATTTGTAATCAGCCGGTCGCAGGTTCAAGTCCTGTCACCAGCTTTCAAGGCGAACAACGTTCAACATCGCCTCAGTCTAGTAGCCTCTGGGGCTGTTAGGGATAGGTAACTTGTTAGGGGAGTAGGGCTCGGATTATTGCCCCTAAACTCCAAGGGCAGTGCGAAGTTTTGGAATAAAGCTGTCTTGGCTGGCGAACTGGAAAGGCCAGAGATTGGTGAGATCTTGTTCTTGAGCGGGGTCGAGGTCGAGCACCACCAGAAAGGCGCGATCGCTCTCAATATCCAGCTTGCGGCAGTGGGAGGAAAACTTCTCCAGGTGCCGATTCAGATAATTGGAATTTTTGCCTGTCTTACATTCGATCAGGACAGGCTTGCCGTCAATCGAGAACAGTAGATCCAGTTCGAATACGTCTTGATTCGGGAACTGAATCTGCGGATTTTTGAGCACTTCAAACGGTAGCTCCGCCTGAGTCAAGAGCACTTCTACTGCTTGATAGATAAACAGTTCGAACCAGCCTCCCACCAAAAATTCTTGGGCCTCCACTTGTTTGGATAGGCCAATATTGAGGACTTTGTGGTCCTTGACGTAGACGTAATTAGAGAAGACGCTGCTGCGACTCAGCTCCCGAGCAATTGAGGTCAGCACGCGGGTTTGGGTTTGGTTGGCCTCCCTGAGCTGAAACTTGGTGCCAGGACGGGTGTGGGTGATTGCCCAGCGCAGGCGACTCATGAAGGTTCTGAGGATGTAGCCACCCTGGTCTTCCACATAGGCGTCTCCCAGCCTACGGGCTAACCGGTCGTACACCAGGTCAGCATCGGTGGCGATGTGACTGTGCTGCACTTGAATCTGGCGATCGCTCAACCACCGATCGAGGCTAGGGGGAATTTCGACAGTTGCAGATGCTGGTGGATGCGTTCGGTCGTCTAAACTCCGTTCGACTGCTGAATGGTTGGCTTCTATCGGTTGAGTGACTAGGGGTTGAGTACTGAGTGGCTTTGCAGGACGTGCTTTGGGCAGAGGGGGAGCAATGGCTGTGGTTGAGTAGCCGAAATCTCTGGTTTCATCATCTTGTTTTCTCAATGCATACGCCTGACCGACCATCGATCCCGCAACCGATCCGGCCATGCTACCCACTAGCGTTGCACCGGGATGATTGGACGCCAACAGGATTGTGGTGCCGACCACTGCTCCGCCACAAATGGTCGCTAGATTAGTCCATACCGGATTGCGATCGAGCAACAAGCGCACAACTCCACCCTCTAAACACCGAGTCATTCCTGTAGGGATTAGCAACAACTATAGGCGTGGCCGGAGCATGTGCTCTGGTTCACATATGTTTTTTTAAGGCTAAAGATTGCGTGACGTAAACAATTGTCTGAGTTTGTCGTTGGAATGTTGTCATAGCGGATTGCTAGATTGAGCGAGCTCAGTCTGCAACGTGCTTGTCGGGAGATGAATCCCATCAAGGTAAGCCTGACCAACGATCAGTAATGGGTTCCCGATTGACGATAGTGCAGGGCCGCTAGTCCGTCAGAGTCCTGCAAGTCTCCAGCTTCAATCGTGCTATACACCACCCAATGATCGCCGCACTCCATTCGCTGTTCGACCTTGCATTCTAGGTGAGCTAAGCCTCCAGACAAGATGGGAATGCCATTGTCAGTTTCGGTATGCTCTATACCTACAAAGCGATCTTCTCCAGGGCTAAACGACTTTAGGAAGTGCTTCATTAGTTGCAAGTAGCGACCTTCGGCCAGGATGTTGAGCACGAAGGTGTCTCCAGGATATAGCAGCGACTCGATCGCCCGATCCTTTGCCACCGCCACCGTAATGCCAGGGGGGTTGAACGTTGCCTGCGACACCCACGAGGCCAACATCGCACTGGACACATCGTCTCGCTTTGCGGTCACCACGCACAGGCTGCCGATAATCCGTCCCACTGCCTGTTCAACATTAGACGCAGGTTTGCCTGCTACTTTGGTCTTCTTCTTTCGCCCCTTCTTCAGCGCCTGACCGAAATCCGTTCCCAGTTCTTCGCATTTCTGTAGGGTAGCGGCATCGGGAGTGAACTTCACGGCCAGTGGGTCAAATCCAAACGGATACCCGGAATCCCGCAGCTTGTTGGCGATGATGTCCACCGCTTCCCCGCTCCACCCATAAGAGCCGAATACGCCCACCAACTGTTCTTTGCTGGCGGTAGAGAGAGCTGTTCCCAAGGCCGTTTGAACCGGGGTAGGGGCATGACCTCCCAAGGTGGGAGAGCCGAAGATAAACCCGGAGGTTTTCTCCAGCACAGCTTTGATTTCTTCCGTGGTGGCAAATTCACAATTGATTTGCTCGACGGTTACCCCCACCTTCGAGATGCCACGAGCGATCGCTTGGGCCATTGTGGCCGTATTGCCGTAGGCCGACGCGTAAATCACAGCAGCAGACAGCGTTTGGGTGGATTGCTTCTGGTTCAGCTCCCGATATATCTGGGTTAGAGGAGTGACACCGTAGCGGACAAGCGGACCGTGGTTGGGGGCGTAGACTTTGACCTCAAACTTCGCCAATCGATCCATGTTGCCGTCCACCTGACGGGCTTGGGTGGCCATCAAGCTGTCGTAGTAATAACGGCGATCGCTTTCATACGCTTTCCATTCTTGATCCCACACCTGGTCGCCACAGACGTGCGCCCCAAAGAACTTATCGGTGAATAGCCAGCGACTGTCGCGATCGTAGGTGGCCATGCCCCCCGGCCACTTGGGGGTGGGGATGGGACAAAATTCTAAGATGCGGTCTTGCCCCAAATCGAGGATGTCGCCCCGCTTGACGGGACGGATATTGACTGGTGCAGTGAATTCGGCTTTCTCAAACAGTTGGGGAAGCAGCTTGGCTGCAGCGTTCGAGCAAATGACTTCGACGTTGGGCGATCGCTCCAACACCTGCACGAGGGTCTTAACGCGGTTGGGATTGATGTGGCCCAAGATGATGTGGTCGATCGCCGCAAAATCCACCAGATTTCCCAGTGCATCTAAGAAGATCTCGGTAAATGATTGTCCGGGAGGGTCGATCAGAATAGTGCGATCGCCCTGAATCAAGAAGGAGTTTGCGGTGGTTCCCTTCTGCAAGGCGTATTCGATCTCGAATTTGAGCCGATCCCAGGTGCGCGATCGCAGGACGAAGGTATCGCGGCGCAGGGCTAATGTCTGGACGTCCCGCTGCTTTTTGGTCACGGAAAGGGTCACGGCAAACTCCTATGGAGTGAAGAGGGGCGTGCAAGGAGTTGAAGTCAGAGGGGGCAACCATTTCATTGAGCGAACTGCAGAGTTGTTGTCGAAAGACAACGGTCTCCAAAGCCAGCCTAAAGAAGCTCCCAAATCAGTCTGGCTGCAGACTCTTTGCCAAGGGGCAACATACTTCGGAGCCAGCCTGGAAAAATTCCCAAATCAGGCTGGCTGCAGAGTCTTTACCAAGGGACAAAGGACTTCGGAGCCAGCCTGAAAACTAATAATAGTTCCCGACTTTGCGGCGGTGAGAGGCGGTGCGGGAGTCCTGCTTGGAGACGCGGCCGTCGTTGACGGTGCAGTAGACAATCCAGTGGTCGCTGGTTTCCATGCGGGTACTGACGGTGCATTCCATATAGGCCAGGGCGTCGGTGAGGATGGGGGAGCCGTTGTTGGCTTCTTGCACCTTCACATCTGCAAAGCGATCGGCACCGGGGGCAAACCGCTTCAGGAAGTGCTTCATCAACTTCAGATGGCTGCCCTCTTCCAACACGTTAAGGACAAAGGTATCCCCCACTTGCATGAGGGATTCAATCGCGCGGTCTTTGGCGACAGCAACCGTGAAGCCGAGGGGCTCGAAGCTGGCCTGAGCAATCCAAGAGGCCAGCATGGCGCTGCGCACATCTCCTTTTTGGGCGGTGATGATGTAGAGACCGCTGCTGATGCGACCCAACGCTTGAATCAGGCTGTTATCAACCGATTTTTTCTTCTTGGTCTTTTTCTTGACGCTCAGCTTTTGACCCATGTCTGTGCCGGACTCTTCGCAAAGCTGGTAAGTCGCTTCGGTGGGGGTGTCTTTGACACGGATGGGATCGAATCCAAGATCGAGACCGGCTTCGCGGAATTGAGTTAGCAGCGTATCGATGGGTTCGTCATCACCGCCATAGGACTCCACTAATCCCAAGACTTGTTTGTTGCTAGCAGCAGCGACCACTGTACTCAGAGCTGCTTGGATTTCTTCCGTCATGGGGCCGCTGGCGGGGGGCATGGCAATAATCAGGCCACCCACTTCACCCACTAGCTCGTACGCTTCCTGAGGGTCGGCTCCTTTGAGGTCCATCATTTCGACGGCGACACCGGTTTTGGTAATGCCGTGGGCGATCGCTTGGGTGAGGCGATCGCTGTAGCCGTAATCGGAAATGTAGAAGACAGCGACGGTGGTGGCTGCCTGACTTTGGTTGGCGCTCCAGGTGCGGTAGCGGCCCAACAATTCCTGTAGGTTGTAGCGCAGCAGGGGGCCGTGGCCGTTAGCGATGATGTTGATGTCGTGCTCTTTCTGCAGCTTATCCAGCCCTTTCAGCGCTTTAATCACCGAGCGGGTGTTGGGGGCCATCAAGCATTCGTAATAGAAGTGATAGTCCTTTTCGATGACGCTGAGGTCTTCGTCGTATACCAGGTCGCTGCAGTAGTGCATGCCGAAGGCGTCGCAGGTGTAGAGGATGCCGGTGGCGATGTCGAAACTAAAGATGGTGTCGGGCCAGTGTAGGTTGGGGGCCAGCAGGAATTGGATGACGTGGCCGTTGCCCAAGTCGAGGGTGTCGCCGCTTTTGACGGTGCGCTTGGTGAAGGGGCGGTGGACTTGGTTGTCGAGGAAGGTCATTGCCACTTTGGAGGCAACGACGGTGATGTCGGGGTTGAGTTCGAGGATGTCGCCCACTAGGCCGCTGTGGTCGGGTTCGGTGTGGCTGACGATCAGGTAATCGATAGTCGCGGGGTCGATCTGGCCTTTGAGCAGATCCATGTAGAGCTGGCGGAATTTGGCGTGGGAGGTATCCACCAGAGCGGTCTGTTCGCCGCGAATCAGGAAGGAGTTGTAGGTGGTGCCGTTCTGGAGGCCGAATTCGATATCAAAGCGATCGCGATCCCAGTCGAGGCTGCGTAGGGCAGTGGTATCGGCGGCAATTTCTTCGGTTTGAACGGTGAGACGCTTTACAGCGGGAGCGGTTGCGACCATCGGACATCCACCAAACGTTAAGTTTCCTTACTTTCTATCGTAATACAGGTTTTTGGTCGGGGTTTAGTGTCGGGACATTAGAGTCAGTAATGGGGGTGATGTGCTGAGTGTTGTGGAAAACAATGAAATGGGACTGTAAGGGTTCGCCTAGGGATAAGTTTTTTCAGGGATACAAATGAGTTGGGTGAGAGACCCTCACTCTTTAGTACTTACAGTCTTTTGACTATAGAATAGCAAGACGACCTACTTATTTTTGTATGCCCCCTGATGGGAAATCTCGAGGGACAATAGAAGAAATCCTAGGTGATTGAAGGGTGTCCTTTGTCAGGTTTGCCGCTGGCTAGGTGGGTAAGAGTTGCCACAAGATTGTTCTGACTCCAACAGTTTCTTTTCCCCGAACACTGAACTCCGTTCTATCTGGTCGACCGAGATGGTTGATTGGTGGGGTGGCAATTTCGATCCCAATGGTAAAAGGATTGTTCGCTTTAATGGCAAGCATTGGTTTGTGAAATTCAAACCCGATCCCGAGGAACGAAGACGCGACTATCTCGCCTACCTGTTGGGACGGAACTGGGCAAATATTGCCGAAGTGCGACCCTTAAGCGAAAGTGAATTTGCAGAGCTGCAATCGGCTGATATTGCGTTACCGGACTGGGCTTCTGCAGACAACACATTTCTTGTCCGACTGGTGCAAGACTACAGCCTCGACCAGCTTCCCAAGGTTGACCTCAATTCTGCTGTGGCCAGCGAGTTAGTTTTTTCGTTGTGGATTCGACGGCGCGATGCCCATACGGCCAATCGAGGGTACATCGACGGTATTCCGGTTTTTTTCGATCATCAAACCGCTCTTTTAGGGGAGATTCATTTGAGGACTCTCGATGTGTTTTTCCAGGTGGTGCCAGATGCTGGTTACGCATGCCGTTGGCGAGTTGAGGAGATTGGGACAGCAATAGACATCTCTACTGCCGAATTGCGTCGCATCGGTAAAGCCCGAGATGTATCGCTGCATGTTGTCTCGAATCGAGAGTGCTTTAGTCAAGCTATTCAAGCTGCTGCCGAACAGGTGGACAGTCAGAATCGTGTGGATTGGTTTACTAAAGCGTTAGAGGCTGGATACAGCGAGCCTGGGGCGATTGAAGTGACGAAGTTTCTGGTGAGAACTTGCAAGGAGCTAGAAGCGGCCATCGAACGGATGCGATCTGTTATTTTTTCCCCGTAGCCCCTCTCGTTTCTGAGT
>JBCBVA010000024.1:0-38384 GCA_039817825.1 Cyanobacteria bacterium J06642_12 | reverse complement strand
TGTCGTAAGCAAAGAACGCGCAGCGTAAAGGCAAGACGCCTACGTGGGAACTATCGAATATTTGCAGAAAAATGTTCAGAAGAGTATCACAAATTTATCTAGCGATCTTGCCTTTACGCTGAGCGTTCTTTGCTTACGACACGTAACCTCCTCGAATAGTTCTCGAATAATCTATGCTAGTAGCATTGCCACATAGAAAAGCTTCTCTAGATGGATGCTATCAACCGCTGACAAGCTTGACAAGATAGGCTTCGAGGCGTGATTTTGCCGAGTTACAATTTCATCAACTATCGCACCCCAACAAACCTTAAGTCGTTTTTTCTAGATGATTTCGATACAAACAATAGAGATTTATAGAATGGTCGTAACATCGTATCGGGCGAACGTTTAATTTATATAGATCCGATCGCTTTTTTAAAGATGCAACAATCTGCATAATGACGACCAAAAACAAATCGTTTTCAACTGAACGGGGTCGTCAGTGCTCGCACATCGCTGCTAGACCGAGAGATTTCGACTCTATCCAAAAAATTCAAGGCAATCGGTTTGAGGACACTGCCTTATGGCTGGTTCACTGCATTGCACAACGCAATTTGGATCGCTCAATGTGGCTTATTAAAAGGATTGATGAGGCTATCGTCAATTGTCGAAAATGGTGCAAAACTAGCTGGCGCACTCTCTCCAGTTCCGCACTTGTGAGTTGACGCAAAACTAGATCGCAGCCGTGCGGCGCAGAGCAGCCAGCACGCTTGGGTAGGGGTCGCTCTCACGCGAGCTACGATTTCTTCTTGCCCTTGGTCTTGGGTTTGCGAATCTCCACCCCAGTTCGGTACCATTTTGACCCGATCGCTCGCATATGAATCCGTAGCGTTCCATGCTGCCGTGGCGCACTAAAGTCTTGGGCGCGATCTTCAGCAGTTGGGCCAATTCGCTCGTCCCCAGAATCCAGTTGTGCTGATAGGCATCTTCTAAGGCACGGATGTGAGCAATTGGATCGACTGGAGATGCCGGTGGTTGCAGGTGCTGAATGAGCTGGGTACGATCGCCCAGCATGTTGGGGGCCGGTGTGACGTTACCTAGCGTCACCGGGGGGGTGGGCTCGACTGGAGTGATGGCCGATCGATCTGACATGAATCCTGGGCTGGGTGAGACGGACGGGAGTAAACAATCGGGAGCTATTAACAATCGGGAGCTATTAACAATCGGGAGCTATTAACAATGGCAGCGATCTCGACTCGACATAGCTCTTACCCAACAAGGATATTCGCTTCAAAGAGGAGCTCGGGGATCTGGTCTGGAAGTGTTTAGATTTTGTCGATTGCGAGTGAAGGGTGTTGTCCGCTGTTCTCATAAGTTGGTTGCCGGATCTGCTCTCCTACGCGGAACGATCGCGGAGGGGCGATCGTTTATGAACTCCTACCCATTGTTCCGGTGTGGATGCCGTATGATGAAACAATCAATCTTAATAAAACGCAACCTTATATATGGCCAAGATCGAACTCACCCCTGGGGTCTCCGAGGTTCCCTCCAACGTTCGCGTCATGCGTAGCAAAGACGGCAGCCGCGGTTCGGCGGTATTCATATTCGAAGATCCCGAAACAGATATGTTCGAAGTGCCGGGCATGAAGATGTTCGATGAAGAGGGGGAGTTGGTCACGCGTGACGTTCGGGTTAAGTTCGCTGACGGCAAATTTAAAGCGATCGAAGCGATTTACGAAATGCCCGATCCCGAAGATTGGGAGCGTTTCCTTCGATTCATGGAGCGGTTCGCAGAGGCAAATGAAATGGGAATGGGTGGCGAACCTGCCAAAGGATGATTTGGACGACCGCTCTCGGCGGTCAGTCACGCCATTTTGCGTATTAAGCTGACCCGGTACTGTGTTGATGGGCGAGCAGTACCGGGTTTATTGTCTGCGCGAATGAGATGCACTGCTGAGGGGTGAGATCGCTTGCTCTCGTCCCCAATAACCGATTCGGAAACACGTGGGAGCGAGGAAATGAACGAACCGATGAGTGTGGTTGAGCTGGGGCAATTTATCAAGCTGGTGGGAGCCGCAGCCACTGGCGGTCAAGCGAAATACTTGATTCAAAGTGGGTTTGTGCTGGTCAACGGCGAGGAAGAGAGCCGCCGCCGTAAGAAACTAGTGACTGGCGATCGCGTTACGGTGGACGACCGCACCTGGGTTGTCCCCGCCAGCCACATGGATATGGCGTCTGCAGAAGAAGTAACCGGCCAGGATTGAGCTGCGAGCCCCGTCTCACCGATTAGCGATTTTACAGACTACCGAATTCAAGGCATGAAGGTCATCCCTGCTTTCTCGGGGTCGAAGCCGTCGGGAAATTGGGTGCTGCGATCGAATAGTGCCCCGTCCAGCAGTACTGCTAAGGCTTTCGAGTC
Organism: Cyanobacteria bacterium J06642_12; assembly: GCA_039817825.1. GTDB lineage: Bacteria > Cyanobacteriota > Cyanobacteriia > Thermostichales > PCC-7336 > PCC-7336. Next base: position 35,986 of record JBCBVA010000024.1, on the reverse strand, counting down.
GCGATTGGCACTCAGCATCAGCGACAAAATATCCCCAGCGGCAACGACTGTTCCTTGGGAGCCAGCAATCGCAGGTGCGTCTTCGGGGAGAACTGCGCTCTGGAGAGCGGGATTGATGCTAACAAGATTGGAGTCTGGACTAGACGCGAACAGCTGAGCCCGATCGAGATTAGCCCCGCGCAAATCGGCCCCCTCTAAATTGGCTCCGCGCAAGTCGCTGCCGTACAAATTCGCCTGAGTCAAATCGGCTCCCGCTAGATTGGCTCCACGCAGATTCACTTTACGCAGATCGGCTAGCTGCAAGTTCGCTGCCTCCAAGTTGGCCCCCTCTAAACTAGCCGGATGTGGCCCACCGCGATAGAGTTTGGCCCCTTGCAGGTTGGTTCCTTGCAGGTTGGCATAGCTGAGATCGGCCCCCTGCAGGTTGGCATTTTCTAGATTGCACTCGATGCAACTGCCGGTATTCATAATGGCGTGAAATGGAGCGTAAGCATCGGTTTCGGCCCGAGCCGATAGGCTCAGGGAGATCGCCATGCCCGCCCCCAGTACTATTCCAGTTCCAACTGCCATTCCCATGCGGAGAGCAATCCACGATCGCGTTAAGTCAGTACGCATATTTATCACCTCAACCAGCGGAGTGAACCAGGGTGGTGAGTCATGTTGCAGATATCACCATCTACCTACATCTAGGATAGCGGCTGCTGTTTGAGGATGGTATAGCGCTAAATCTAGTTCTGAATTGCCGGGTTACGAAATCGACATCTGCTTACGCGGCGGTTGCAGCAACGGTGTCTACCAAAGCCCCGTCTTCCATCGTGATGATGCGATCGGCAACATCCAAAATACGGTTGTCGTGAGTCACCAACAGGATTGTGCAGCCCTGCTCTTGCGCCAGCGTTTGCATGAGATTGACCACATCCCGTCCCGACTGGCTATCTAGAGCTGCGGTCGGTTCATCCGCCAGCACGATCGCCGGACGACTGACCAGAGCACGCGCGATCGCCACCCGTTGCTTCTGACCTCCCGACAAGTTGTCGGGGTAGTAGTCAATGCGATCTCCAAGTCCCACATGTTCGAGCATGGCAGCAGCCCGCTCCATCCGCTCGCGCTTGGACAGATTTCCGTGAACTTCCAGCCCCATGCCGACATTCTCCAGCGCAGTCAAGCTGCGATGTAGGTTGTGTGCTTGGAAAATATATCCGTTGTGGCGACGTGCAAACACTAGCTGTTCCGGCGTTGCACCGCAGAGTTCCTGTCCTAGGATCTTGAGGCTACCGGATTGCCCGGATCGCAAACCACCCACTAGCGTCAGCAGTGTGGTTTTTCCCGACCCAGAATGACCCATCAGGATGACAATTTCGCCCGGGTAGATTTGCAGATTGATGTCGTACAGCACCTGCTTGCGCAGTTGTCCCTGACCGAAGGAATGATCGAGATGCTGAATGACGATCGCTGGGTGTTTCTGGTTTAAACGTTGCATGGTGATTGTCCCGACGAAATGGCAGTTCTAGAAAATATCGGCTGGGTCGGCAGATTGCAGTTTGCGGGTGGCGATCGCCCCCGACAGGCCACACATGACGATGGTGAGAGTTAACACTGTTGCTGCTCGACTCAAGGGCATGACTAGGGGAAGGGCCGTTGCAGATGCAGTCAAGCTGTAGAGTCCCAGTGCTATCGATACTCCGGGAATAAAGCCAAACAGCGACAGAATCACAGCTTCCTCAAAGACGACGCCGAGCAAGTACTGCGAGCGATACCCCATTGCCTTGAAGGTGGCGTATTCCGCTAAGTGGTCATTGACGTCTGTGGACAGCACTTGATACACAATCACCACCCCGACAATGAATCCCATCGCACTCCCCAACGAGAACACGAAGCTGATGGCACTGGTGGTTTTGAGATAGTTGAGTTCGTAGTCGACGTACCCCTGGTTGGTAAAGACCTGGACGTCATCGGGGAGATGAGTCTCCAGCGCAGCCCTCACCTGCTCCACATCGGCCCCCGGCTCTAACTCCAGCAAGCCTAAGCTCACCGTTGCCACATCGCGACGAGGGAATAGGTGCATAAACGTGGTGTCGCTCGCAATCAGCGCGCCATCGTCAGCAAACGAAGCGCCTACTTCAAACAGTCCGTCAATCGAAATCGTTCGTCGTCCAATTTCGGTATCAACCCGTTGTCCCCGATCCAATTCGGCAATCAGCTCTTCGTAGTCTCCGCGCGAAGCGCGATCGAACAGCACGGTATCCGGCAGCTTTACGCGATCCAACTGTCGGTTCATCTCAGGCAAATCGAACACTGGCTGTTCGGGATTGAGACCAAAGATCGTCATCGAGGACTTATCCCGCGTAATCGGGTTACGCCAATCTACCGAGCCAATGTAGAGAGCATCTGCAGTGTCCACTCCCGGTACATCGAGAGATTGGTACAGTCGTCGGCGAGGAAACGTGCGCAGGTTGTTTAAGCTGTCCGCTTCTGTACTGATGAGAACGATGTCAGCCAGCAGCTTGCGTGGGTACTGTGTGTTGCTTTTGAACAACGCATCCATAAAGCCCAGCTGCATGAAAATGAGAATGTCGGCAAAGGCGATTCCGGCGATCGCCGTCAACAACCGAGTGCGATCGCGTTTCAGTTGCAGCCATCCCAGTGGGGTGCGGCGTTTGATTGCGGTGAGTAGGTTCATGAGAGGGCTCCGATTGATGGCCGAGACAGGATGGGTCCCTTTTCAAGAGATGAATTATGGCACTTGTCATTTCAGTTAGGACAACGGTTTCCATGCACGGTCGAGGAGTCACATCGCTGAAATGTCAGCAGTGGTATGGCTACTGCTATACCGAGAATTTCCGAGTCACTATCGATCTCGTGATGGTTCAGGTTTGGGTATCAACCGTGACGATGACCCGGAGATTGCTGAGTCCGGAAACCTGCTGGCTGGAGGCTTCATCGAGCCGCACTCGCACTTCAACCGTTTTGGCGTTGATGTTGGCAGATGGATCTTCGTTGATGACACTTTGGCGTCGCACCTCCAAGTCAATCTGTTCCACCTCGCCAGCCAGCTCCACCCCCGGCAATGCCGAACTGGTCACCTGCACCGACTGACCCAACTGGATTTTGCGAATATCGCTTTCGTACACTTCGGCTACCGCTACCATTTGGCTGGTGCGCCCGATATCGGCGATGCCGTCAGAAATCACTTCACCAGGGCGAGCGTAAATGTTGATGATTTGACCTGCTTGCGGAGCTGTGACCGCCGCCAGATCTAGCTCTGCTTGCGCCCGAACTACAGCTGCCTGGGCCGCCTGTACCTCCGCCGCTGCAACATTGACATCCACCGGTCGAATTTCAGCGATGCGATCTAGAGTGGCGATCGCCTCGTTTAACTGCTGCTGCTGGCCCGACTGAATGCGAGCCAAATTGGCCTGTCCTTCTTCCACCTGCCGCCGCGCTTCCTCTGTTGCCAGTCTCTGACTATCCCATTCCGAAGCCGAAATCGCCCCTTCCTCGTACAGTTGCCGGTAGCGATTCTCATCCGCTTCTGCCGTCTGCCGTTCCGCTTCCAGCCGAGCCACTGTCGCCTGCTGAGCAGCCGTATCGTTGCGCAGCTCCGCCTCGTATCGGGCTACAGCCGCCCGCTGAGCGTCAATTTCCCCAGTCTTTGCCCCTGCTCGAACCACCGCCAAGTTGGCTTCGGAAATCTCCACCTGAGCCCGAGCCTCAGCAAGGGCGGCTTCCAGTTGGACGTAGTTGTCCAAGATGGCGATGGTTTGACCAACTTCGACGCGATCGCCTTCTCGTACCAATAATTCCGCGATGCGGTTGCCGTTTGTGGAGCTGGGGGCTGACAGCCGCACCATCTCTCCCTGCGGCTCTAACCACCCCAACGCTGTCACAGTGGTAATTTCCGGTAATGTCATTGACTCCGAATTGACCACCGGCTGACGAACGCGGGAGCCAACGACTGCCGCACCCCCCACCACTACGCCAGCAGCCACTAGCACCGCAATCCACCGACGACCAGGCCGAGGAACGGAACGCTCGACACCTGTATGGGCCACCATATCTGCCACCTCAAAATGAACTGAACAGTTTAGTTCTGCTATAGTTAAACTAAACCGACTAGTTTAGTAAGTCAATAGGCGATACTGCATTCTTCGAGTTTGCGGATGGGGCAGTAACAGGCTTGGTACTATCGGAGGAGCTTGTGGTGGCGGTGGGTTCCCTGCTCTCAATGGAGTGAAGACTTAAATTAGGCGACTTGCTTTCTGCGAGTACAGCGATTTCTTAGCAACAGATTGGAATTAGAGGCACCCATTATGGGACAAGACGTTGCCCCCACCCGACAGCTATCCCCCGAGAAGGCGAGGGCAATTTTGGAGGGGGCGATGCAGGAATTCTTGGCGCGGGGCTATGCGGCCACCAGTATGGATCGCGTTGCTGCCACTGCCGGTGTCTCAAAAGCCACGGTCTACAGTCATTTCAAGGATAAGGAAGGTCTGTTTATTGGCATGATTCAGCACTTGCGGGAGCAGAAATTCAATGCGATCTTTGGCCCGCTTGAATCTCACCCATTGGAGGGAACCCCGCAAGAGGTGCTCAAACGAATCGCCCTTGGCATGCTGGATTCTATCGCTAGCGATCCGATGGCGATCGCCTTTATGCGATTGGTGATGGCGGAGTCGGAACGTTTTCCGCAACTGGCCAAAGCCTTTGTGACGCAGACGCCAACGACTGCGTTGAAACTGATCGGTCAATATTTATCGGAGCATCCTGACCTAAATTTGCCTGACCCGGAAGTTTCGGCCCGCATCTTTATTGGCACTCTGATTCACTACGTCATTTTTCAAGAAATGCTGTTTGGCAAAGATGTGATGCCGATGGAGCGGGAGCGTTTGGTGGATGGTCTGGTTGGCATGTTGACCAATCAGCAACCGGTTGAGGGCTGGTAGCGTTTGTCTTGCAGAAACGGGCAGCTTTTGACGTCGCAGCAGGTGGCAGATTGGGCGATCGCTAAGCTCGAACAGATCTTGGCAGAGTGGGAGTAGCGGTGCAATTTGAAAAGATTGCGTGGAGAGTCAGTGCGATTTGGATTGGGGCTGATAGAGTTTGAGTGCCTGATCGCACGTGTGGAATGTCTGAGGGGTCAAGCACCAGTCTTAATGCAGAAACGGTCTTCATTAGCTATGCGCGTGAAGATGAGGTTTGGGCTCGCGAGCGGGCTCGGGTGTTGCAGGCTGCTGGTAAGACAGTTTTTCTTGATCTAGATCGTATTGAGGCTGGGGCGGTTTGGTCGGATGTGTTGTTGACCAAGGTTGCTGAGGCTGAGTTGGTTTGGCTGTTCTGGTCGCGTTATTCTGCTCAATCGGATTGGGTGAAGCGCGAGTATACGGAGGCGCTGAAGAAGGGGGACAACGCTTTACGGATAGATCGGCTAGACGATACGCGGCTACCTGCAGAGCTAGGTCATATTCAGGCAGAAGAACCACTGCTGCGGCCCAATCCGAGTAAGATTCGTCAGATTTTTAAGAATCCGGTGCGAGAGTTACCTGCGGGGAACGAACAGCCGAGTAAGTTGCTGCGAGCAGAGTATGGGGTGGTGCCGTTTTTTGGGCGCACCCAATGGCTGCAGGATTTTAAGGATTGGTGCAATAAAGACTGGAGTAATGGAGAACGCGATTTTGCGGCTCGGTTGCTGGTAGGGGCTGGAGGATTGGGGAAGACGCGGCTGGCGATTGAGGCTTGCATTCAACTTCAGCTTGGGGAAAAGATTTGGGAGACGGGGTTTGTAGACCGTAAGTTTGGCGACTATTTGCAGGCGGAGCCAGGGATCGCTGGCGAATTGTTGCGCTTGCGGCGGGACGTGTTGCTGGTGGTGGACTACGCGGAAACTCGACGGGAACAGGTGAAGGCGCTGTTGGATGCGGTGCTGGCGGAGCAGGGTAAGCGCAAGGTACGGCTGTTGTTGCTGGCACGCTCGGAGGGGGATTGGTGGAAGACCCTGATTGAAGACAATTTTGAATACGAGGAGCTGTTGGGGATAGCAACGGTACCCGAACGGTTGCCCCCTTTGGCGATGGAGATAGATGCTCGCGATGAGATTTTTCGACAGGCAGTGCAAGCATTTAGCGGGCGTATATCCGAGACGGTGCCAAAGGTTGAACCACCGGATTTGTCTTCAGATGAATTTGATCGGGTGCTGTTTATCCATTTGGCGGCACTGGCGGCAGCGTCTGGACTGAAGATTGAAGAGCGCGATCGCCTGTTAGACTTTGCGATTTCCAGAGAACGGAAATATTGGGAACGGGCTGCCGACGATCTCGATGAATTTCCCAAGCATCTCAAAAGAGCATTGCCAGAAGGGGCGGCGGCGATTGTGTTGGCGGGGGGATGCGAGCGCGATCGGGTGGCGGAAGTGGTGGCCAGAGTGCCGAAGTTAGCCCCAGAAACTCCCCTCAGTCGAGAAGCCTTAGGGCAAGTATTTATCGATCTGTACGAGGTAGAAAATCGAATCGAACCTTTGCAACCGGATTTGTTGGGGGAGCAACTTCTTTCAAGCGTTTTTCAGGCTAATAAGACGTTTCGAACGGCTTGGGTACAGCCAAGTTTGCCAGAAGAATTGCGAAATGGGCTGACAAATTTGAATCGCTTGGCAGCTCGACAATCAGAGGCTAAAGAATGGCTGAAAGACTCATTACTCACCAATCTCGAACGAGCAGCAAAAACTGGAATTGAAGTAGCAATTGAAGGGGGTGACCCAATTGGCCAGATACTTGCAAATTGTGTGCTCAGATTCAACAGTATAGAACTAGCAGTGGAACTTGAAGCACTCCTACCAAGGCAGACTATTGTTCTACGAGAATTGAGTTTTGTCGTGACAGAACAAATCCTCAAAAACAAAGTTTTAGATGCTCCTGATAAAGTAGGGTTATTCAATAATCTTGGTGCAAGACTCCTTGCTTTGGGCCGACACGAGGAAGCATTGCAAGCAATGGATAAAGCAATTGAGATTTATCGTCAGCTCACTCTAAATCATCCCAATGAATATTTTTCTGTCATGGCCTGGAGCTTGAATAATCTGGGGACAATACTTTCCTTTCTAGGTAAAAGGGAAGAGTCTCTGCGAGCAACAGAGGAAGCTGTTGAGATTAGCCAGAAACTAGTCCAGACTAATCCAGAGATTCATCAGAAAATCCTAGCTGAAAGCTTGAGTAATCTTGGAAATAGGCTCAGTTATTTAGGCAGACGAGAGGACGCTCTAGAAGCGGCGAAGAAGGCTGTTGACATCAGACGTCGGCTAGCCCAGGATTACCCTAGAACTTTTAAGCCAGATTTGGTCACGAGCTTGAATGTACTTGGAAATCTGTTTAGCGATCTGGGACGTTTGGAGGAGGCATTAAAGGCAGGACAAGAAGCTGTTGATCTCAGGCGTCAGTTAGTATAGATTCAACCAGATGCCTTTTTGCCCAACCTAGCCATGAGCTTAAACAATTTAGGAGCTACTCTTAACAATTTGAATCGTGGGCAAGAGGCATTCCAAGCAACTAATGAAGCAGTTCAGATTTATCGTCAGCTAGCTCGGACTCGACCAGATGCCTTTTCATCAGAGTTGGCTATGAGCTTAATCAACTACGGCTATGCACTCAGCCATCTGGAACGGCATGAAGAGGCTTTACAAGCTGATGAAGAAACCGTTCAGATTTATCGCAAAATGGCCACTACTCGACCGGATGCTTTTTTACCAAACTTGGCAATTAGCTTGAACAATTTCGGCAATAGCCTTCGCGCCTTGAAGCGAGAAGAGGAAGCTTTACAGGCAGCTCAGGAATCGGTTGAAATCAGACGTAAGCTTGCCAAAGTCAGGCCGAACGTTTTTCAGCCTGCACTTTCTAGCAGCCTAAACAACTTAGGAAATAGCTTCAACATTTTGGAGCGATGGGAGGAGGCATCGCAGACATTGGAAGAAGCTGTCTCATTGTTACTACCATTTTTTGAAAGAAATCCTCAAGGCTATTCGAAACGAATGGAGATGATGGTAGAAAACTATCACAACTACTCTAAACAAGCCGATCATCAGCCCCGCCAGAATCTTCTCAACCGAATTGACGCCGTCTTCCAGAAAATTCAGTCGACGGACTGATTGACATTACCTCAAAAAAATACGTTTAAAGAGCGATCACCATCCCATCCCCACGCGGCTCCGACGCCCCCATCAACACCGACCCATCCCGCAAAATCATCTGCCCCTTGCCGAACAACACCGAACTCGCCTCCACCGTCACCGCATGTCCGCGATCCTCCAACCCCAGCGCTACATGTGCGGGCATTAACTGCTCCACCGACACCTGATTCCCCCGTTCCACACACCACCTCGGCGCATCCAGCGCCGCCTGCGGATTCATCCCGTAATCCACTAAATTCACCACCATCTGCACGTGCCCCTGCGGCTGCATGTGCGCCCCCATCAACCCCATCGGCCCCATCGGCACTCCATCCCGCGTCAAAAAACTCGGAATAATCGTGTGAAACGGACGCTTACCCGCCGCTACACAATTGGGATGGGTAGGTTCGAGACTAAACCCACTGCCGCGATTCTGTAGCGAAATCCCCGTATCCGGCACCACAATCCCGCTGCCAAAATTGCGAAAATTCGACTGAATCAGCGACACCATCAGCTCTCCATCCGCCGCCGCCAAATACACCGTTCCCCCCTGCGGCAACCCCGAAGCCGCCATCTGAATCGCGCGATCGCCAATCAGCCCTCGCCGCCGCGCCGCATACCCCTTATCCAGCATCTGTTCCACCCCCACCTGCATCGCCACCGGATCGGCCACATGCCGGTACGCATCCGCAAACGCCAGCTTCATCGCCTCCACTTGTAAATGCACGCTCTCCACCGAATCCCGTGGCCAGCGTCCCACCTCAAACCCTTCCAAAATATTTAGCGCCATCAACGCCGTCACCCCCTGTCCGTTCGGCGGCAACTCCCACACCTCTACATCCCGATACCGCGTCCCAATCGGCTCCACCCAGTCCGCTTTATGGGCATCCAAATCCGCCAGCGACACCGTCCCCCCCGTCACCGTCGCAAAATCAACAATCGCCTCTGCAATCTCCCCCCGATAAAAACTCTCCCCCTCCGTCTCCGCTAGCGACTGCAGCGTGCGGGCATGTCCCAAACTGCTCCACACCTCCCCCGCTTTTGGTGCTCTCCCCCCCGCAAAAAACACCTCCCGAAACGCCCGAAACTCCGGCCCTTGCAACCCCATATAGTGCGACCTCTCCGCCCCCCACAACCGCGCCACCTGCGGAGACACCGGAAACCCCTCTTGGGCATACCGTATTGCTGGTTCACACAACTGATGAAACGGCAGCGACCCCCACCGTTTCCACAACGCCTGCCACGCCGACACCGCCCCCGGCGCCGTCACCGCCGGCCACCCATACAGCGGCATTTGGTTCCCCGCCGCTGCACCTCCACTCTCTAATGCTGTCAACACATCGGGATGCAACACCTGCGGACTGCGCCCCGATCCATTCAGCCCGTGCAAGCGCCCATCCCACACCAACGCAAACGCATCCGACCCCAACCCATTCGCAGTTGGCTCCAACACCGTCAGGGCGATCGCCATCGCCACCGCCGCATCCACCGCATTGCCCCCCCCAGCCAAAACATTCGCCCCCACCACCGCTGCCAGCGGCTGAGCCGTCGCCACCGCACCGCGCCTCCCCATCACCACCGATCGCCGGGACGCATAGGGATACTGAGTCAGATTCATGCCATCCTCTAACGCGAAACACCTGGTGTTAGACCCACTTCCTCAGAAGCTCGTCACACAATTAGTTGCTTATTCTTCTATCCGGTTTCACCGCGATCGACACCTGCAACATCAACACCTGCATCATCAACATCTGCAAAATCCACACCTGCAACAATCCGTTGCTATCTAAGCCCGAGGGTGCGCAGCTATTGCCATATCTTTTGATGCCTCTAATTGGCTCGTCATTGACACGACTAACATCGAACAATCCCATCAACTCGATCCTCATCAACCCGATCTCCATAGAGTGCAGAGCGGATTTGCGCACATCCGAGAGACCTATGAGTGTTTATAACCGTTCAAAAACGCGGGATTTCGCACCGCACGGATTGTTAGCGTATTCAAAATGGAAACACTTCCTGACGTATCGCCAATTCTTAGCCTTTCTGGGCCTGTTGCACTGCTCGACTTCGCGATCGCAGGCCTGGAGCGACTATAGATGGCACGTCATAGATGGCACGTCTTAGTCGAGAACGATTCGATAATGACATCTGTCCCCGCAGCCTTTCCCTAGACTCTCGCTCCCTGCACTAACAGCCTGTTGACATGCTCGCAAAGCTCCTACCACTACTGCCCCTCACCCTCCTAACGCAACCAGCCCTGGCTTGCGATCTAAATTGTGCCTATCCGTCGTCGCCTGCCCTCGCTATTACAGAGGACACTGCCATTGGCCCCGACCTCACCGCATCCAGTCTTGAGGGTGCGCCGATGTCCCCTCGTCTCGCTAGCACCACCACTCCCCACACAACTGTCACCCACAGAAGTGCCATTGCAACGGCGACCCCCCCTCCAACAGATTTATCGCTAAGCACAGTTGAATCCTGGCCCCCCTTTCAAACCTCCCCCCTTATCGATCGCAGCTTTGGCCCGCTCGTTGCCCCTATTAGCCCCCCCATCAGCTCGTTATTCTCCAGTGCCATCCCCAACCAACGCACGCTATTTGCAGACACTTTCGACAGCGACCTGAGCAACTTCAAAGTTGATAGCGGTGCGGCTGACACCCACGGTGCTCTGATTCAGCCCGATCCCCTCATGTCGGGTAATGCCCTCCGAATTGAAGTGCGACGAGACGATCCTCTCGCCAACAACAAACTGCGATCGGAAATTATCCCCAGAGTCGATCGCGATGAGTTTGAATTTGACACCGACTACTTTTATCAGTTCCGTATCTATCTCCCCCCCGACTGGGAAACCGATACCGTCTCCGACGTCGTCGCCCAATGGCACGGACGCCCCGATCGCGATTTGGGCGAACCCTACCGCAGGCCTCCCTTATCCTTCAGTATCGATGGCGAACAGTTTGACCTAGTCACTCGTTCGGATGCAGCCCAAGTCAACCGAACCGATGAACCCGGAGATACGTTCACCGAACTAACCGCCTGGAGCGGGCCGATCGAGCGGGGTCGATGGATTGACTGGGCCTTCCACATTCGGTGGAGCTATGACAACACCGGCATTATTCGCGTCTGGAAGGATGGCCAGCATGTTCACACCCATCGCGGAGCCAACACCTACAACGATCGCACCCCTCCTTTCTTCAAGCTAGGGGTGTACAAATGGATTTGGACCCGAAATCCCGATCGCTCGCGCGTCGAGCGGCGGGTGATGTGGCTGGATGATATTTCCATCGGCATTCTCGAATAATCCCGTTTTCTTATTAGAGTTCCGGACGTCAAACGGGAGGGACATTGCTCGATCTGAGATACCCTGACGGGGCTTACCACCTACTATTCGGTCGTTAGAGTTTCTACCGGTTCAGCTCCTACTCGCCGGGATTGTGCGTGCAATAATGGAAAACCTGTACCAAGTTAGATCCCTATCGGGCAGTTCTGCTGTCTGCTTGAGATAGATGCCACCAAAAGAGAACGTCGACAACCGAGAGACTCGCGCTCCGGGCACCTCTCTGTCTGACAATGACCCGTCTTCAGAGCTACCCACACAGCCTCCGTCCTCAACTGACGGTAAAGCCAGCTGGTTGCCAGGGCCGCTCCGCTGGGTACTCACGAACGACATCACGTCTACCCTGCTGGCGGCACTGGTTCTGACGTTTGTTATTCGTACCTTTATTGCCGAACCCCGCTGGATTCCGTCTGAGTCCATGTTGCCGACGTTGGAAGTAGGCGATCGCCTGGTGGTGGAAAAGCTCTCTTACCGATTCACCGATCCAAACCGTGGGGACATTGTGGTGTTTATTCCCCCCGATCACCTGCAAACGGATGACGCCTTCATCAAGCGCGTGGTGGGGTTGCCGGGGGATACCATCGAGATTCGGTTGGATGACGGTATCTATGTCAACGGAGAACGGCTGGACGAGTCGTATGTCTATGCATTGCCCACTCGCGGCATCAGCTATCCAGGCAACATCACAATTCTGGGGGAGTTGAGGGAATATCCCCTCAATGGTGAATCTGCCTTTGGTGCACCGATTGTGGTTCCTGACGATCACTACTTCGTGCTTGGAGATAACCGCAACAACAGCCAAGACTCTCACGTCTGGGGCTTTCTACCGCGCGAAAATATCATCGGACGGACGTTTGTACGATTCTGGCCGTTTAACCGCTTTCATCATTTTTCTGTCGTTCGCTATCCCAGACTCGAAGCCTCAGCCAATGAGCAGTCTCGCCCTGATACAGCGTTCGGTCATTCCTTACAAGTGGAGACTGGCTGGAGCTATCTCGCCACAAGTGTTGACGCGATCGCCCGCTAAGAAACGCACCGCAATTCATCACCACCGAATTGATCAGCCCCGATAATGCAGTCCGCGCCATTGTCTTGGCCGTCACGCAGCCTGATTGTCATTCTGCTGAGGAGCCTGCTGCTATCGCCCACCGCTCTTGGGCACGAGCCAGAGCTGCCCTGACCGCGTCGAAGCCCGTCCCACCATCGCTAATGCGGGCCGATATCACTTGTTCGGGTGCGATCGCATCGTAAATATCGCTGTCAAACGCAGGGTCAAATTGCTGCCATCGCTCCAAGGATAAATCCTTCAGCAAGATGGACTCAGACAGGCAGGTTTTGACGATGGCACCCACCAGTTGATAGGCCGTGCGGAATGGCACACCCTTGCGAACCAAATAATCCGCTACATCCGTCGCATTTGAAAAATCTTCCGTGACCGCTTGCGCCAATCGGTCTTGCTGAAATTCCACTCCGTCCTTCAGCAAAATGGTCATGGCCTCCAAGCACACCAACACCGTATCCACCGAATCAAACAGCCCTTCCTTGTCCTCTTGCAAATCTTTGTTGTAGGCCAGCGGTAGGCCTTTCATTGTGGTCAACAATGCTTGTAAGTGGCCGAAGACCCGTCCGGTTTTCCCACGCACCAATTCGGGCACGTCCGGATTTTTCTTTTGGGGCATCAGGCTGGAGCCCGTGGCACAGGCATCGGTGAGGCGGACAAACTGAAACTCGTGGGAGGCCCAGACAATCATTTCTTCCGATAGCCGACTCAGATGCAGCAGAATTAGACTGGCAGCGGCATGAAATTCCACTACGTAATCGCGATCGCTGACGGCATCCAGGCTGTTGGCAGTAATGGTGTCGAATCCCAATAGGTTGGCAGAATAGTGGCGATCGATAGGTAGGGTGGTTCCCGCGAGTGCTCCAGATCCTAGTGGACAGTGATTGGTGCGTCCGCGCACATCGCGCAATCGCTCGATATCCCGTTGAGCCATCTCAACATAGGCCAGCAAATGGTGGGCCAGACTGACGGGCTGAGCGCGCTGCAGGTGGGTATATCCGGGAATTGCAGTGGTCACGTGTTGGGAGGCGAGATCGAGCAGAGCCCCTTGAAATTGGTGCAATTGCTGATGAATAGCGTCAATTCGATCGCGCAGGTATAGCCGTAAGTCAGTGGCTACCTGATCGTTGCGAGAGCGGGCTGTATGCAGCTTTTTGCCCGTATCTCCGATCAGCTCCACCAGCCGATGCTCGACAGCATAATGAACATCTTCATCATCAACTGTGGGCCGAAAGGTGCCGTCGCGATATTCGGAACGAATGTGTTCTAGAGCCGTGCAAATCCGTTCGGCCTCGTCTGCATCAATAATATTGCAATGGGCCAACATGCGGGCGTGAGCTTGGGAGCCGGTTAAGTCGTATTCCACCAGACGAATGTCGAACCCAATACTGGCGTTGAATGTTGCGATCGCCGGATGCAAACTGCCCTCAAATCGCTGGCTCCAAGTTTTGGGGGTAGGGGACGCAGACTCAGCCACTGCAAACGCTCCTCAACAATCGGGCTCGATCATTGTAGAGCGACGGCTACACCGCTTGAGACTTTTTGGTTGTTGTATTGGCTTATCGGGCTGGCTATAGAGAATGCTGCTTAGTGCTGCAGCCTGAGTATTAAAACTCTCATTCGGCTGGCAATTTAGCATGCCGTTAAGGACTGAAGTGACTGCCGCCAGCCTGAGAATACATGCTCTACCAGGCAACTACCGCGTAAGCCCTCGAATAACAAATCCCACTACCAAACCAATCAGCAGCGCCCACACTTGTCCCGTTTCTACAAAGTTGGTAAAGCCACTCTTGATATCTCCCAACACATCTTGATCGAAACTTTGTGCGATGACATACGACTGATAATTTGCTGCTTGATAATTTCCTGCTGAATCGCTAGCCATATCGCTTGCTTGCGCCACCAACAGCCCAGAAGAGAAGCTAGTCGTGCCCGTTACTTGCTCGGCAGTCAAACCACCAGCATCAGAATGGGTTGCGGCAAGATACGAAGTGGTGTGGCTCATGGCACGTGCTCGTTCATTTGGTGTGGAAATACACTCTAAAGTACCCACTAGCTGTGCTAAAGATGACTGCGGTAAAGTGGGTAATCATACCCTGCCGAGATTCGAGGATGGACTGACATTCTGGAGGCTTTGAATGGTTGGGGGTCGAGTTGTTGGGGGAGAGCGAATGTTTAGAGAAGCGCTCGCTCGCGGCTGCAATCGAGAGACACGCTGACGCTGTCAGGATTTTACTCGAACAACCTGAGTTCGATCTCCCTCATCCCCAACTCTTCTCCTACCGTAGGAGAGGGGAGCAAGAGTCCCTTAACCCTAGTGCTGTCGTTGTGATGTAAGGCAAATATCCCGCTCAAATAACCCCGTTGAACTGAAGTTACTGCAAGGTATAGCAGTGGCCATACCACTGCGGACAGTTCAGCTATGTCCATCCCTGGCTATGACTACAAACCTCTTTTCTAACTGAAATGGCTAGCGCTATACCTACCAAGAAATGACATCCTAAACAGTACGCCTGACAAGACGTTAAAGGGCCGAATGTATCGACTTGAGTTTGTGTTGATAGAGTACGCTAGCCAGACATATCGAAGTTCGGTGGGGTTGAGTCTGATTCAACCTTGAGCACTACAACAGTCATGTCGTCACGAAACTGAATTCCCTCCAATCCCTGTCGAAAGTGTTCCACCTGCTCGAACAGGCGATCGAGGATGTCTTGGGCGTTGTAACACTCATCGGCAGAGGCTTGTAAGGCCCGAACCAACCCTGTTTCCTCAAACCGATCGCCCTTTGGATTCACCGCTTCCGTCACGCCGTCGGTGTAGTACAACACGACGTCCCCAGGATTGAGCTGCACTTGGCTCTGGCAGTACTGACTCTCGGAATCAACCCCGATTAACATGCCATCCGTATCCAACGTGCTGACCGTTCCCGTTGCTGCTTGCCACCACAGACTGGGGTTATGAGCTGCGTTGCTATATCGCAGTAGGCGCCTATTGGGACAGTAGTCTGAGTAGAATAAGCTGACAAATCGTCTGGAATTCTCCATATCGCTGTGGGTGACGCGATTCAGGTGCTGCAAAATTTGAGCTGGCTCACGATTGTGCAAAACCTCCGCCCGCAACACTCCACGTGTTGCCATCATTAACAACCCTGCCGGAACGCCTTTCCCCATCACGTCCCCAATTGCAATCCCCCAGCGATGGTGCGCTCCCAGTTCTGGAGGTGTCTTATCTTCTGCCGAGAGCGTGTCTGTCGCAAGTGGTACCTGAATAAAGTCGTAATAATCTCCCCCCACCGGACTGGCAGACTGGCTACGGGCCGCAATATCCAATCCAGCGATCGCCGGACACCGTTGGGGCTGCAATCGCTGTTGAATTTCCGAACCAATGGCAATTTCTTGAGCAATGCGGCTGCGGTAGCGCAGTTCCGAGTTGAGGGTATCGTTTTCAATTGCCACGGCCGTTTGATCGGCAACCAAGCGAATCAGCTTTTGTCGCTCGGCATCCCAACCATAATCGGGTTGATAACTAAACACGTATAGCCGCCCCCGAATGACATTTCTTGATAGCAACGACGTGCCAAATAGCTGAACACTTCGCCCTAAATTCAACCCCACCCGCTCGTCTAGCAACTGTTCAAAGCTATCGGCGAGTTTTAGGGACGTGGAGGCCGGGACGTCGGGACTGTAAGCAGTTTTGGGGGCTTCATTCGATGACTGGCTGGAGGCAGTCTCAGCCAGGTCGGCGGCTACAGACTGTACTGCACGGTCTAGCGCCTGCTTGATACGCGAGCAATCTCCCCCTTCGCTGCAATACATGCGCGAAATTTTGATGCCCTCAGCTCCTTCGAACAGCACGAGAGCCGCCCCGCTTGCATCGGCAATCCGGCTGGAGACCAGCGGAATCAGCTCTAATATCTGGTTGAGATTGTTGAAGGAGCGGAGCGCGAATCCAAGAGAACTCATTAGTTCGCGAACCTTGATTCGTTCTCGATTCAGATGTTCGACCAATTGCTTGAGCCCCCCAACTGACGCGACAGCCAGTGTCCCGTCCGCTAGTTGAATGGTTGGTGGAGTTCTCGTCAGGGCATTCGAAATCGACTCGGGCTCGGACTGCGTTACATTCACATACGCCCAATCCGTATCATCGCTGTTCTGCCTGGCCTCAACAGCCCTTACCTCCCCTCTGGTCGATTCAGGTTGATTGGAGCCGGTATTTCTCGATTCAGTATTGTTAGATTCAGTCCGTTTAGAAGCAAGCGCTGGGTTAGGGCGATCTCGCTCAGCCTGTTGCTGCTCAGCCTGCGAGTTTTCGGGGGTGGAGGTGAACAATGGACTCGACACCGCAGCTTGACTGGGCGAGCGTTCGTCAGCTATTCGCGACAAATCACTCTCGCCATCAGACGAAAGGGGGGGGCGAGAACCGTCAGACTTAGCCATATAAAGCTGAAAGATAGGGGTTCAGGATAGCAGACTTTGTTGACTCTGCCACACTCACGAACCGAACAGTTATGCATTCAACACGAGATCGCTTCTCCAGCGCTTGGGCGCCGAGCTTGGGTAATTCTAGCTCGCGGAATTCTAGTGCGACTCACTTCGGCCAGCTCCTTGCTGGCCAAGCGTATTTGAGGACTCTTCAGGATTGGGCCCAGAGTTGGGTTCAATTACAGTCTGTCAAACGGTTGCACGGGTAGTGGCGATCGAGTTGTGCGGGTACCCTGGCAATAAACAGTTCTTCGTCTGCATAGGCTGGCTGGTTTATCAGGCTGGCTTCTAGCGGTTCTGTCTTGAGAGGTCACTGTATCGGGCTGACTTACCAGGTTCCGTAAGCAGCAATTACACTGCAGTCAGTCTTGAGAAGTTAGTGTATGCGGCTGACTTCCCAAGTTCAGTAAGTGGCAATTACACTGCAGCCAACCTTGAGAAGTTAGTGTATGCGGCTGACTTCCCGAGTTCCGTAAGCAGCAAGTATATTGCAGTCAGCCTGAGGGGGCGGCTTCTCACGGAGTTGTTGACTGTGGACTACTGGCAGCTAGCAATGGGGAGCGGCGGTCGGCTCTGAACCCTGAGAGGTTTCTCAGTAAAATCCCACGAAGTGACCAGTAAAAACCAGGATTGCCTCGGTGTCTCCTCAGATGGCCTTTCTACAATGAACCTGTTAAAGATTCCACGCATGGGTCGCCTCATTGAGAGCCACGATGTTTAAGTTGCCGAAACTATGCTCTTCACTCCAGTGCCGGCTGATGGCGATCTCCGTGTCTGCAACTGTAGCGGTGGTTGGTGCCACTGGCGGTTTCGCCACATGGACGATGTACCGCGAGATTTTTGCATCCACCAAAGTTCAACAACAAGATACTCTGACGCGCCTATTTCAAGATGTGGACACTTACCAAGAGATGTTGGAGCCTGCGGAAGCCCTCGAGCGGGGGGGAGACAAGTACTCTGACCAAGACACATGGGTTCAAGTTGAAGACCGTCAGGGGAACGTTCTGTTTCAGTCAGAAATGCTAGATCGGCGCGAGGCTTACGCCAGTTTCGTGCCTCCTTCCCCCGAACTCGTCCGTCACAACGGCCAATCATGGATTGTTTGCGGACAGTGGATGACCATGAACGATGGTTCGGAGGTGTTTATTACTGTCATTGATGACATCACTCCATCCGATCGCGCTTACTGGGGATTCATTCGCACCCTGTCGATATCTGGCTTTGTTGCCGTTACCGCAGCGACTGTCATTGGGATGGCGTTGATTCGTCGCTCGCTGTCTCCATTGCGCAAACTCAGTCGCGTTACAGACACGATCTCGCTCGACAGTCTTGAAGAAAGTCGCTTATCCCTGATGGATGCTCCGCAAGAAGTCGAACAGCTTGTGGTCGCTCTCAATCAGATGATCGATCGCCTAGCTGGTGCGTGGGAAACCGAGCAGCAATTGTTGGGGGATATTTCCCACGAGTTACGCACCCCATTGGCGATCGTGCAGGGATACCTGGAGAGTACGCTGCGGCGAGGCCAAAACCTGAACGAGATGCAGCGGGAGTCACTCACAATCGCGTTGGATGAAACTCAAGGCACCGTCCGTCTTCTACAAGAGATGATGAATTTAGCTCGTGCAGAGTCGTGCGGGAGGAAGGTGGCAACCGATGCGATCGAAATGGGGGAGTTTGCTTGCGAACTAGAAGGACTAGCCAGCCAAATTGTCTCCAATCCGTTCGAAATTGAGTTACCCGAGCAGTCGGTACAGGCGATCGCTTGTCGTCATCGTCTGAGACAGGTGATGTTGAATTTGATTACCAATGCCGGCCGCTATTCCGATAGTGACAGTCCCATTGTGTTGCAAGTATCCAGCTCGGACACAGACGTCACGATCGATGTTCGAGATACTGGCATCGGGATCGCCCCAGAACAGCTGCCACGGATTTTCGATCGCTTCTATCGTGCCGATGGTTCTCGCAATCGGGCGAAAGGAGGGGTAGGACTTGGGCTATCGATCGCAGCAGTGCTAATGGAACAGATGCACGGTTCGATTACGGTGGACTCCAAAGTTGGAGAGGGCAGTACGTTCACTTTGCATCTACCTAAAGCGTCTCCACAACCTAGCAGCATGGAGGCCAAACAGTCGTCTACAGCATCGCTTCCCCCCCTCTCGCGGGTTTAGGCATTCTGTAGAACATCAGTCATTCCCTGCAGTACCAGTTCGGTGGAGGTCGTTCAAGAAGTATGCGACCGCCTTCTGAATGTTAGACATGACAGCGGCATCATCGCGATCGAACCAGACAATACCAGGAGTGCGACGGAACCAGGTCATCTGTCGTTTGGCAAATTGACGGGTGTGCGTGACGATATCTTTCTTGGCTAAGTCCAACGACACCTGTCCATCAAGATACAAGCCTAATTCTCGATAGCCTAACGTTTGCAACAGTGGTAGATCTGTCCCGTATGTCTGTCGTAAATAGGTTACTTCCTCAAGCCAGCCCAGCTCCAACATGCCATTAACTCGAGCCGCAATCCGCTCCGTCAGTCTATTCATGTCATTGCATCGCAAGCCGATCGCTAGCGTGCTGTAGGGCGGGGGAATGCGTTTTTGTAGTTGGGAGAGAGGGCGTCCAGCGGTGTAATACACTTCCAGCGATCGCACCGTCCGAATCGAGTCGTTGAGATGAATGGCTCGACCACCGGTAGGATCGACTTGCTGCAAAAAAGCATGGCGTACAGGCTGAGGGATTGCCTCCAATTGATGGCGCAACTGTGGGTTAGGGGCCACGGCGGGAATGGCCAATCCCTCTACAAGCGCCTGGATGTACAGACCGGTTCCCCCCACCACAATTGGAGTTTGTCCGTGCTCGTGGGCGGCTGTAATGAGGCGATCGGCCAAACGCTTGTATTCGGCTACCGTAAAGGTTTCTGTGGGGTCGGCAATATCGATGAGGTGATGCGGCCACTGGGCCTGTTCGGCTGCAGAGGGTTTGGCTGTTCCGATGGTGAAGTCGCGATAAATTTGTCGCGAATCAGCGCTCAGTAAGGGGACTTGCAAGTGTTGAGCCAGCTGCAGTGCGACAGCAGATTTACCGGCTGCAGTGGGGCCGCAAATGGCAATTATGCCGGAGCGCTCAGTTCGCATGGGACTCAATGCTGTACATGGAAATAACAATACTGGTGGCCCACACAGGGAGAGGGGTCGGGGTGAGGGCTATGGAACTTAGGTTGTACAGAGCAAAAGAATCAGTTCGAAACTCTCCTAGCGGCTTGGTTGTCGCTATAGACTGTGGTGCATATCCGCAAGATCGCGTGACGCATGCCGACTGATTCTGATTGGAACGATACCCTATCCTGCTGGATGGCCCGCGCAGACTGTTTATCTTGGGCGCAATTGCAGCACGATGCAACGTTGTCTCGATACCGCATTCAACAACTGCGACAATGCCAGCTCAGCAGTTGGCCGTTACAGGCCATGCAGAATCTTTGTGCCGCCTTAGATATTCCTCTGGTCGAACTATTAGCGGCGGCCAACGCGATCGATCTGATTCATCCAGTCAGGACTTATCCAGATGGGAACACGCCCAGCCACAGCAAAGCTGCAGGAGCGGCCCCACCATGCCTATCCTCGGATACCACCCACCGACAGGCAACGTTACAAACCCTTGAACCACTGCTGAGACAACTACCCACCGCGGCATACGCTGTACAGCATCACAATTTACCCGCTGCGCAATTACTCAAAATCCTGAAACCCCTAGAGTCTTTGTTAGCGGAATGGAATGTGACTCAGTTAGGCGCTGTGGGGCAAGTGGTGCCCTTCGATCCGACATGGCAATCGTCCCTGACCGACACCGAACACAAACGCGATACCCTAGTCAGCATTCGCTACGTAGGGTATCGCGTCGGTAGGAGAATCTGGCTGAAAGCTCAGGTGCGCGTTCAAACGTGACCTGTTTTAGCTCCGCGAAGTCCTAAACTAATAAAGACTAGACTTGAGCAGATTTCAGCTTCTCTTTAATCTGCTGCAGTTGAGCAGCCCAGCGAGGATCGGGCTGTGATGAGCCAGTTTTATCGACAAAATTGGAGCCGCCACGACTGCCGCGACCACCACGTTTACCTGACTTGGCAGCAGGTCTAGACTCGCCGCCCTCTTTGGCCCGAGATTGAGCAACCTCAACCTTCAACTTGGCGTCGCCAAACGAGGCATCGTTCAACGCAGAAATAAATTTTTCGGCAATTTCATCAGAATCAACGGTGACGAAGCCAAAACCACGACATTTGCCCGTTTTTCGGTCGGTCACAAGCTTCAAAGAGGCAGGTGCGCCAACTTCATTTAGCTTCGCTTCCAAAGCTTGCTTGTCAACCTCTTCGGGCAGATTGCCCACATACAAACGCACAGACATTTCAGGAAACTCCTAGCAACAAGATCCTAGTCAACAAAAAGTCTTTCTAGCAAAAGGTTTATCTTAAAAATGAGAATGCAAAATTAGTTCTGACACCTGCTGCAGGTTGGCTAAAACGCCCGCCAGGAGATTCACCTTACCTATCAAGCATTCGCTAACACCAACAAGGATTCTAAATTCACCTTGCGACATCACATTATCGGTAAAAACCCCAAAACACAACAGGAATGTGACAAGTTGCTTTAAAACAATTCGCTGGTGTCTAGCAAACCCGTAGTACTTGTCGCCGATCAAGTAGATTTAGGTCTACCTCGCGTGAATGACGTAATCCCTCTGCAGCTAGCCAAAGTGCTGCGGACGGAACTGGACTGGGTAGCTGGAAACAGCGTGCAAGCCCCCGAGAATTGAAGCGTTAATCTTTCTTAATCCTATATGAGGATTTTTGAACGAGAGCAGGGAGTCGTAAGGCTATGGGTTGGTATAAGCGATCGCTACCATTTCAAATATGTGCCGACAGACTGAATGAGATGGCACCTGAGCGGGTCGGGTTCTGGGGTAGGATCGTCTCTGCATATTTCACGCAGTTCCATTTCTATCGGCCTTGCCATGATTCAAGAAGTTACGATGCCCGCCCTGAGTTCCACGATGGAAGTGGGAAAGGTGGTGTCTTGGGCAAAGACTGCTGGCGATCCGGTTGAGAAAGGCGAAACTATTTTGGTGGTGGAGTCCGATAAGGCCGATATGGATGTGGAATCGTTCTACAGCGGCACTCTGGCCGCCATTGTCGTGAATGCGGGAGGTTCAGCTCCGGTGGGGTCGGCGATCGCGTTTATTGCAGAATCCCCCGACGATGTAGATGCCGCCAAGGCCAAAGCAGACTCCCTGCGTAGCAGTCTCGCTTCTGCCACAGCAGCAGCTCCTACCGCCACGCCCTCCTCCGCAGCATCTGCTACTGCTGTCGCAACTCCGACTACCTCTGCTCCGGCTGCCGCCCCAACTACTGTAACTACCGCAGCTCCAAGAACGGATGGACGCGTTGTCGCATCCCCGCTGGCCAGACGGTTGGCCCAAGAGCTAGGTGTGAACTTGGCGAGTTTGCAAGGAAGTGGCCCCAACGGACGGATTATTGAGGCGGATGTCAGACAGGCCTCCCAATCCGCTCCAACAGGAGCGCCATCGCCATCGGCACCTAAGATCGCAGTTCCTTCTGTCACTCTAGGTGAGGTGGTTCCCCTCAACACCTTGCAGCAGGCGGTCGTTCGCAACATGAACGTTAGCCTCTCGGTGCCAACATTCCACGTCAGCTATGGCATCATCACCGAAGCTCTGAATGCTCTCTACAAAACAGTGAAGCCGAAGGGCGTCACTATGACGGCGTTACTGGCCAAAGCCGTGGCTGTAACCCTGGAGAAGCACCCAATTGTGAATGCCAGCTACTCCGATGCAGGGATTCATTACAAAGAGGACATCAATATTGCCGTTGCGGTAGCGATGGAAGACGGTGGTCTAATTACCCCCGTGTTGCGCAATGCCAACCGGGTCGATTTGTACGAAATGTCCCGCCAGTGGAAGGATTTAGTCGATCGCGCCCGCCGTAAACAGCTTCAGCCCGAAGAATACAGTACTGGCACGTTTACCCTGTCTAACTTGGGGATGTTTGGTGTTTCCAGCTTTGATGCCATTCTGCCCCCCAATCAAGGGTCAATTTTGGCGATTGGTGGGGCAAAGCCTACTGTTGTGGCAACGTCTGAAGGAGCCATTACCGTCAAGCCTCAAATGCAGGTCAACATCACTTGCGACCACCGGGTCATTTACGGCGCTCATGCGGCAGCCTTCCTCAAAGATCTGGCTGCTCTGCTGGAATCTCAGGTGAAAACGCTGGCTCTGTAGAGCTTGTGGAAAGGGGGCCAGTTTGTTCTTGCCCAGTATGATGATTGCAGGCTCCGTAAGGAGCCTGTTTTTTATGCTTTCTAGTTGAGAGACTTCAGGTGGGGCCAGTGAGGGGAAACGGGCGCGATTCAGTCCTCAACTGCCTGCACGATCTTCATGAGTGTGTTCTTCTTGGGTCGCTCTATTCTTGGGTAACTACATCGAGGTATTTGCGATCGATTAAAAACACGCCATTGGCAAATCGAACGCCGTAGTAACCCGCAGGACGAATGTCCACAACCCGGCCTTCTTCTTCCGTTTTGACGAGTTCGGCAGAGCGCAACATGGGCATTGGATCAGCAGTTTTGAGGAATGGGGGTTGTTGAACGATCTTGACAATGTCCCCCACTGAAATTGTCTTGCTCACAAGCTATTCGCCGTTACATTGATGAAAGTAGGGTTGATGCTAGCATGGATAGCCCGAGCAGCATGATTTCTTGACAGCACGTACTTTTGGTGATGGCTTGCTTCGATAGCTAAAACGATTGCCCAACTCTCACGGCATTCTCAGCGTTTGATAATCGGGCGGTACTAGGGTGCTCTCAAGGCATGATTCTCGATTAAGAATGTGTAAGTCCTTGTTGATGAATGTAAGTCTGCTCTTATCTACATGATTCAATTCTGATAACGGGCTAACTTAGATTTCAATTCATTGATTCTCTCGGCTGAATGGAGGCCGCCGAATGTTTGCACGGTGGGTAAAACTCAATAACGGTTCTACTCCCATGTTTGTATCAATAACGAGTAACTTTGATACCTATTTACGTAGCCCTTGTTTGGATGTGGGTAACATCGGTGCGAGGGATGAAAAGGACGGCGATTGCCGCTAACCACTATGAACGAGCGACATTTAGGACGGAATGACGTAAGCCAGCAGAGCCCGAAAACTAAGGCTCTGGAACAGTACCTGTTGAGCAGCGGCTATGTGGACGATCGCGAGCTCAGCCTGGCGAAGAAATTACAGGCGCGCGAGCAGGGACCATTGTTAATGATTCTGCTGCGGTTGAACTTTATTGATACCGATCAGTTGGCTCAATTGTGGGATTTCGAGAGTGCCTGGGTGTCGTAGCCTGTGATGAACATTTGCGATTTGCGCGGGGATATTGACTGGGCAACCCTCAAATTTCATCTATCCCACCAATTCGGACATCGGCCTCTGCTACTCACCCACTGCACGCTTCAGGTTTGGGAGCGGGTGTCCCAGCTCCTGCAAGACGCCCTTCAGCACGATGATGTCCCACCAAACGTCTCGCCCGCGGATTTTCAGATGGCAATCGTTGGCGTTTCCGAGTGCGAACCGGGTGAATTTCTACCAGTCTTTGAATTGCTATCGGTCGAAGAGGTTGCCACACGGTTTCGCACGCAATCCGTCCTCCACGCGATCGTTCCTGCCCTTCACCCTCAATCGGTCAGTGCTGTGGGTCGTTTGATGGACATCGTCGCAACATTGCGATCTCCCAACGGCTGTCCGTGGGATCGCGCCCAAACTCCACTGTCGCTAACTCCCTACATTGTGGAGGAAGCGTACGAAGCGGTCGCTGCGATTCGCAGCCACGATATCGACCACACTGTTGAGGAACTGGGGGATTTACTGCTGCAGGTGGTGCTGCAATCTCAGGTGTTTAGCGAATCCGGAGACTTCACCCTGGCGGACGTTGCCGATGGAATTTCCACGAAGTTAATTCGTCGTCACCCTCATGTGTTTGGTCCGGACGCCACAGGTGGCAATACCGATATTGTGGATGTCAAACAGCGGTGGGATGAGATTAAGCAGGAGGAAAAAGCGGCAGAGACCCTGCACGACAAGCTCGTTAGCTATGCAACCACCTTTCCACCATTGCTGGCGGCAACAAAAATAGCGAAGAAAACTGCCAGCACTGCTGATGGACGCAAGAACTCTGCCGAGCTGCTGCAGACTGCAAGCGATCGTATGAGCATTTTGCAGGACTTGGTTGCGAGCGACGGATCCCCCGTATCGAATGAGGATGTTCAGGAGCAGCTCGGCCAACTCATGTTTTCTCTCGTTCAACTTGGACTCAGTCACGGCGTTAAGATGACTGACGCTTTAGATCGAGCCAATTGGGCTGCCATTCGCGACGCTTCGGAAACCACCACGTCTTGGGAACCATCACAGCGACAGTAGTAGGTTCAATTCTCCCACATTGAGAGTTTCGATCCGGCAGAAATAACCCAAAAACGAGCGATCGCGCCCCAACTCTTCGGCTCCCTGCCAGTTCATCACCATTCTCGGGAGATCCTGCGAGACAATTGTGAAGCCCACTGCTTTGCGTCTGCTCCGTGCAACTGTTTGACCTCACCACCGCGATCGCCGTTCACCGAGATTTAGTGGCCACCTGCTTACCGGCTCGGGTGGAGATCGTGCAGCAGACGGATTTGTACACGCTGCATTTGGCCTTGCGAACTTTGCAGGGGCGGCAGTGGATAACCCTGAGCTGGCATCCGCAAGCCGCTCGGTTTCATAGTGGCCGCCGGGTTCCCAAACAGCCCGACCCGTTTCAATTTAGCGGCACGGCACAGCGGTTACGGGGGCTGGCCCTGAGCGCGATCGTGCAAATCGATCCGTGGGAACGGGTGTTTGACTGGCAATTTGCTCCCCGTCCTCAAGATGACGTCCAGTTTCACCTGTACCTGGAAACCATGGGGAAGTACAGCAACATCGTATTGGTAGATGCCGATGGAGCGATTGTGTCTAGCGGTCGAGGGGTAAGCGATCGGCAATCCAGCGTTCGTCCCATTCAGCCAGGACTTGCCTACGAGCCTCCCCCTGCACTGATTGGGGCCATTCCCAGTCAAGCGGAATCCTTCGAGGACTGGAAAGAACGTCTGGATTTTGCGGCTCTTCCGTTAGGCAAACAGTTATTTCGTACCTATCGAGGCTTGAGCCGAGCGGTTTTGGCCCCCATTGCCGCTGCTGCTGGGGTGACGACGAAAACAGCCACAAACGCCATAACTCTCGCCCAGTGGCAGGCCTTGTTTGAGGGGTGGCAACATTGGTTAGATGCGATCGAAACGGGAAATTTTCAGCTGGGACTGACGGCAGACGGGGGATACGACCTGTTGGGATACGCGGCTGGGAGTACAGATAATCCCGACCTGCAAACTCTACACCCGCTACTCGATCGCTACTACGAGTGCCACCTCAATCAGCAACAGTTCGATCGCGATCGCCATCGCCTGCAGCAGAAATTAGGCTCTGTCTTGAAAAAGCTCAACCAACGTCGGCAGCAATTTGATGACATGCTGGCAAAATCCGCGCGGGCGGATGAGCCCAAGCGGGCGGCCGATCTACTGATGGCCCACATGCACCAGTGGGAAGTGGGGATGAGCGATATTCAGCTCCCCGATTTCGACAGTGGGGAACCCGTTGAGATCGTGCTTGACCCGGAGAAAAACGCGATCGCCAATGCACAGGTGTACTACAAGCGACACCAGAAGCAGAAGCGGGCCAAAGATGCGGTTACTCCTCTCAAAATAGAGGTGATGGCCGAAATCCACTATCTCGAACAGGTGTTGGGAGCGATCGAACAATTGGAGGACTATCGCACTCCAGCCGATTTGCAAGCGTTGGTGGAGATCGAACGGGAGCTGATCGCTGAATGTTACCTTCCCGACCCAGACCGTCCGACTGTGTCCGTCGATATCAAGTCAGCCCCTCAGCAATTCTTGACCCCTAGCGGCTTCGAGGTTTTGGTGGGTCGCAACAATCGCCAAAACGACATCCTCACCTTCAAGCTGGCTCAAACCAACGACTGGTGGTTCCATGCCCAGGAGATTCCCGGCAGCCACGTGTTGCTGCGATTGCCCTCCGGTGCTGTGGCGGAGGACGAAGACCTGCAGATGGCCGCCGATTTGGCCGCATTTTTCAGTCGTGCCCGCCTCAGCGAACAGGTACCCACCATTTACACTCGCCCCAAACACGTCTTCCGCCTCAAGGGCGCAGAAGCCAAGCCCGGTATGGTGACGTACCTGCACCAAAAGGTATGGTGGGCCAAACCTAAAAGCGTCGAAGAGGTTATCTCGCAGGCCGAGCAGACCTCCAGCAACCATCTGTCAACAGAGCGCGATCCCCTCCCAGCTTCTAAGTGAGTTCGGCCCAACGTATACGACGGATATTCTCTACTCCAGACCTGACAGCGGATTGCTACAGGTCAAGAGACTTTCCCTGCACGGGTAGTTTTTTGTAACTTCACGCTTAATTAAAGCGATAGTTGGAGGCGGCTACAGGTGATTCAATGGCAACCGCCATTCCGGAGGGAACAAAACTGCGGGCCAACTCCTGCTGTAAGGCTTCAGCCCAGCGAGTCCAGGCTGTCAGAGTGGACAAGGACGCATTCTGTCTCAGTTGGATATCTGTGTGGGAAATATTCAGCCATGAGTACAGCCCTTCACCGTAGCCCTCTCCGCACAGCTGAAAATCAATATTGCTAATCCATGGTCGAGTGAAATGGTGGGGCTGACCGTCTAGGGGCATGACGTAGTCAAACCAGACATAGACGCGAAAATCATCCAGATCGAACTGGATATGATGGCTGGCATCCAAACCGTATCGACGATTGGGGGATAGCTCGGAGAACTTGGGGCAAGTTTGCAGGTACTGGCGAATGCGTTGAGCTACATGCTGCACCGAACCTGGAATAAAGGGCTCCAGCTCTCCGACTCCGCTGGTGGGTTGACCGTTGGCGCGTTCGGCAAGTTCGCAGAGTTCGTTGACAAACGCCTGCGACAGTTTGACATGCTGCAGGACAAACGTTTCCCAACTGGGAGCCACCTGACGCCATAGCTCTTCTCGACGCCATTGGGCCAATACTTCAGCAAACTTGAGCGAGACCTGTCCCCACATCTGAAAGTCTTGAGGGGGATGTGGATCTGGGGGGGGACTGGATGATGTGTGGTGGGTGTGGCGATCGCGAGGGGGATGTTGGACAGAGTCTGTGGCTGCAGGGTCGTCAGTGACTTCCGGGACAATCGGCGGTTCCAGGGGCTGAACTGGGATGGACGCTGCTGCAATTGAAGGACAATCGCTAAATGCCTCCTCGAACGAAATCTCTTCAGCGGAACTGGTGCCAGCAAAGACATCATCAACAATCTGGGACGCGGAGAGAGTCGGTTGGGGCATCGAGCGGCACGTGTGAGGGGTGGCAAATGCAAAACACCTACTAGCCCTGAGGGCTAAATGAACGTACGTGTTTATACATATAAAATTACTGGATCGCGTCAATAAATACTGATAGAGCGGCGATTCGGTTCAGTAAATACATGGATAGTTTATATCCTGGCAATTAATTTGGTGTCAATATCTGACAGATTGCAGTATAAAAATAATTCCTTAATCCACAGTCTTTCTCTCTGTAAAGTAGGCGTGGGGGCTGCACGACTCGGACGTGACGGGCAGCTTGGCTGGGCGATCGCACAACAGGCATCATGCTGGTTCGTCACCTCTGTGGCTCATCATGTGCGGCATTCGTGAACGGCATTGTGAGGTCAAGGATTGTGAGGCCAAAAAAGTATTGCTGGACTAAAGATTGTTGGACCAAAGTAAGAGGGCTATTCTAGCGAAAAGTTCGAATGGCGATCGCAACTCCTCTCAAAACGTGTCAGCACTGGAACGCGACGTTCTTGGGCGTACTGTTGCTCGGGTGTGTTGTTGATTGTGGTGTCGCCATTGAGGACACGTTTAGTCAGTAAATATCCGTACGGACCGCATGCTACAGCAGCTTGCGGATGGAAACGATGACTGATTCGGCACGTCCCCTGTCCGCGTGGGTGGAATTTTGTATGGGGGCGCGGCACACTCTGCCGTTGATTGTGGGAGCCATTCCATTTGGACTGATTTTTGGCACGCTGGCTGAGACGAATGGCCTAACGTTTGCAGCGGCAATGGCGATGTCGGCATTTGTTTTTGCTGGGGCATCGCAGTTCATTGCGCTGGGGCTATTGGGAGCCGGTACGCCGTGGGCCATCGTTGTGATGACCACGTTCTTCGTTAACTTGCGTCATGTGCTGTATTCTGCTGGCTTGATTCCTTTCCTGCAATCGCGCAGCCAATGGTGGCGGCTGGCCCTGGGATTTTGGCTGACGGATGAAACGTTTATGGTGGCCATTCAGCGTTACCAACAGCCCGATCGCTCCCCTCACAAGCATTGGTATCAGCTTGGTTCTGCGCTGGCAATGTACGGAAGCTGGCAAGTGAGTACGCTGTTGGGGCTCACATTGGGGGAACGGGTGCCCAATGCTGCCGAGTGGGGATTAGATTTTGCAATGGTGGCAACCTTTATTGGTATGACGATCCCCTACTTAACCACTCGCCCGATGGTGGTTACGGCACTGGTATCGGGTGGCATTGCTCTCGCGGCGCGATCGCTCCCTCACCAACTGGGGTTGATGGTGGCGGCATTGACGGGAATCGCGGCTGGATTAATCGTTGAATCTCGAATGAGTGCGGATGCGAACAAGGGGGTGGAATGACGTCAGAAGAAGTCAAGCTGATTGTCGGTATGACCGGTGTGACATTTCTGATTCGGTATGGAATTTTGGCTGTTAGCCACCGGTTTCAGCTTCCATCTCGATTGTTGCGATCGCTCAATTACCTTCCCCCAGCGGTTTTGATGGCGATTGTTGTACCGGCGGTTTTTGTGGATGGCGATCGCATATCAATAGGATTGGGCAATCCCCGATTCGTGGGGGCTCTCGCTGCGCTGGTAATGGGTTTGTGGCGCAAGAATTTGCTGCTCACAATTGGCAGTGGGATGGGGGGGGTTGTTGTATGGCAGGTATTGGGATTTGCACGATAGGAGGGCAAATCACTTATGTGAACCTGAGTTCGATTGCCCTCACTCCCAGCCCCTCTCCCACATTGGGAAAGGGAAGTAAGAGGCTTCAAAGCCTAATGGTTTCGTTGCACTGCGAGGAGCTTATCCAATTTTGTCGAACTGATGTTATTCGAAGCTGCTGTGGGTCATGGCGAAGGCTTTCAGGCGATCGGCCACAGATTTGACGGAGATCTTATCGATGGCCTCTGCTGCAAACGCATAGGTTAGCAGTTGCTTCGCTCTTGCCTCGCTTAAACCGCGACTGCGCAGGTAAAACACTTCATCCGGTACCAACTGACTCACCGTAGCGCCGTGGGCGCACTTGACGTCATCGGCGAAGATTTCTAATTGCGGCTTGGTATCGACCCGAGCTTTGTTGGAGAGCAGTAGATTGCGGCTGGATTGACTGCTATCGATCTTCTGGGCGTCGGGACGAACCAAGACTTTGCCGTTGAAGATGGTGTGGGCGCGATCGCCGACGATGCACTTGTGAACCTGCTCGCTGTCACCGTGGGGATTGGCATGGTCGATTGCCGTGTGGGTGTCGGAGATTTGGGAATTGCTGGCGATCGTCAATCCGTTCAAAGTGGTGTGAACGTTGACCCCTTGCTGTACGGTTTCCAGCGAATGGCGAGACAGTTGCCCCCCGGTGCTAATGGTATGACCGGTATAGCGGCTGTCTTTCGCTTGCGAAATGGCCGTACGAGCTACATGGAAACTATTGTCTGCCTCAGCTTGCCACTTGCAGTGCTCTAGCTGAGCGTTGTTGTCCAGCACGATTTCAGTGACGGTGTTAGTCAGGTAGGCTGAATCGCCCGAGCCGAAAAACTGCTCCACAACGGTGACTGCACTGCCGCGTTCGGCCACGATCGCGCAGCGGGGATGGGAGACTGTCGGTACGCTTCCAGACACCGACACAAATGCGATCTGGATGGGAGTGTCTACAACCGCGTTCTTCGACACCCACACAACGGCCATATCCGTCATGCACGTAGAGTTCAGCAGGGTAAACGTGTCCCCCTGACCCATGGCATCGACGCTGGTGCGTTCGATGATCGCCTGCTGGTGTTCGGCAGAGAGGGACGCCAGATTGCCCACGGTGACACCGTCGGGAACACCGGAGAGGTCAGAAAGAACGGCCGAAAATTGCCCGTTTACAAACACCAATCGCGTGGCGCTCGCTTCGGGAATGTCTAAAGCGTTAGTCTCGACCACCGTAAGCCCGGTATCTGCCGGAGCAAACTGTACGTCTTTGAGGGAACTTAAATTGGTGAATCGCCAGTCTTCATCCCGCATGGTGGGGAGAGACATGAGACTTGCACGCTCTGCTGCATCCGCCCTCAGGGGGGCCAGCAGATCGGTGGCAGGAGCGATCGCCTCACGCTGGGCAATTAAGTTGGCTAGATAGCGATCGGCAGATCCGTTGGTGGCGATCGTCTGTCCGTCTGCCTGCGATTTAGAAAATTTAGAGGTCGTCATCATTACTGCGCCGCTACCGCCTCCGCACTGTCTTTCGTCTGTCCTTCTGTTTGGCCTTCCAGTTCGTCAATCCAGTCGTAGCCTTTCTCTTCCAGCTCCAAAGCCAGCTCTTTGCCGCCCGTGCGGATGATTTGACCGGCATTCATGACGTGAACGTAATCCGGCACGATGTAGTCCAGCAGGCGCTGATAGTGGGTAATCAGGACGTTGGCGTTGGCCTCGTTCGCCAATTGATTGACGCCGTTAGAAACAATGCGCAAGGCGTCGATGTCCAAGCCCGAATCCGTCTCGTCCAGAATTGAGAGCGTGGGCTCTAGCACCGCCATCTGCAATATTTCATTGCGCTTTTTCTCGCCGCCAGAAAAGCCGCTGTTGACGCTGCGCTCCAAGAAGTCGGGACTCATCTCCACCACCCCCAGCTTCTCTTCCAGTAAATCGCTGAAGTCAAACGGATCGAGTTCTTCCAAACCGCGATAGGTGCGCACCGCATTGCAAGAGAGGCGCAGAAACTCTTCGTTGCTGACCCCAGGAACTTCGATGGGGTACTGGAATGCCAGGAATACGCCCGCTCTAGCTCGATCCTCCGGCTCCATTTCCAGCAGATTCTCACCCTTGTAGGTTATTTCTCCACCCGTGATTTCGTAATCGGGGTGACCAGCCAACACCTTCGAGAACGTGCTTTTGCCCGATCCATTGCGACCCATAATCGCGTGGATCTCGCCCGCTTTTACTTCCAGATTCACTCCCTTCAGTACGGGGGTTCCGTCCACAGAGGCTTGCAAATCCCGAACTGACAGAATGACCTCACTGTTATCTCGAATCATGACGGATGGTTGTCCTTTATCTCTCGAACACATATCTCTCGAACGAAATGCCGAGTGAATTTCTACGGTGAACGTCTAATGGTGAGCAGTGCAAATGCGTCCCAGATTGTAAACCTCCGAGACGCGATATCGCGAGGGGAAGAGCTATCCCACTGAATTTTCCAGCTTCAAGCTCAGGAGCTTGTCAGCTTCTGAAGCAAACTCCATCGGCAACTGATTGAACACGTCCTTACAGAAGCCGTTCACAATCATGGACACGGCATCTTCAGCCGAAATTCCCCGCTGCAAGAAATAGAAGATCTGGTCTTCGCTAATCTTGGACGTTGAAGCTTCGTGCTCGACGGTGGCCGTGGCGTTTTGGGATTGGATATAAGGGAAGGTGCTGGCTTCGCAGCGATCGCCAATCAGCATGGAGTCACACTGGGTGTAGTTGCGGGCTCCGTCTGCTTTAGGGCCAACTTTCACCAACCCACGGTAGCTGTTGTTGGATTTTCCAGCCGAAATTCCCTTGGAAATAATGGTGCTGGAGGTGTTTTTGCCGATGTGCACCATCTTGGTTCCGGTGTCGGCTTCCTGACGGTTATTGGTCAGGGCCACTGAGTAGAATTCACCCACAGAGTTGTCACCCACCAACACGCAGCTGGGGTATTTCCAGGTGATGGCCGAGCCCGTTTCCACCTGCGTCCAAGAAATCTTGGAATTGACGCCCTTGCACAAGCCGCGCTTGGTCACAAAGTTATAGATACCGCCTTTGCCGTTTTCATCCCCGGCATACCAGTTTTGCACGGTGGAATACTTAATTTCGGCATCGTCTAGCGCCACCAGCTCTACCACTGCGGCGTGCAGTTGGTTGGTGTCGAACATCGGAGCCGTGCAGCCTTCCAAGTACGTCACGGAACTGCGTTCTTCCGCCACGATCAGGGTGCGCTCGAACTGGCCCGACTCGCCGTTGTTGATGCGGAAGTAGGTGGACAGATCCATCGGGCACTTGACGCCCTTGGGAATATACACAAACGAGCCATCGCTGAACACCGCCGAATTCAGGGCGGCGAAGAAGTTATCTCCAACCGGGACAACGCTGCCCAGATACTGTTTGACCAGCTCCGGATAGTCTTCAACCGCTTCGGAGATGGAACAGAAGATTATGCCGTGCTTGGCCAAATCCTCTTTAAACGTGGTGGCGATCGATACGCTATCGAATACGGCGTCTACCGCTACATTGCCCAACCGCTTTTGCTCGGAGAGGGGGATGCCCAACTTTTCAAATGTTGCCAGCAGCTCGGGGTCCAGCTCATCCAGACTACTAACCTTCTTACCCGCCTGCTTGGGAGCAGAATAATAAATGATGTCCTGGTAGTCAATCGCTGGATAATCGAGATTCGGCCAGTGAGGCTCTGCCATCTCCAGCCATTTACGATAGGCCCTGAGACGGAATTCCAAGAGAAACTCAGGCTCGTTCTTCTTGGCCGAGATGAGCCTAACAACATCTTCACTCAGTCCCTTCGGAATAGAATCTGACTCGATTTCGGAGACAAATCCGTACTTGTAGGGCTGATTAACGAGGGTTTTAACTGAGGCCGTCACCAAGATAAACCTCCGGAAGTTGTGCTGTGCGTAGAGCTGGGTGATGGTGCGATTAGCGTGCTGCGATGAACCTGTTGCGATCGAGATCGGTTAAGAGCGAGAGTCGCGATTAAAAAGCAGCGCGAACGGGGCAATGTCGAGAATCGTAACGAGTACAATCCTCAATCGGCTGAGAGCATTACGCTGAGGCTGGATCGAGCCCCGATAAACGTAAACCGTCAGCAATTGTATACTTAAACAACATACCCATTGCTAAACTCATGCTAGAACACTTTAGCAACATTGGTGTTGTTTAACTCGCAAAACACACGATCGGCGAGCATGACGGTGAGTTCTTCCTCTTCCTATTCCCCCACCTCAGATGGGTCAAAATCCCCGCCTACTCTGGCGTTTAACCGGCATCACCCCGGTCACGCTAAGCAAGCGATTTTGCAGGTATTGCGCAAGCGCAAGGCGCTGTCTGCCCAGCAGCTAGCGGAACAGATGGATATCAGCGTGCAAGCGGTTCGCCGTCATTTGAAAGATCTAGAAGCAGAAGGGGCGATCGCTCGTGAGTCCGTGTCGAATGGCATGGGTCGCCCGCAATACCTGTACGACTTGACTCAGGTGGGACTCGATCGCTTCCCCAAACACTACGACGAATTTGCCGTAACGTTTCTGAACGCGATGGCGGAGCGAGTGGGGCCGGAGCAAATGGAGGAAGTGTTGCACGAGCAGTGGCAACAGAAAGCTTCGCAATATAGGGACAAAATTGGCGAGGGGCCGTTACGCGATCGCATTGCTTCCATGGCCGATCTGCGTACTCAGGAAGGGTACATGGTGGATTGGTACGCATTAGACGACAGCGATACGCGACATGAGGGGAGCGGAAGGAGCGATAGCGAGCAGTTCGTGTTTTCCGAGTACAACTGCGCCATTAGTCAGGTAGCAGAAAGCTTTCCCAGCGTGTGTGGTCACGAATTAGAAATGCTGCAGGCGGTGTTTCCCGATAGCTCGGTAACGCGCACCCACTGGATGGTGGGCAACGAGCACCAATGTGGATATTTAATCGCCGAAAAATAGTTGCGTAGAGACTTGACGGGCTGGTGCGTGTTCGCAAACGCAACAATGCAAAATACCAGCGTTAAAGCTGTTGTAGACGTGCAGCGCTTTAGCCGCAGTGTGTTGTGTCAGCCCGCTCTAGGGGTTGGCCAGGCTTGCTCTGAGGAGTGTTGTCAGACCGCACATATATCTATCACAGCAAGCCCGAGGAAGAGCATTCACCGATTACTTTTCTATTGACAGAGTATTAATCGGACTATTTGTTCTGGCGTTTGCTTCCGTTAGGACAAAGCGTTTTACGCATGGTTAGGAAGAGACATAGCTGAACTGTCTGTAGTGGTATGTGCACTGCCATATGTCGCCCCGCGGCCCGAACTAGCCGGACCTTTCTAGGCCGAAATCGACGTTAGGCTACTGATTCGTGAAGCGAGAGTTCCGAGCAGGCGCATTCCTAACTCGTCAGAATGTCCCAATGCTGGATATCGTGCAATTGGATAATCTCAATTATCGATTTCTTACTAGAGTGACAGGCTAGTCTTGATTTCCGGGCTGGTGCTGCGTAGAAGGCTCGGTCACTGAACTAAAGACCTATCTTTGATGAGGGGACGATCGCTTAGATAGGAAAATCGCTAAGACTGAAAAATGACTGAATTTAGAGGGGGTAATACCCGGTTCAATTTTTATCGAAATCAATCGGCTCATAAAAATGCCGTGCAGAATCCTGTAAATAGTTTTCAGGATAAGGATAATTGGATTCTCTAGTTATGGCCCTTATTTCAATCAGAGTGCGTCTTTAGTATCCAAGTGGGCAAGATACTTGAGATCGACTTCATTAACAAATATTGACGGCTTCCACTTGGAATACAAAATTTGT
>JBCBVA010000023.1:0-38930 GCA_039817825.1 Cyanobacteria bacterium J06642_12 | reverse complement strand
GCGATTTTCAGTTTATCTCTACTAAAAATGAATCATATTTTCTATTGTCAATCAGATCACAAATTAAAATCAAGAAATCCAATTTCTCACCAATTCAATTTCTAGGCAACACTAAAACTTGGAGAGTCTTGCAGGGCTTGATATTCCACACAATCGCTCTCCAGGCAAAGCCTAACAATTAACGGCGAATAGACTGAAGCTTAACCATCAATTAACCCAAAAAAGTCCTAATTCTGAGATTTTTCTTATGTAGGAATAAATTTCTAGTGAAAACCGTTGTCCGTTTAGCCTGTACTTACGTATTTAGTTCTGCAGGTTATTTGGTTTGACTTTGACTCGCCAGCAGCTTTCGGTCTCTGACTTTCATTAGGGCTCTGACACTCTGCCTATCTGCGATGTCGACATATGTTTTCATAGAAAATTTGTCTGCCATTTGCGCAGACAAATTAGGTTCGACATGGGATTTAAACAGTCTAAGCAATAATGAGCAGTTCTTTTTATCGACAAAGTTCGATAGTGCTTAGCCTAAGTAAGTATGATTCTTTTCCAGAATTTGGCACTTCTTTTTCGAGAGGTAGATTCTGTTCCTAGGATCTGATATTCCCATTCCTCCTAGAACTTTTTATTGCTCATTAGAGTTCATCCAAGTAGATTTTTCAGGCCAATTTTGGACTTTCCATCCAGATCGGAGAACTTACTTCATGGCAAATAATCACGTCATCTTTATCCACCCTGACGGTACCAGTCCATCCCACTATGCTTTGGCTCGATTTGTACAAGAAGGCCCTGACGGACGCCTAAATTGGGACTCCCTAGAACAGGCTGGAGTCTATTTGGGCCACATGGAAGACCAGCTAGGCGGAACGTCCAATGGTGGCGCAGTAACGCACGCCACTGGAGCTAAGGTTTACGCTGAATCGTTTGGGTTAGAGCAGGATGGCTCCGAAATTACTCCCTTATCCGGTAATACCGGCTTCACCATCGTGGAAGAAGCGATTGAAGCCGGAAAAGTAACGGCCTTAGTACAGTCAGGAGCCATCTACGAGCCGGGTACGGCTGCCTTTGTCGCTGAAACCGGCGAAATAGAAGTGGATGGTGAAACCGTTGTACCTCGTGGCCAGAGAGCGGATATTGCCAAACAGGTGATTGAGTCAGGCGTGGATTTCATCATGGCAGGCGGGGAAGTGACTTTACTTCCCATTGGCACCGATGGTTTTCACGGCACCGCTGAAGAATATGATTCCATCACCTCCGACCCCGTCCGCCGTCCAACTGAAAACTTGATCGAACTGGCGGAGTCCCTGAGCTACACCGTGGTTTACACCCGAGAGCAGCTCAATGCATTACTCGATCTGCCCGAACCTCCCCAGAAGGTTCTTGGTGTATTTGCCCCCGACCATACCTTCAACGATCGCTCCGAAGAGTTTTTGGCCGAACAGGAGCTACCCCTCTACACCGAAACAGCTCCCACAATTGCCGAGATGCTGGAAGTGACCCAGCAACTGATGGAAGCACACCCTAACTTCGATAACGGTTCTATTGCGATCGTTGAAGAAGAAGGCACCGACAACTTTGGTAATAACAACAATGCTGCAGGGGTTCTAGAAGGAGTGATTCGGGCCGATGCCGCCATCGGCGTCGCACAAGATTTCCTTGGTCGCCATGACAATACCCTGATCGTCACCGCCGCAGATAGCGATGCTGGTGGCCTACAAGTGCGCGATCCCGTGGATGAAGGTGACCCCGTAGGGACGATCAACAACAACCCCACCCTGAACCAAGATCGGCCAGTACCACTAGATGGTGTCGACGGTAGCAACACCTTGCCCTTTGTGTCAGCTCCCGATGCCGATGGGGATGTGTTTCCTTTCGGTGTCACCTGGGCCGGTACTCCTGACTTTCCGGGGGCGATCGTATCTAAAGCAGAAGGTCTCAACGCCGAAAAACTGCCCGCCACTCTAGACAACACTGGCATCTACGAATTGATGTATGAGACCCTGTTCGACGTCGAACTAGAGTCCCGTACCCCTGCTCCAACTCCGGCTCCCGAGGCGACCGAAGATACCGGAAATGTCATCTTCATTCACCCAGATGGCACCACCCCCACTCACTTCGCGGCCCTGCGAAACATTGAGCAGGGACCGGATGGTCGAACCAATTGGGATATGTTGTCCGATGCCGGAGTCTACCTGGGCCACATGGAAGACCGTCTCACCGGTACGTCTAACGGTGGTGCAGTGACCCACGCCAATGGTGTCAAGGTCTTCAACGAGTCCTTTGGGTTGGATGTCAACAATGACCCCATCGTTCCTGCATCTGGCAACGTCGGTCAGACCATCATGGAAGAAGCGGTGGCTGCTGGTAAAGGGACGGCGCTGATTCAATCTGGAGATATTGGCGAGCCCGGTACCGCCGCTTTTGTTGCCGCTACCACGAATCGCGACCCTGACCCCGATGTGCGGGCTCGGGATAAGGCGGCTGAAATTGCCGAGCAGGTCATCCGTTCCGGCGTTGATGTCATCATGGCTGGCGGTGAAGTCTACATGTTGCCGCAGGGCACTACGGGGTTCCACGTTACTGCTGAAATTGATGCCGCCTTTGACGATCTGGAAGATAGGCCATCCGAAAACCTGATTGAGCTGGCTGAGTCTCTGGGCTACACCGTGGTCTATACCGAAGACCAGATGAACGCGGCGGTCAATAGCGATGCCCCTCCAGAGAAGTTGCTTGGGGTGTTTGCTGCTGACGATATTTTTGATGACCAGACGGAAGAAGAGCTGGGCCTGAATACGGCCGACCCCAGCCCTCTATATCTTGAAACTGCCCCCACCGTCGGTGAGATGCTGGAGGCCTCTCTAAAAATCATCGGCGACGACCCCGATGGCTTCTATGCAGTTGTGGAGGAAGAAGGAACCGATAACTTCGGCAACAACAACAATGCCGTCGGCACCATCGAAGCAGTACGTCGAGCCGATGAAGCAATTGGTGTGGCCAAGGATTATGTAGATAATACCGACCCCAATACGCTGGTGCTCACTGCTGCCGATAGCGATGGAGGCGGCTTGCAAACGTTCCAGTTTGCTCCCTACAATCGCCCCTCAGGCAATGCCATCTCGGACCCAGCCCTCGGCGATGAAGAAACGGATGTCCCGTTCATCTATGCCCAGCGCAACCTCGGCCCCGGCACCCCCGTCTTCCTAGATGGTCAGACTGGCAGTACCGGCAGCGAAGAGTTCCCTTGGCAGTCATTCCCGGCTATGGATAGCATTGACGGCCCCATGGGCAACTTCGGGGTTGTTTGGACGGGCACCCCAGATGTCCCCGGCAGCATCGTATCCAAAGCCTATGGTTTGAATGCCGAACAGTTGCCTTCAACTCTGGACAATACATTTATTTACGAAATGATGTACGGCACCCTATTCGGAGGGCTGGATGGGCCAGTAACGTCTGAACTAGAAGGATTTGCATCTCTGCCCGCCGATACCTTTACAGAAGGGCCACCCGCAGGTGGCGATGATGGCGATGGTAACCCCATCGATGCTAACGGTCGCACCGGCCCGTTCGACGGTCAGCCCGTTCAAGGATTCAGCGGCGTCCAGTTTGCCCCTGGCGGCGATGGTTCTACGTTCTGGTTCCTGTCCGACAACGGATTTGGGGCGAAAGCCAACAGCTCCGATTACCTGCTGCGGCTCTATCAGGTGGACCCAGACTTTGTGGGTTCGGAAGGAGGGGATGGCGACATAGATGTTCAAGGTTTCGTCCAGTTGAGCGACCCTGACAATCTCATTCCGTTTGATATTCAGAATGAGGGTAGTAGCGATCGCCATCTCACTGGATCTGATTTCGACATCGAGTCCTTCACCATCGACACCAACGGCGACATCTGGGTGGGTGACGAATTCGGTCCCTACATGTTGCACTTCGATTCCGAAGGCAAGCTGCTGGAAGCCCCCATTCCCACCCCCAACATCACCAACTTCAACACCCTCGATGGCAGTGCCCCCTTGGTCATCGGCCACCGTGGAGCCAGTGGAGCGTTGCCCGAGCACACGTTGGAGGCCTATCAACTGGCCATGCAGCAGGGGGCCGATTTCGTCGAACCTGACTTGGCGATCACCAAAGATGGCGTCCTGATTGCCCGCCACGAACCCCTGTTGGATGACACCACCAACGTGGCAGATCTGTTCGGCAGCGATCGCATGTCCACCAAGATGCTGGATGGAGAAGAAATTACGGGCTACTTTGCTCAAGACTTCACGCTAGCAGAAATCAAGCAGTTACGAGCTGTCCAGTCCCGAGACTTCCGCAGCCCCGAGTTTGACGGAATCTACGAAATTCCCACCCTGCAGGAAGTTATCGAGCTTGTTCAGCAGTTCGAGGCAGACACTGGCAAACAGGTGGGCATCTACCCCGAAACCAAGCATCCCACTTTCTTCGACGAGCAAGGTCTGTCTCTGGAAGAACCCCTGATCGAAACGCTGCAAGCCACCGGGTTCACCGATCCGAATCGCATCTTCATCCAGTCATTCGAGTTGCAGAATTTGATTGAGTTGAAGACCGAGCTTCTACCTGCTGCTGGTTTGGAGGATTTGCCGTTAGTGCAGTTGTTTGGAGATGTAGAGAGCGCGTTTATCAACGATGGTGGCGGCGGGTTCTCGGTCCCTTACGACTTTGTTGCCAATGCCGGTAAGTCTGAGGAAGAATTACGGGCCATTTACGGAGATCTGGTCGACCAAGTTGACTTCAGCAGCCAACCCACCTACGCCGATTTGTTCAATCAAGAGGCGATTGACGTCATCAGCACTTACGCCGATGGCCTAGGACCGTGGAAGAACAGCTTTGTGTTGCGAGAGGCATTGGATGAGCCGGTTGATGGCGACGGCGATGGCATTGCCGGAATTACCACTCAACTTACTGGTGAGATTCGGCCTCTGGTGGATTACGCCCACAACGCTGGCATGCAGGTGCATCCCTACACTCTGCGCAACGAAGAGCGCTTCCTCACCCTCAACGCCGATGGCACTCCACAGACGGCTGAGGAAGAGTTCATCCAACTGACTCAAATCGGTGTAGATGGCTTCTTCACTGACTTCCCAAAAACCGGTGCTGAAGTGGTAGAGCGGATGACTGCCGCAACGGTACTCTCCCCAGATAACCCCGATGTCCTCAACGGCCCTGCCGATCCCAACCTGCCTCGCTCCCGTGGCTACGAAGGCATGGCCTTCAGCCCCGATCGCCAAACCCTCTATCCCATGCTGGAAGGTACCGTCGAAGGCGATCCGGAAGGCTCGCTACGCATCTACGAATTCGATGCTCCCAGCAGCTCCTTCGAAGGATTGGTTGGTCTATACCAAATGGACGATCCCAGTCACGCGATCGGCGACTTCACTCCCGTTAACGAAACCGAGTTTCTGGTTATCGAACGGGATGGTGGTCAAGGAGAGGACGCCGAGTTCAAGAAGATCTTCAAGGTCGATCTGTCTGACGTTGACGACAGTGGCTTCGTTCTGAAAGAAGAGCTGGTCGATCTACTCGACATCACCGATCCCAACGATCTCAATAGCGATGGTGACAGCACCTTTGACTTCCCCTTTGTCACGATTGAGGATGTGCTGGTGCTGGATGAAGACACGTTGTTGGTGGCCAACGACAACAACTACCCCTTCTCGGTAGGACGTGGGCCAGATATCGATAACAACGAGATTATCCAAATTAAGCTCAGTCAGCCCCTCGACCTCGATCCCCGCTTGGGAGCCGCAGCTCTAGGTGGTGACTCTAGCAGCAGTATCGACTTTGAGGGGAGCGAGCTGACCGCAGGAACTGTAATCTCCGACCAACTTGCCGGAGTTACTGTTTCAACTGATGGTCCGCTGGCGATGATCTTCGATTCTGGTAATCCTACCGGGGGCGATACGGACTTAGCCAGCGATGTGTTTGGCAACGTCCTAATTCTGTCAGAGGACGGTGATTCGTCCGATCCCGACGACAATGCCGCCGGCGGCACATTCCAGTTCACCTTCGATGATCTGGTCAACATCAAGTCGGTAGGTTTCCTCGATGTAGAAGAGAACGGTGGCCAGATTGACCTCTTCGGTGCAGACGGTTCTTCGCTAGGTACTGTCGATATTTCCAACCTGACTAGGAATGGAGAAGCCGGTACAGCAGCGATTGAGGTGCCTGCAGTCAGTCGTATGGATGTGATGCTGGCTGGCGGTGGAGCTATTACCAACATCATGTTTGCCTAGAGCTTTGCTGGAACTACTGCATAACTTATAGCCACTGCAGTAATCCCAACATGCAACCGTGCCGATACGTTCTGGGGAGTGAAGAACAACTTCATTCCCCAGTTTTTTTTAGTAGTCGTAGTCTTCCACAAGACTGGCTTGCAAGGTGTAACCCACATTGATATCGGCAGAGCCATCCACAAATGTGAGATTCTGTTCGCTCGCTTCGACAGACATCAACCCCGACACGAGCACGGGCTCGAACAGGCTATTCATAGAAAGCCCATCCTCTGTTTCCACATACACGATCTGGTTGGGCGGGGGCGGGGGAACGTGGATGCAAGCTCCAACGTAGGGAACCAGCAAAAATTCAGTGACGAGATTGTTTTCGGCGAATTCTAGCGGCAGGGCGTAGCCGGGAATGGCGACTGATTGGGAGTCCAGGGCGTTAACCATCGTGTTGTCTGCAATCTCGATGCGGCGATCGACCTCTTCTTGGGCCGCTACGATACCATCAATATCTACCCCTTCTGATTTGAGTGCTTCTATGTCAATCGCAAATTGCTCGCTTAGAATCTCCGCCTCATCAGGATGAAGGGGTGGCCCCTGCTTCTGGCGCTGAATCATCCAGTAGACAAACCCCATCTTGGACTGTTGCTCCGGGCTCAGTGCCTGAAATGGGTCTGTAAATTCAACCTGCGGCGCCAGATCCTCCCAGTCCAATTGCTGTGTGTCAGCCTTC
Organism: Cyanobacteria bacterium J06642_12; assembly: GCA_039817825.1. Taxonomy (GTDB): domain Bacteria; phylum Cyanobacteriota; class Cyanobacteriia; order Thermostichales; family PCC-7336; genus PCC-7336. The sequence continues at coordinate 31,964 of JBCBVA010000023.1, read as the reverse complement.
AGTGCTGGCATCAATAGCAGAGAGAGAACAACTGCCAGCGCAACAGAAGCGAGTTTTAGGTACTTCATGAGTGGTGGGAGAAAAACAGTGATAGCAGAGAGGTCAGATAGATATAGAGCAGCGAAGAGAAAAGCTTTGGCCAAACGCTAAAAGACAGGACGTTACAAGCAGACTAACCATAAAGTCTATTGCTTGATGGACATGCCATCGACCAATGAATAACGGTAGCTGAGATACCCAGGCACCATCCCAATCGCCGTCCCTGCACAGCATACTGCTGCTATCAAAGTTAGCTCGTAACTCGATAATGCTCCAATAGCGATCGCCAATCCAAACCGGGACAACACAATCGGCTGTGCGATCCACAATCCTCCATAGAGAAGTAGGATTCCCGTCACCACACCGGCGAGCGTCAGCGCACAAGCTTCCCCCACAATCAGTCCAAAGATATGGATGGGACGGGCTCCCACCGATCGCAAGATCGCCATTTCCCGACGCCGCTCATTCAAACTGGTCAGCAACGCCACCAACATCCCGGATAGTCCGACCACTACCACAAACCCCGACACTACAGTCAACGCCCGTTCCGCCACCCCAATCACCTCCCACAGCGACTGCAGCGTTACCCCCGGCAAAATGGCCAGCAATGGCTCTGACCGATAGGTATTCACGTACCGCTGCACCTCAAACGCCGCCACCCGTGAATTCAATCCCACGAGGGCCGCAGTCACTGCCTGAGGTCGCAGCGCTACCCGCTCGGCAATATCAGCAGATATTTCCTGACCGGGTCGTGGAGGAGCGCCGTCTTGCCAGTCGATGTGAATGGCCTCGATGCCTTCCAGGCTGACGTGCACCGTCTGGTCAACGGGGGTCCCCGTTTGCGCCAAGATCCCCACCACTTGAAAGGGCTTGTCGTCATGCTCGATTAGATTGACGGCACCAGCACCGTGGGCAATGATAATTTCTTCACCCAGTTCGTACCCCAACTGTTTGGCAACTTCAGAGCCCAGCACCGCGTCGTAAACTTCAGCAAACCTCTCCCCTTCTGCAAGCTCTAGAGGGCGATCGCGCGAGTAGCGGTAGCGATCGAAATACTCTTGAGTGGTTCCCATCACCCGATAACCGCGATGGGAATCTCCCAGCGATATCGGCACCAGCCACTCGATATTGGGATGGTCTTGTAACTCCTGAATGGTTTCCCACGAGACATTGTTGGTAGCAAACCCGATGCGGAATACAGAATAAAGCAACAATTGCACCGATCCCGTGCGCGCTCCCACAATCAGATCGGTGCCCGATATCGTGCTGGTAAAGCTATTCTTTGCTTCCGAGTTAATGCGCTGCACCCCCAGCAACATCGTCACGCTGAGACCAATCGAAAATGCCGTCAGTCCCGCCGTAAACTTGCGATTCCAAACGCTCTTAAGCGCCAGCTTCACGATCGACATGCTTACGCTCCTTGGGGATGGTGATTTTTCAGGCTTACGTTGAACAGTCGCATTAGTTGTCGAAGACGTTGCCCTAAACCTTGGGTGAATTGAAATTTTTTAGGCTTACTTTCAGAAGAACTGTCGATTAGCAGAGACATTACAGTAAGCCTTGGGTGAACAGCTCTCTCATTCGGATTGTCTCGAACAAATTAGTGTTCGGCACGATTGATATCGCCAAGATGAATGGTGCTGTCAAACAGGTGAGCCAGGGTGCGGTCGTGGCTGACAAATACTACGGTGCTCCCCTCCCGTCTGCATTCCGCAAACAAGAGCTTGATAAAGGCCTCACGGCGATCGAAATCCAGTGACGACGTAGGCTCGTCCGCAATGACGATATCCGGCGTTCCCATCAACGCTCTGGCTGCCGCCACCCTTTGCTGCTGACCCACACTCAGGTTGCTAGCAGGCTTCCCCTGGCCTGCCAAATCGGACATATCCAAATGGTCAAGTAGCCGGATCGCCTCTTTTTCAACCGAGCCGGATTGAGACATGGCCCGCTCGCGACGACGCCTGGAAAACCGGCAGGGCAACGTCACGTTCTCCAGAACGGATAGATAAGGAAGTAGGTTGAACTGCTGAAAAATAAACCCGATCGAGTCTGCCCGCACGCGATCGCGCTCCACGCCGCTCATGCCCTCCAGTTGCTGACCCAAGACAGCCACCCTTCCGGACTGGGGCACCACCACCCCTGCCAGTAGGTTGAGCAATGTCGTCTTGCCGCTGCCACTCGGGCCTTCAATAAAGACCGTTGCGCCACTGGTGATATCGAGGCGATCGATGTCCAGAACGGGAGGGAGATCGCGGTACCAACCGTAGGTCAAGTCCCGCAATCCAACCGCAATATCGACAGAATCATCGTTCAGAGCGACCTCCCGTACATTGATTCAATTCGATAACGCCTTCAACAATTCATTTAACAATCCAGCTAACTACCAAGTCAGCGTTGCGTTGGCTGGGGTCAGTTCTGCCCCCACTTGTCCTGAATCGGTTAGGGCTTGAACTTCAATTTCCTCAATTCCGGGAAAGGCATCAAAGAGTCCAACCTCAACCTGACTCAAGGCTTCCGGATTGCCGCATTCGAACTCGTAGCTAGCAGCAAACTCGCTATGAACGTCCTCGGAGTGCTCGTCTCCGTGAGCATGTTCGTCTTCGTGAGCATGTTCGTCTTCGTGAGCGTGCTCGTCTCCGTGAGCATGTTCGTCTTCGTGAGCATGTTCGTCTTCGTGAGCATGTTCGTCTTCATGAGCGTGCTCGTCTTCATGAGCGTGCTCGTCTTCATGAGCGTGCTCGTCTCCGTGGCTCGCTTCAATATCAGATTCAACCACTGCACTGGCAAGGCTGCAGCTTGCAGCAGCCGGAAGGACAAACAGGCTTTCACCCGCCTCCAGCACTTCAATTGCATCATCTATAGCAGCTTCTTGTTCGGCAGTGCTGGGAGCATGCTCGAACCCAACAATGTTCACCGCCGGACTAACCATCTCCACATAAAAACGACTGTCTTCCACTGCTGCATTCAGCTCAACGATCCCGTGGACATGCCCTTCCTCTTGTCGGATCTCTTCCTCTGACGATTGCGCCCTGACAACATTGGCTCCAAATCCAGCCAGCGCCAATCCAGAAGAGATCGCCACCAATCCAGCCAGTCGTTTCATCACCACACCACCACTAACAATCAGTTTCAGGAATCGTAGAGCAGAATAATCCCTTAACCCTCAAGCAAAAGAACCATCTGCCATCTACATGAGAATGATTCTAATTATCAAAAATAGGAACGTCAAACTCCAGTAACAGACCCGCAAATTTGCCGAGAACTTTCCTCAATCATTCTTGCTATTCTGCGATTCACCACCACCCCCATGCGGATAACCGGCACTCCACTGCCAGACTTCTCGGACACCACGTACACTGAAACTAATCCGCATCGAACCAATTTCCATGATCCCCACAGTTATCGAGCAATCCGCCCGGGGCGAACGGGCTTTCGATATTTACTCCCGCTTGTTGCGAGAGCGCATTATTTTCTTGGGTACTGATGTCTCTGACGCCAGCGCGAACTTAATTGTTGCCCAGATGCTTTATCTCGAATCCGACGACCCCGAGAAAGACATCTTCCTCTACATCAATTCCCCAGGTGGCTCTGTCTACTCCGGCATGGCAATCTACGACACCATGCAGCATATCCAACCAGACGTATCCACCATCTGTGTTGGCTTGGCTGCTTCAATGGGAGCCTTCCTGCTGGCTGCCGGTGCAAAAGGCAAGCGTATGGCTCTTCCCCACGCTCGCATCATGATTCACCAGCCGCTTGGTGGCGCTCAAGGACAAGCTACCGACATCGAAATCCAAGCAAAAGAGATTCTCTACATCAAAGATAATCTCAACCAGCTACTGGTAGACCACACTGGTCAGCCGCTAGAGCGGATTGAAGAAGACACCGATCGCGACTTTTTTATGTCTCCGGATGAAGCCCGCGAGTACGGCCTGGTAGATCGGGTCGTCACCAAGCGGCCAAAACCCGAACTAACCACAGTCTAGACTGCAAATCACTAGCATCACGAGACTGCAAGCAACACATTGATCTGAAGCCCCTAACCGGTTTAGCTAGGGGCTTGCTTTATTTGAGAGAGATGCCGTTATTTTTCCTCTTCCGGACAGTCATCAGATACAACGATGCATTCATCCGTTTTGGGAACCGAAGCGATCTGTTGAGAAATCGAACCAATGCTATCCAACCGCACGGACTCCTCCAGCGCAAAGATCTCCTCTTCGTCCTCAATTTCGTAGCGAACGGTGACGATATCCCCTTCAATCGTTAAAATCTTGGCGCGATCGATCCATCGCATTTGATCGCGCAGAAAAATACTGACGGTGCGATTGTCGCGGCATAGCTGATAGATCTTGCGATCCAACATGTGCGCGGTCTCCGAATAGGGAAAAATGACGGCGTAAGCCTCGCTCGACGGATCGCCACGCCACACTCTGGTCTGTAATGGTGCGCCCCAAAGCTTTGCAAATGAGCAAAGTCTTGCAAGAACTCGAAAGCGAACTAGGCAAGTGTAATTCTGGCGACACGTATGCGTACAGTCATAATAAAGAAGTGTTGCGCGATCGGTGAAATTTATCAGGTAGCGATCGCACAATTGATGTTCTATTCCAGTGAAAATGGCTACAGCCTTCCCCAGTTAATGACGGCTCGCTCTCTTCGGGTCTACTCTCTCGTCTCTATTCCACCATGCTTGCTCAACCCCCTGATTTTCTCGATTCTTATGACGTCATTGTGGTTGGGGGTGGCCATGCCGGATGCGAGGCAGCGCTCGCGTCAGCCCGACTGGGCGCACGCACATTAATGTTGACCCTTAATCTCGACAAAATTGCTTGGCAACCCTGCAACCCAGCCGTTGGCGGTCCAGCCAAGTCGCAACTGGTACACGAAATTGATGCCATGGGTGGCGAGATGGGCAAAGTCACCGATCGCACCTACTTGCAAAAGCGCGTCTTAAATCGCTCTCGTGGTCCAGCCGTGTGGGCACTCAGAGCACAAACAGACAAGCGGGAATACGCCCGCGAAATGCAACAGGTGGTGGAATCTCAGGAAAACCTGACCCTACGGGAAGGCATGGTCACCGACATCATATTGGGCAGTAACGACCACATCACTGGGGTACAGACCTATTTCGGCAGCGCCTACGGCTGCAAAGCCGTCATCCTCACCACCGGAACCTTTTTAGGTGGGCGCATTTGGGTAGGGCCTAAATCGATGCCTGCCGGGCGGGCAGGAGAGTTTGCTGTCGAAGGACTGACAGACACCCTCAACCAATTGGGATTCGAAACCGATCGCCTCAAAACCGGTACACCAGCTCGCGTCGATCGGCGCACAGTCGATTTCAGTCGTCTCGAACCCCAGCCAGGAGATGACGAGCAGCGCTGGTTTAGTTTCGATCCATCCGCCTGGGTAGAGCGGGAGCAAATGTGCTGTCACCTCACCCGCACCACGGAAATCACCCATCAGTTGATTCGCGACAACTTGCACTTAACCCCCATTTACGGCGGTTATGTAGACGCCAAAGGGCCGCGCTACTGCCCCAGTATCGAAGACAAGATCGTTCGATTTGCGGATAAAGCCAGCCACCAAATCTTCATCGAGCCAGAAGGGCGTGACATCCCCGAACTCTATATCCAAGGGTTCTCCACCGGTCTGCCAGAAAACCTTCAACTACAACTGCTGCGAACACTTCCCGGTCTGGAAAACTGCGACATGCTGCGACCCGCTTATGCGGTCGAATACGACTACATCCCTGCCACCCAGTGCTTTCCCACCATGATGACCAAGTCCGTGGAAGGACTGTTTTGTGCCGGCCAGCTCAACGGCACAACCGGATACGAAGAAGCCGGAGCACAAGGGCTAGTCGCTGGCATTAATGCTGCTATGTTGGCAGCCGGAAAAGGCATGCACGTGCTTCCCCGCGAGGGCAGCTACATCGGTACGTTGCTGGATGATCTATGCACGAAAGAGCTGCGCGAGCCCTATCGCATGCTCACCAGCCGTTCTGAATATCGCCTCATCCTGCGCTCCGACAATGCCGATAGTCGCTTAACTCCTCTGGGTCGGGAAATTGGCCTGATTGACGATCGCCGCTGGAGCCTCTACATCCACAAGCAAACCGCTATCATTGGCGAGATCGAACGATTAGAACATCAGAGAGTGAAAGGTCACGCCCCTGCCGGGATAGCACTGAGTAACGTCACCGGTCAGCGCATTAAAGGATCTGCCACCTTGGCCGAACTACTGCGCCGCTCCGGTTTGCACTACTTCCATCTAGATGAACAGGAGCTAGGGGATGACAGTCTTAGCGATATTGAAAAAGAATCGGCTGAAATAGCAGTTAAGTATCGCGGTTATATCGAACGGCAGAAGACTCAAATCGAGCGGGTAAACAAGCAATACGGGAGATCGCTACCTGCTGATGTTGACTATGATGCAATCGACACGCTGTCGAAAGAGGCGCGTGAAAAGCTGGGTTCTGTTCGCCCCCTAACCCTCGGTCAGGCCGCTCGGATTGGCGGTGTCAATCCGGCAGACATTAATGCACTGCTGGTGTACTTGGAAATCAAACAACGACAAACCGTAACATCTGGCGAACGTGGCGCTCGGTGAGTCAGCCCTGCCTACATTTGGTTCGTAACAGAAACCCCAATATGCATTGCCCTGATGTACATTGACCAAACATACCGTGTCCTAACTGCCAGCTCTAATTCAAACAGGAACAACAAAACAGGAGATTGACCCAGCAACCTGAAATAGGTGGCAGACTCCAAATAACCGCCAGATGACAAGCCCCTCAGTCCATGCCACAGTCGAGCAGTTAAAAGCAAACATCGCGCGAATACCTACCGATAGCCACCCAAAATCTGCTAGGTTCACCCCTAGTGAAACGCGGCTCGAACAATCCGATTGCTCCGCCTCCGCTTCAGACAACCATCAAGAGTCTTCTCTAGAAGCTCCTGCATGGGTGAGCTACACTGAAGTGCTTGGGTTTCTCTCCCAGCATCCTTACAACCCTGAACTTGATTTCCATTCAAACAACCCGATGACTCAAGAAGAGAAAAAACCAGCTCCACATGAAAACGCCTACCCCGAGCTAGAAGACGACGGCGATCTCAACGATGCTGAGCTGGAAGAACTCATTCAGGCGGTATCCGAGCCAGACGCCAACGGTGCAGCAGACCAAGCCCCAGACAGTGCAAATACAGTCGAAATGTCAAAATTAAAGCGAGATGCTGAGGCTGTTAGACAACAGTTAGTCGAGAAGGAAGAGGCGTACATGCGTATGTACGCGGATTTTGATAATTTTCGCAAGCGCACCGCTCGCGAAAAAGAAGATATTGGCAGCCGCGAGCGTCAAAAGTCCATCTTGGAAATCCTGCCCATCGTCGACAACTTCGAGCGGGCTCAGCAAGCCATTAAAGTTGAAACCGAGCGGGAAAAAAGCATCCACGATAGCTACCAAAGCGTTTACCGACTGCTCGTAGAATCTCTCAAAAAGATGGGGGTTTCTCGAATGAAAACTGTGGGAGAAATTTTCGACCCCAACCTGCACGAAGCCATGATGCAGCAGCCTAGCGCTGATAGTCCTGAAGGCACGATTCTGACTGAATTCCAGCCGGGTTACATGCTGGGAGAAACCGTCTTGCGTCACGCTATGGTCATTGTGGCCTCATCCACAGGCGATGAGGTGCCTAACCCAGTTCCTGAGACCAGGCCCGTAGATGAGAGCGTTGAAACTGCTCCTTCTCCAGAGAGTGACAATTCTACTGAGGAATAAGGGTAGACTTGACTTATCCTGAGCGGGTTCATTGGGAACAAGAACCCCCGATTCTTCGGTAATGCTTTTAGAACGCGTTTCTATTTTTGAACGACTCTACAGGCGCTGAATCTTTAATTTTTCAAGAAGAATTGGAAGGCTCCGATTCCGCAGCCTATTCCTTAGACATCACTAAGCATCCCGGTATCCACTCGAGCGAACTATGGGCAAAGTTATCGGTATCGACCTTGGCACCACGAACAGCTGTGTGGCCGTACTAGAGGGTGGACAACCAGTCGTTATTGCGAGTTCCGAAGGAGGTCGCACGGTACCCAGTATCGTCGGTTTCACCAAGAATGGAGAACGACTGGTGGGGCAATTAGCCAAGCGCCAAGCAGTTACGAACGCAGAAAATACTGTTTTCAGTATCAAGCGCTTTATCGGTCGTAGATGGGAAGATACCGAACAAGAGCGCAGTCGAGTGCCCTACAACACCGTGCGCGGTCGCGACAGTACGGTCGAGGTCACAATCCAAAATCGCTCGTTTACAGCTCAAGAACTGTCTGCCATGATCCTGCAGAAGCTCAAACAGGATGCAGAGAATTATTTGGGGGAAGAAGTTACCCAAGCGGTGATTACGGTTCCTGCCTATTTCAGCGATGCACAACGACAAGCAACTAAAGACGCTGGGACGATCGCCGGATTGGAAGTTCTGCGGATCATTAACGAACCAACCGCTGCTTCTTTAGCCTACGGCCTTGATAAGCAAGATTCCGAGCAACACATCCTGGTATTTGACCTTGGCGGAGGAACCTTCGACATCTCCGTATTGCAGCTAGGAGACGGAGTGTTTGAAGTCAAAGCAACTTCAGGGAACAACCACCTGGGAGGAGATGACTTTGACGAACGTCTAGTTGAATGGCTGATCGAACAGTTTAAACAGCAGGAATCCATCGACCTCGGACAAGATCGCATGGCACTGCAGCGGTTGAGAGAGGCTGCGGAAAAGGCCAAAGTTGAACTGTCTACAACAACAACCACGTTGATCAACTTGCCGTTTATTACAGCCGATGACACCGGCCCCAAACACCTCGAAATGGAGCTGATGCGCTCCCAATTTGAAGAATTAGTTAAAGATTTAGTTCTCGCCACCATCGAGCCCACTAAGCAGGCGTTGAGCGACGCAGATATTACAGTCGAACGCATCGATCGTGTCATCCTGGTGGGGGGCTCCACCCGCATACCTGCCGTACAGCAGGCCATCCAAGATTTTTGCGGCGGCCAAGCCCCCGATCGTTCTGTCAACCCCGATGAAGCAGTGGCCCTAGGCGCGGCGATTCAAGCTGGCGTGATGGGAGGAGAAGTTAAAGATCTTCTGCTACTCGATGTCACGCCGCTCTCTATGGGCATCGAAACCCTCGGGGGAGTATTCACCCGCATCATCGAACGCAACACGACTCTACCCACCAGCAAAACCCAGGTATTTTCCACCGCTGCTGACAACCAAACCGTTGTCGAAATCCATGCTCTGCAAGGGGAGCGGGCCATGGCCAAAGACAATAAAACTCTGGGGAAATTTCAACTCACTGGCATCCCCCCAGCTCCGCGTGGCGTCCCCCAAATCGAGGTAGCGTTTAACATCGATGCCAACGGCATCTTGGACATTTCCGCCCGAGATAAAGGCACGAATTTAGAGCAAAGCGTCACCATCAGCAATACAGGTGGCCTGAGCCCGCTTGAAGTGGAGCGCATGCGACAGGAAGCCTTGGCATATGCTGAGGAAGATCGCACCCGCCAGCGATTGGCAGATATTCGCAATCAGGCCGACGGTCTGATCTACAGTTACGGGGCAACCATGTCCGACAGCGGCAACTTGCTGGAACCCGGTCTCAAAAACCGCCTAGAATCTGCATCCATTCAACTCAAACAACGAGTCGCAGACGAGCATGCCACGCTGGGCCAGCTCGAACAGGCGATGGACAGCTTGCGAGTCTTGTTAACTGAAGCGGGCACCGTAATTTATAGCCCCGACTTGTAGTCTGAGGATTGCTCCTAGAATCGAAGCGAGGTTTCAGCGAGTATGTCTCTACTCGCAAGGGCGCAATTGCCCTTCCAATCCAGCCACTCCCCTAGTGAACATCCGTCGAACAAGTGTAGGTTGGCGGAGAGAGATACAATTGTTCACAGTATGGATGGTAGCTTGATACCACTGCTCATCTGGAGCAGTCCCAGTTTCCCTGCTGAAATTTACGCTAATCTGGTTGTCTGATTTAGAGACTGTCTATGGCCCGCGACTATTACGAACTGCTGGGAGTATCCCGCAATAGTTCTAAAGAAGATATCAAGCGCGCCTTTCGACGGTTGGCTCGCAAATACCATCCGGACGTCAATAAAGAACCGGACGCGGAGGATCGGTTCAAAGAGATTAATCGCGCCTACGAAATTCTGTCCGATCCGCAGATGAAAGCGCGCTACGACCAGTTTGGAGAAGCAGGCGTCGGTGGTGCCGCGGGTGCCCCCGGAGGCTTTCAAGACATGGGAGATATGGGCGGATTTGCCGATATCTTTGAAAGTTTTTTCACCAACTTTGGCGGAGCAGCAACCACTGGCCGACGGCGGGCCGGGCCAATTCGCGGAGACGATTTGCGTTTCGACTTAAAGCTAGAGTTTCTCGAAGCGATTTTTGGGGGAGAGAAACAAATTCGCATTAGCCACCTCGAAACCTGCGGCGTGTGCAACGGTAGCGGTGCCCGTGAAGGAACAGGGCCGACCACTTGCCCCACCTGCGGAGGGGCCGGACAGGTTCGTCGGGCAACTCGCACTCCGTTTGGCAGCTTTACGCAACTAACGGTTTGCCCTACATGCAATGGTTCAGGGGAGGTAATTGAAGATTTCTGCGACAACTGCGGCGGTCAGGGATTGGTACAATCCAACAAAAAATTACGCATTACCATTCCGCCAGGAGTAGATAGTGGCACTCGCTTGCGAGTATCTGGAGAGGGTGACGCCGGACGACGGAACGGGCCAACTGGCGATCTATATGTCTACCTGTTTATCGAGCCCGATGAAACCTTCGAGCGAGATGGCATTAATATCTCCTCCGAGGTCCGGATCAGCTACCTACAGGCAATTTTGGGCGCAACCTTTGCGGTCCCGACTGTGGATGGTAACGAAGAAATCACTATCCCGCCAGGGTCGCAGCCAGGAGATGTGCTGCGCTTGGAGGATAAAGGCGTACCCAAGTTGGGTAACTCTGTTGCCAGAGGCGATCACCTGCTGACGGTGGTAGTAGATATTCCGAAAAAGGTTGACACCGAAGAACGAGAACTGTTGGAACAGTTGGCTGAGTTGCGGGGGGAAGAAACCAATAAGGGGGGCGGTCGTTTTCTAGGGGGGCTGTTCCGATAATCATCTGTATCAGCACCATCAGTTACCTCTCTATCGGCCAACCTCACTCTAGGAATCGACTCCAATTGCGACAGGAGAGATGTCAATGACTCCGATGGACCTTCGCGGAGTTCCTTGTCCGCTTAATTTCGTACGAACAAAGCTAAAGCTAGAACAGCTTGGGGTGGGCGATCGCCTGGAAGTGTGGCTCGATGCCGGAGAACCCATTCAACAGGTACCCATCAGTCTCGAAGTTGCTGGCCATCAAATCCTCGAACTGGAACCGCACTCAGAAGGGTATTACCGCATGTTGGTAGTGCGGGGGGGAGGGCAAACTATCAATGAATCTAGTTCCAGTGAATCCGACACTGGCGAATCTAGCAGGGGTAACTCTAGTACCGAGGCTGACTGCTCGTGACCCAGTTGTCTACCACCTCGGGTGCTCATCCTGCCGATTCCATCGTAGGAACAGTGTTGGCGGTGCAAGCTAACTACTATCGCGTTAGTCTGATGAACCCTGAGGATTACCCCTCCTCCCACTTGCTGTGTACTCGCCGAGCCCGTCTGAAGAAGCTGGGCCAAAGGGTGGCGGTGGGGGATCGCGTTTGTATTGAAGAGCCAGAGTGGGGTAGCCAGCGAGGAGCGATCGCTGCAGTGTTACCCCGACACACATTTTTGTCGCGCCCGCCTGTGGCCAACGTCCGTCAAGCACTAATCGTTTGTGCGCTGCGGGACCCCGAGCCCGAGCCCATCCAGCTCAGTCGTTTTTTAGTTCAAGCGTCTGCCAGTCAGCTTGCTGTACAGGTGTGTTTAAACAAGTGCGATTTACTATCAGACTCTGAGTGCGAGGAGTGGCGACACCGCCTGCAAGAATGGGGATACGCCCCTCTGTTGGTTAGTGCCGTGACGGGGATGGGACTGGAACAGCTCCGGCAAGCCTGCAACGGCCAAATATCGGTGGTTGCGGGCGGCTCTGGAGCTGGCAAATCTAGCCTGCTGAATGCCCTAGTTCCTGACCTCAAGCTGCGAACCCAGCCCGTGTCCGGTCGGTTGCGGCACGGTCGGCACACCACCCGCCACGTAGAGCTATTTGCACTGCCTGACGGCGGATGGATTGCAGATTCGCCGGGGTTCAATACGCTGGAGCTAGATGCCTGCTCATCAGCTTCGTTACTCGACCATTTTCCCGAAGTCGCCTCCCTCCACGACTGTCAGTTTGCCGATTGCACCCACACATCCGAGCCCGGATGTTCAGTGCGCGAGTTGGCATGGGAGCGTTACGAACATTACCAGCAGTTTTTAGGAGAGGTGATGGAACGCGAGGCGAAAGAGCGCGACACAGCCTCCGCCGACCCATCCGTAAAGTTCAAGACCAAGCGCGGCAGTAAGGTGGCAGAACCCCGATTGGCCAGCAAGTACCGTCAAGAATCCCGTCGCTCTCGGCGACAGCAGCTGCAAGTGATGCGGGGAGATATTGACGTCTTAATGCAGTCCGAGGAATGGGCAGAGGAGTAGCAAGGACAGCCAATACCCTGTCAGCATAGACGTAAGACATTAGCGACCCCCCTAAGATTAGCTACAGCTTTTTCGAACATTCTCACCATCTCTCAAACGCTCAGCTGGCGTAGGGAATGATGTGCGCTCGCTGTCTTCAGACGTACGGAGATGCTCCTGTCTCTCCTTAGAACTTGTCGTAGCAAACCTGACAGATGATTCGGCCGGAACGCGATCGTTTAGAGTGGGGCCAGAGTGATTGACGATTGGCAACCAACCGTGACCGAGATTAATTGCGCTGAAGCCTGCGTTAACGGCTGCGTTTTAGGGAATGACTGCCCCCATATAGAAGAGCGCAAAAAGGCGTCGGCCTTTATTCAAGAAACATCACTGGACGCGATGCTGCAAATGGCCGAAGCCCGCCTTGAGCGCTTACGAAACGAGCATACTGCCAAACAGTGATAGTCCTGTTGGCAATCCGCTACGGAGAGTTACCGGATCGCTGTTCCGTTCAAATCAGGGATTTGAGCGGTCTCTACGCTCTAGACCTTACAGCGGACTACGATGTTGCCATCGAGTAGTGACGCGATATCAAGTTGTGCGTCCGGCACGGGCTCTGCAATAGCAGCCGACACAAGCATGATGAGCTTGGCCTATCTTTTGGGTCATCTGGAGTACGATATTGGTTCAAATTGTTTTAGTTGCACCGGAGATCCCCCCAAATACCGGAAATGTTGCCCGCAGTTGTGCAGCAACCGGAACTCCCTTGCATTTAGTCGATCCGTTGGGGTTTCAACTCACCGATCGCTATCTCAAACGGGCGGGACTGGACTATTGGCCGGCGGTTGATTTGCATCGACATGCCGATTGGGAATCGCTGAAACAGCAGCATCCGGACGGGCGGTTCTGGTGCTTTACAGTGCGAGGAGAGCACTGCTATACCGATGTGGAGTTTCAACCGGACGACTGGTTAGTGTTTGGCTGCGAAAGTCAGGGACTGCCGAAAGAGATTTTGGCCGAGCATCCCACACTGAAAATTCCGCTGACTGGCCCCGTACGCAGTCTGAATTTAGGAAGCAGCGTTGCGATTGGACTGTTCGAGGCCCTACGTCAGATTAATCAGCGCTGGATCGTCTCACCCAATCAAAATTCCGAGTCTGGATATTGAGGGAGATCGTACTATTACTAAGCACCGTGGCGTGTGGGCATCCTGTAAACATAAGCTAGTCAATGTCGGTACGGGCGTTAACAATGACTAACGACGTACGATAGATTCAATGCAGATTGGGTTGCCGCCGAGGGAGCACGAAACAATGTCTGACAACCGAGCGGGAGCGTTTTTAGGCGGAATGCTGTTAGGAACTGCAGTGGGAGCCGCATTGGGATTATTGATCGCGCCTCGAAGCGGTCGCGAAACCCGCCGTTTCTTGCGCAAGTCGGCTGAGGCACTACCCGATGTAGCTGAAGACTTGAAAACCAGCGTTCAATACCAGTCGGAGAAGTTACTGGATTCGGCCAAAACCAGTTTGGACGACACCTTCGATCGCCTGCAGGAGGCCATTGAGGTGGGAAAAGAAACGATGAGTCAGACCCAGCGGGAATTGTCTCGGCAGACGTTGCCCCTGCCCGGTGAAGGATTCCAACCCGAACTAGTGGGGTCGGAATTTGACGAGTCGTTTTCCGCAGAAGATTCCTCTCGTTCGTCCTCTGTGGCTTCATAATTTCACCGTTCTGTTATCTCGAGGGCGAGAGCGTTCGAGCTGACAGGGGTAGTTAACTCAATGCACGGGGATAATCAACTCTGTAGCTTGCTTGGAGTGTGACGTGACCGATCCGGTATTTTGGTTGGGATTATCCGTCGGCTTGGTGGCTGCTGGCCTGTTGGGAATTTTTGTGGCCCTGATTCCAGCCGCTCGGGAATTGGGGGATGCGGCCCGTAGCGTCAAAAAATTCTTCGACACCCTGCAACGGGATTTGCCCCCCACGCTAGAGGCTCTGCGATTAACCGGGCTAGAGGTCAGCGAAATCGCCGACAGCTTGGATGACGGAGTGAAGAGTGCCGGTCGGATTGTGAAACGAGTGGATGGCGGCATTGAAGTGACGCGATCGCAAGTCCAGAACGTCTCTACAACCACCCGCAGCGTCGCGGCAGGGATTCGGGCAGGCTGGAAGGCATTTACGGAAGAAGAGGCGAAGCGAGGTCGATTGGCCAGATCCAAAGAGAGCGATCGGTTGCCTCCCGAGGGGTATAGCGACCGATAAACCGTGACTCGGTAACCTGTGACGCGATTACGTACCCATGATTTGTGTTGCGACTCTACGCTGCTAATAGGTCGGCAACCCATCCAGGCTGCGGGAGTTTTTCTTGCGTCGATAATCCGCCAACCCTGCTTCTCCCTTACGTTCAGCCCACTGCACCAACTCATTTCTGTGCTCTTTAAAGTCGTACTTCGGCACACCAAATCCGCAAGAGGTTTGTACCAGTTCGATATCCAAAACCACAATTTGACGCTCCCCCGGCAGGCTGTCAAAGTGCGCGTACAGGGACTCCCAATCGGGATCTTGCGATCGCACAATCCGCCCTTTGCCATACAGTCGCAAAATGGTGGGCTTACCGACAAAACTGCACATCACGATCGTGAGTCGGCCATTATCTTTAATGTGTGCGGCGGTTTCGTTCCCACTCCCCGTTAAATCGAGATAGGCCACCTGAGTTGGACTCAGGCATCGAAACGTGTCGATGCCTTTAGGTGAGACATTGACTCGCCCCTCGGCAGATAGAGGAGCCGAGCCGGTGAAAAACATGTGTTGCTGCGCAATAAAAGCTTGCAAACTGGGGGTGAGCTGAGCGTACTGTTTGGCCATTTCAACTTTCAGCAAGCGACTGGTTACCCGCCACGCTATCTCAAACCGGCCTGAAATGTTAGAGGACGTGAACGTCAGATCGATTGGGGTCGGTTATCTTCACTCCCCCCCTCGCAATCTGTATGACATCGTAGGGAGATTAAGCCCTGGTGGTGCTCAGTTTTGAGAAAGAACGGATGCAATGGGCCATCATATAATGAAGTTCGGTTTTTCTCCCATGCAAATGCCCCCGCTATGGGTTATATTTGTCTGGCTAACGTTAAATATGTTTACATGCCTAAAGCAATCAAGATTAATCTCTCTCAACTCGGTAAAGGCGATCGCAATCGTGTCGGTCAAGATCTGAAAGCTTACTTGTCCAACATTCAATCTGTGACAGCTGACAGTGGCGACGGTACACAAAAAGCAAAGCAAAAGTCTGCCGCGAAGTAGACGCTAAATCGCGGGCATATTGCACGCTCTAATACGAATAGTGGTGTTGAGTGCTCTGGTTACGTTCCATGGCACTCTTTTTGCGTTAGGTGAGTACGTGAAAGTTCACACGCTCGATACATCTGCCAAACGATTTGCATTGCGCTATATATAGCTTTCGGCAATCAGCTATGGAGAGTTCCCTTGCTGTTTTTCTTGGCAAATCAAGGCTTTGAGCGATCTCCGCACTCCAGACCTTATAGCGGATTGCCATAGCAGTGGCCACACCACTGCTGACATTTCAGTTACGTCTCCCCTCTGACTATGCCTAACCTTTGTCCTAACTGAAATGTTAAACACGTTATACAAAGGCGTCCCGAACGCATCAGCCCTATTCGGTAAGATTTGACCCCAGCTAAAGTCTCACCCCCAGGATAGTTCCATCAGCATTACTCGCTATTTGCGGAGGTGGCGTGAATGGTATCCAGCAATCGTTGAACCGCCTCAACCATCACATCGGGACGCTCCACCCAAACAAAGTGGTCACTACCCGGTGCAGATAGGATTTCGACATGCGAGGAGAGCTGCGCGAGATGAGGATGAATGCGATCGTGAAGATCGTTCGCCGATTGAATGGGTAAGAATCCATTCCCGACAGAGGAATGCAGGAACGTATCGGCTCGAATACTCACAACAGGCAACGCCCCTAAGTGCTTTGCTGCCCTCAACTGACTCCCGCTGCGTCGTAAGGTCCACAGTTCGCGAGTCATGGTTACCCAGTGGCTGGGACGCAAAAATGAATGCTTTGTGTTGCGAACCGCCAGTTTGGGAGCCTGGCGCAGCTTGGGCTTAAGCATCTCGAACAGCCCTGCAACGTTTAGTAGCCTGATAGCCCCAATCGCCGAACCAAACGCCGACATCACGAATCCTGACAGGAAGAACGCCTGCAGCAGCTTCAGCCGCTTGGGCATCGCTAGCATCTCCGCTTCGTGCAACCCATCTGTCAGCACCAAGCCTGCAACTTTGCCGGGAAAGCGGTGAGCGTACAACCGCATGTTGTAACTACCGAATGAATCCCCCACCAACAGGTATGGGGGCTCGATTCCGGCCCGCTTCAACAACTCGTCTAGTTCCATCACAATCTGCTGGCTGGTGCGCGGTCGAGAGCTGCGATCGCTCCATCCGTAACCGGCCCGATCGTAAATTACAGTGCGAGAAAGCTGGCTGAGGCGATCGAGCAGCAAATATCCTTCCACACCGCCCAAACTGTGATCGAGCACGATGGTGGGAGAGCCTTGCCCACGATCGCAGTAGTGCAATCGGTAACCGCCAATATCAATACGCTGGCCTGGAGGAGATTGGCCCCGTTCAACGACGGTGCAAATAGCTTGATAGCAGGCTCCCACAACACAGACGGACAGTTGCAGGGCTAGCAAGCGATTCATAATTGATTTGGGTTAAAGGTCAAACAACACTACGGTGGCGGACAGGTTAAGAAGTTGCGCGGCGATATTCGTACACGGGGGATTCATCAAATTGTTTCGTCGCTCGCGGTACTCGTCTCCGCCCAAACAGCGATTGGAATAAAGCTTGTCGTGCCTCAGGCGGTTCTTCAGTGGTTTCCCACAAGCTTTCGTAGGAAAAAAACGTCAGCCCGAGTCCGCTCGCCCGAGCGGTTTGCACCTGATTTTGAATGGAGCTGCTGCTCACCGGCTTCGTTCTCAATCCAGCTAAAATGCCCACCCCAAGCGGAATTTTCCCCCGTGCTGCCTGCATTTCCGGTTTCTGAACTTCGTGATTAAAACTCTGCAAGTCATGGCGGTAGATTTGCACGATCGCTTCATCCGCAATACCGCGCTCCACCCAGTCCACCCAGTCCTGCAAAAACGAGTTGTAGGCCGTCAGGTAGGTTGTGGGGGCAATAGAAAAGACAACATTGGGCTTGCTGGTCTTTACGGCTTGACGCAAGCGTCCCATATAGTCCGTCAGTTTGTTTGCCCGCCACCGTTTCCAGTTGGAGTTGTTGGGATCGCTGGGAGGGTTTTGGCCGGTTTCGGACCGGTACAGATCGAGCGTGTAGCTGTCGTAGCCGAATTCCACCGGGAAGCTAGCATGGTCGTCAAATTGGATGCCATCGATGTCGTAGCGACTGACCAGCTCCAACACTAAGTCGGTGATAAATTGCTGAACCTCTGGATGCAGCGGGTTCATCCATACCACTTCACCCGCTGCGTTTTGAATAGTTTGCGTGCCATCCTGTCGCTGCGTTAACCATTGGGGGTGAGCTAAGGCTAGCTCCGAGGTAGGCGGAGTCATGAAACCAAATTCAAACCACGGCAGCACGGCAATTTGCTCGCGGTGAGCAGTCTCAATTAGTTCGGCCAGAATGTCTTGACCGTTATTGCCTTGGCGCACAAACGGTTGAATTCCTGCATTTCGAGCAACGGTGCTGGGGTACAGCACGTACCCAGAGTTCCACACCACCGGATACACCGTGTTGAAATTTAAGCGCGATAGTTGTGTAATGGCAGCTTGCATGCGGGTGCGATCGCTAACCATTCCCGTGTCGTTGGCGGTAATCCAGACCCCGCGGGTTTCTACTTGAGCTAGTGGGACCTGAGCCTGGATCGGTTGAGTCAGAGCTGTCTGCTGGAGTAGCGATTGAGCCAAGGTCGATCGGGTTGCGGTCGGCGATCCCCAATAGATTGGTGCATACCACCACAGCCCGGCCATCCATAACCCAATTGCGCATAGCCCGATACCGCACCAAACCACTCCCCTGTTGAGTAGTCTGCGCCAGCGATAGCGAGAAATAATCCTGGACATAAGCGGTAACCGGTTGGACAGAGCCCTGCATTGATGTAGCAGCGTTCGTGTCGTCAACTGTAACGGCTTCCCTCCAACGGGGCCAAAAAGGATAATTCCAGAGGCAATCGTTCCGAGAGGGAAAACCCGGTAATTGTTGACCCAGAATTCGACAAAAAGTTCCTTTCGTCTCCACGGTCTCCAACGGAGTGCGCTTTCAAACCAAGGGAGGGGCTTACAACAACCGCAAGGGGTCAACATCAATACTCAGTCGTACTCCAGTTGGCGTGCGTTGGGGGAGAGGCAGTAGAGCCGTTGCTAATGTGTCGAGATTCCATCCTGAATCGGCAGGCTCCTTTAACAGCACCTGCCAGCGCCACCGTCCTGCCACTCGCTCTACTTGCGCCGGACAAGGGCCGAGGACATCTCCCCAACCGCGATCGCTGAGAAAATTCGCCACCTTCTCGCTAAACCCCTCTGCAGCTGCCTGCTCTTCACTGCTAATGCGAAAACACATCAATCGCTGAAACGGTGGATAGCCTAATTCCTGCCGCTGCTCCAACTCCATCGCAGCGAAGGTGTCGTAATCATAGGACTGCACGTGAGCAATCGTCGGATGGTCGGGCAGGTAGGTTTGCAGCACCACACGTCCCGGTCTATCCCCCCGTCCAGCGCGCCCAGCCACCTGTGTCAACAGTTGAAAGGCTCGCTCCCCCGCCCGAAAATCCGCCATATTCAATAATCCATCCGCCGCCAACACCCCCACGAGCGTCACATCCGGAATATCGATTCCCTTAGTCAGCATCTGAGTCCCCACCAAGACATCGGCTTCGCCATTGCGAAACTGGTCCAAGATGCGGCGATGGCCGTCTTTTTGGCGGGTGGTATCGCGATCGAACCGTAGAATGCGCAGCTCGGGAAATTCCCCCTGTAGTTTGTCGCACACCCGCTGAGTTCCGGTACCAAATTCTTTGAAATACGACGAGTAACAACTGGGGCAGGTGTTGGGCTTGCGGGTGCGATAGCCGCAGTAGTGACAGCGCAGCTCGTATCCTACTTGGTGGTACGTCAGCGATACATCGCAATGGGGACAGGTCATGGCCAACCCACAACTACGGCACTGAATAAACGTGCTGTACCCCCGCCGGGGCAGAAAAAAGATGGCCTGCTGCCCTGAATTCACCGTATCTTCCAGAGCCGAGCGCAACGTTCTACTCAACACCGAGCGATTGCCCTGTTCCAGTTCTGCCCGCAAATCGACCACCTCAACAGGAGGCAGCGGTTTTGTCCCAATCCGTTCCGGCAGCACTAGATGTCGCTGCGGATCGCCCACAACAGACGTAAACGTTTCCAGAGAAGGGGTGGCCGTCCCCAAGACCAGAGGACAGCCTTCCTGCTGCGATCGCCATTGGGCCACGGTGCGCGCGTGGTAGCAGGGTTGAGAGCGATCGTTTTTAAAGCTGTCGTCGTGTTCTTCATCCAGAACGATCAGCCCGAGATTGGAGATGGGGGCAAACACCGCCGAGCGGGTCCCGACAATGACATAGGGGCCACCATCCAGCATGAGCCTCCAGGCATCGAACCGCTCCCCCGCCGACAAATTGCTGTGATAAATCAGCACCCGATCGCCAAACCGAGCCCGAAACCGGTCGGCCAGTTGCGGTGTCAACCCGATCTCCGGCACCAGCACCAGCGCCGACTGCTGCCCCTGAAATCGTCGAGCAATTGCTTGCAAGTAGACTTCTGTTTTTCCAGATCCCGTCACCCCTTGCAGCAACATCGTGCAGGCAGGCGCAGCAACAATTGCATCCACCGCCGCTGCTTGCGCGGCAGTCAGGGACTTGGCAGCATCGCGGCTGACGTCGGGGATAGAGGGGGATCTGAGCTTTTCTCGCAAGGAAATCGCTACCCGTCCCTTGGTTTCTAATGCCTGCACTACCCTGCGCGTCGTTTTTGCCGCAGAGACCAATTCCGATAGCCAAACCTCTCCCCCCAGTCGTTGCAGTACAGCCAACACATCCGCCTGCCGCGCCGTCAGCTCTGCTTCGTCCAGCAGCCCTCCGCACAGCGTTACCGCCTGCTGGGTTTTGGCTGCAATTGTCTTGCCATCTTTCCAATAGCTGCGCACCAACTTGAGGCGCTGCAGTTCTCGCAGTCCTTTGGCGGCATGTTTCACCCGTTGCCGCACGTACCGCCAGGACAAATCCCCCTGCTTCTGCCCCTGCAACAGCTCCAAAATAGAGCGCGCCGGTCCAGATAGAGAAGTCTCGGAGAAAGAAGTCTCGAATAAACCAGCCTGACGATCGCGGATATCCAAGCAAATGCGTCGTTGAGCGCGGGCCAGAATTCCCGGAGGCAACACCGTGCGAACCACCTGCTGCAGGGGAGTGACATAGTAGCGAGCGATCTGCTGTAGGAGCGATCGCAAATGGTAGGGCAGCAAGCCCGTCGCAACGAGATCCTCTACCGAGCGAATCTGACTGGATTCAAGCTGTTCTGGCAGGGTATCCAGACACTTGAGGGCGATCGCACTCACCACTTGCGAGCCAAACGGGACCGCCAACACATCCCCTGGCTGCACGCTCTCTAATTCTGGCGGAAGCGTGTAGGTGTATGTATCGAGGTTGCCGGGGCGATCGACCAGCACCTCTACCCACCGGCCGGGGCTCTCTCCCCTCTCCCCGGCCCTGTTCTTAGCACCGGATAGCCGATCTGGGTCGGGTCGCCCGTCTTTCTTCGAACTATCATCAGACGGAAACAGTTCCAGCAACACATCCGCTCCATCAGCAAGCACCTGCGATGATAGCTCCATTTCTTCAAGTCACTCATCCAGATGTCTGACGCTCCACCCGGGTAGAATTAAAGATGGAGTTACTCGCTATTCTATGGACTCGCGTACAAAATTCTACGGTCCGGTTCTAGCGATGCTGTCGCTGTCAGCGGTGGCATTTAGCGGTTTTGTCACTCCCCCTCTCGAAATCGAAGAGTCCACCTCTGAGTCCGAGCAACGCCAGGAAGAGGCTCAGCCGGCCAATCAACCGACCGACCCAAGTACCACCAACAGCTCGGAAGCCACGTCCACACCAGAGGGAGATTCCGCTGCAGGCAACACCACGCCTTCTCCCCTCACCGACGAATCAACTCCGGACAGCAATCCTGAGCCCGTCACCCTTTTAGATTTGCTGTTTATCCCCATTCCAGACGACCCCCCCCAACCTTCTGCCGCCGAGTAACGACAGAGCCAGGCATACCACTCGACAGATTTCTCAAGCCTATTTCCTGACCTCGTCGGGGTAGAGGCCTCCTTAATACACTCGGCCCCACAACGGCTTGCGATACGTAGATCGCACGTATGGATACATTCAAGTATCAGCAAGATATACGTAAATCTCTTGATTTAGAGGCCTTAGCGTGGAATCAATATTAAACATATGTTGAACTGTCTTAATGCAAGACAGGGAACAATCATTTTAATTGCGCACTTAACATAAACCAAACCATTGCTTCACATAGTGCAGCGCCCGCCCTTCTCCACCACCATTCAATGAATCCAATCGTACTTGGCTCCCTTCGGAATCTGGTATCCCGTAGGCTTGGCTTGCATATCCGCGAGATCGATCTGCCGGAGTTTCAAAAAAAGCTGCAACAGCGGCTAACCGCCAACGCCATGGGGGACTTTGGAGACTACTATCGATTGCTTGATTCCTCAACCGGAGAAAGCGAATGGAATTCACTCATTCCGTTGCTGACAACCGGAGAGACCTACTTTTTTCGGGATAAGGGGCAGATTCAACTTCTACAAGACCAGCTTTTGCCCGATCTCATTGAACGTCGCCGACTCGCCCACCAAGCTAAAGGAATTGGCAGACCGTCGCTAAGGATTTGGAGTGCAGGCTGCTCTTATGGAGAGGAGCCTTATACAGTAGCGATGCTGCTAACCCAACTCATTCCAGACATCCACCAATGGGACATTTTGGTGTTGGGGACCGATCTCAACCCAGAATCTATCCAAAAAGCCAAGCGCGGTGTTTACGGACAATGGTCCTTCCGTCAGGTCGATCGGGCTATTGTGACCCGTTACTTTACAGAGCATGGAAGTCGCTGGAAGGTGAAGCCTGAAATTTGCAATCTGGTGCGGTTACGGACTGGCAACCTAGTGACGGATGACTTCTCGGCCATGTCCTGCGATAGCAGAGACATGGATCTGATTATTTGTAGAAATGTCTTTATCTACTTTCAGCCAAGTACCATTGCCACGATTGTGGGCAAATTCCATACCGCCCTGCGGAGCGATGGTTACTTTGTTACCGGACATACAGAGTTGCAAGGGCAAGATCTGAGCGCGTTTCATACCCTTAACTTCAATCAATCGGTTGCTTACCAAAAATCAAGCTCGGCAACGTCCCGCCCCTCCAACTATTTGGGTGTTGCTCCCGGCTCGGGCAGTGCAACTCAATTTAAACCTCCCCTACAGCCTTCACAGACGACCGTGAACACATCGTTAAATGCGGCCCTCAATGCACTGTCGTCCATTACAGCTTCTCCTCAAACCTCTCAAGTCCCTTCCACTCATACAGTCCCGCAACGGGGGATAGGGTCAATCTCTAAACGGGGCTCAATCTCAAAGCAGGCACCAGCGAAACAAACACCACTATCGAGGAGTCGCCTGGGTAATCCACACACACCTCAGCAATCTATCGGTCAACCTCTAAAAGCCAGCGGGTCGACAGCATCGTCTCAAGACAGCGTCGATCGCGCCCGCCAGAAGTACGACGCCAAACAGTACGATCTCGCCATTCAACTCGCGACAGAGATCGTCCAGTCCAATCCAAACGATTTCGAGGCCCTGCATCTACTGGCTCAAATCCATTCCGATCGCGCAGATTTTGTCCTCGCACTACAGTACGCCCAGAGCGCTTTAAACATCGATCCGACATCAGTTGAAACGCTGTATTTGATGGCCTGTATGGCTGAAGCTCAAGGGGATTTGCGAAAAACCAAGCAACTGCTCAAGCAAGTGATTTACTTAGCACCAGACTCTGTATCCGCCTATTTGATTTTGGGCGATCTCTATCAGCAAGAAGGCGATCGGTCGCGAGCCACTAAAATGCGCCAATCCGCAGTCACTGTCTTGCAAAAACTCTCACCGGATACCCCCGTCAGCCATCAAGGGGAAACGGCGGCAGCCGCCAGCCTCTTATCGCAACTTCAGGCTGCATAAATACCTCAAAATCTAAGCCCGAGACCACTCAGGTTGAGATAGCTGAAAGTCTTGATTCGCAAGCGAAAATGGCGAGAAAACTCTCTGTAGCAGATTGCCGATCGCGATAGCAATCCGCTCTAAGGTCTGGAGTCTGTAGACAGCTCAAAGCCTTAATGTGCAAGGAGAGATGATTAGAAAACTCTCCAAAGCGGATTGCCAACCGCTATTTACCCACCCAGCACCGGGTTGACCCCTCGTCCCCAGAGCCAGACCTGGAGCAGAAATGAAATACAGTGCAGAGCGACAACGACCCAAATTTGTCTATTAGCCGCCTGCATTCATATTCGCCAACTTGTGATTAGACTGTAGATTTTTACCGCCTCTTTTCCGTATTTACAGGCAATATATTTACTATTCCAGGACATTTTTTTCTTCATTTCATCAGTTTCGGTTAGTTTTTGGGATGATTGATACTTTGAATATTTGTGGGGAAGTCTAAGTCGTATAGTCGTAGCTAGACCGAAATTATTAATGGAACTCGCCAGCTTGATTCCATCGTGTGTGGTACGCGAAGTGATGAAAGGTGGTCCTGTTTGCTGCTCTTTGTTTTGGCCTTGGTTCCTTGTACGACTCGGGAGCCCTATTTTTTGGCCGGAACACCAGCCGTTAACGCGGCAATGGCCTTGTAACTAGCGCTGTTATGCCAACTCAGTCATATCTCACCCTCGGACTATTCAATTCCAAATACGGAATTGCAGCCAATCTAGTTCGGGAAATTTTTCCGCTCCCCGAGCTGCGCTCCATCCCGGAAATGCCCGGAGATGTCATTGGTGTTTTGGACTTGCGCGGCACCATCATCCCTGTAATGCACTTAGCAAAACGCTTGGGATTACCCCTTCAAGAATGCAGCCTCAGCGATAGCGTGGTTGTCGTTGAATGGGAAGAAGTCCTGATGGGAGTCATCGTCCACGACACTTACGAAGTCATTGCGCTGGATGAAAGCGATATTGGCACCGAACCCCAGTACGGTCGCTCCGATCGCATCCATACGGCATTTGTTGGCGGTGTCGCAACTGTTAATGACGAGTTGATTTCGCTGATAGCCGCCGAGCCCCTGATTCGGGAGCCCGATCGGGTGGTTGACGCCGTGGCGGATCTTGACTCTGTGTCGAGTGAAGGATCGGAACTAGATTCTGGCTCGGAGCTAGATCCTAGCCTGGATACCGACACGGCATCGGAACTGGAAACGAGCCCGGAATCAGCAGACGGTCTGGGAGATTTCTATTCACTGTACTGCCCGAATATCGCTCCGGCCGATCGCGCCATGTTCCAGGTGCGGGCCGAGAATTTGCGCCAGCCTCTAGACGCCAGCCTCTCCGATACGCGCGACCGTCTGCCGCTAGCCATTGTGAGCCTAAACGACCAGTATTTTGGGATCGAGTTAAGCGCGGTCAAAGAATTTATCACCGTTGGCCACATCACCAACATCCCCTGCTGTCCCCGCCACATCGTTGGTAGCACCAACTTACGGGGGGAAATTTTGGTGTTGGTTGATGTGCGATCTGCCCTCAATCTCTCGCCAAGCAGTGCGTCCGATCGGGATCGGGGAGCGTCAGAGGACGAAGCCAGAAAGGCGATCGTGATTGAGGTGGGAGATATCGTCGCTGGCATTCTGGTGGACACAATTTACGACGTTGATTACGTGCCCTCTACCGATATTGCATCCGTGCCGTCCAATGTATCGGATACAGTACTGGACTACCTCAACGGTACGCTTCTCTTCGATCGCGGGATGCTCAGCATCTTAAATATGCCCAAGCTGATTGGCTCGGGACGGTTTGTTGTTGATGAGGTGGTGTAACGTCAGCAATTTTTGGTCTGATTCTCAAATTCACAATCGCACCTAGCAACCCACACACCCCTCATCGCTATACCCATTGTCAGGAGACACCATGAAGCAAGAGACCTTTACCTTCAAACAGCGTGTACTTGGCGGTTTCGCCATTCCCATCGCCGTATTCATCGCCGCATCGGGCTTTACCATCGCTCAAGTGGGCAAAGTTAACCGCACCTCGCGAAAGCTGATGGCCGATCAGCTCATTCTTAAAGACCTTTTAGAGCTATCGAGCGACCTCAATCACTTAGAACTATCAGCAGAGAACTACGCTATTGCTGGGAACGAATCCTATTACGAAGCGTATCAAGATGACAAACAGCACGTCGGCGAGCTGTTATTGGAATTAGAGAACTTGGACGGCGACCTTCACGGCGATCTGGTCGCTGACCTGACTCAAAAGTCTAACGAGTTGATTGGACTGAGCGATCGCCTGGTCAATCTGGTCCGCCAGGGAAATCCAGAACGAGCGTTGGAAATCATGCGGACTGGTAGTGCCGATAACCTGATGCGGGAAACCAGCAACACCATTTCCTTGTACGTTGACGAAGAAAAGGCGATCGTCGCAGCAGATGAAGAAGCAAACTTAGCTGCTCTAGGCAGTTTGCGCGCCAGTGCCATCGCTTCGATTGTCTTAGGCAGTGGTGTTGCTCTGCTGACTGGGGCTTGGTTGGTGTCAGTCCAAGAATCAGTCAGAAAGTCGATTGGAAGTGCCGTCGATTCTCTGGCCACCAGTTGCACCGAAATTGCTACCACTATTAGCCAACAAGAGCGCACCTCAACTGACCAAGCGGCATCGGTCAACGAAACCACCACAACCGTCGAAGAGTTGGGAGCCAGCGCCCGTCAGTCTGCGGCCCAAGCGGAAGCAGCATCCAGCGGTGCTCAACAGGCGCTTGACTATGCAGAGTCGGGCAACCAGGCCGTATCTCGTACCATGAGCGAAATCACTCAACTGCGAGACACCGTAGGGGAAACTGCCGAGAAGATTATTCATCTCAGCGAACAAATCGGTCTGGTAGGGGACGTTTCCGATCTGGTGGGGAATATCGCCAATCAAACTAACATGCTGGCCTTGAATGCTGCGGTCGAAGCGGCCCGAGCGGGCGAGCAAGGAAAGGGCTTTGCGGTGGTCGCTAGCGAAATTCGCAAGCTGGCCGACCAAAGTCGCCAGTCTGCAGAAAAGATTGGTAGCCAGGTCAACACAATCCAGGCAGCGATGAATAGCACTGTGATGGTGACAGACGAAAGCAACAAGCAGGCCCAAGCCAGTATCCGATTGGTACAAGATGCCGCCGATACATTTTCCGGTATTGCACAGGCGGTAAACGATGTTGTAGTCAACAACCAACAAATTTCCCTAAGTGCGAAACAGCAGGCGGTGGCCGTACAGCAGGTAGTGTCTGCCATGAATGCCATCAACTTGGGAGCGAAAGACACCTCCAGCGGTATCAGCGAGCTGAAGTCTGCAACCGCCTCGCTGAACAGCACAGCTCAGAAGTTGCGGGCTGAGTTCTAGGCGCGCGGGTTGCAGGAGCAGCCGAGGGCAACGATCGCTTGCCATCTTTCTCTCGCGGCTGCTACGAGCTATGCATTGACGAGCTATTCACTTGAGACAGAGACGATTTGGCTCGATACCACTTTAGACAGCAATCGTCATTCTCACTCTCACCTGTTATCTCTCATCTGTTATCTCCACTCGACCTAACGAACGCTTCGGCCCCAGTCCGATCCCGCCAACCTTTGCTCCATTCTGCCGAGAACCATGTTCATCGAAGACGAAGAGCTCCGAAATCTCTACAAAGCCACCAGTGCCGAGCACATCCAAACCATCGAGGATGGCCTGCTCCATCTGGAAAAACATCCTCAGGACAGTGACCGGCTAGAGGCACTGCTGCGCAGCACCCACTCCCTCAAAGGGGACTCCCGCATGTTGGGGGTCAACGATGTGGAAACCATTACGCACCAAATTGAAGAGATGTTGCAAGAGGTACAGCAGGGGAAACGAGTCCTGGACTCTGCCCTGTGCGATCGCCTCTACGGCGGGTTGGACGCCATTCGTAAAATCTCCCACGAGGCCATCACAGGCGAGCCCTCTAACGTGCAGGTGTTCTTTGTCTTGGCCCAGCTCATGGCGGACGAAGAGGCCGCTACAGAAGGAGCCGCAGAGACAGCCGACTCGACAACCGACCCGTCATTGGGAGACTTATTTGAGTCGGGCTTTGGCTCGGGCTTCAATACGGGATTGGAGTCTGATTTCGGTGCCGCTCTCGATGGTGGCACGGGATTTGTCGATGCTGACTTTGCTGGAGTTGACTTTGCGAGTGCAGACGTTGCTGGCGCTGGGCTTGAGGACATCAACAGCGATCGCTCAAGTATTGGGGAAGGCGCGATCGGTGAACCGGCAACGGCAGCTTCCGGAGCCGCCTCCAGCATGTACATCGACGACGACGAACTGCGCGATCTCTACAAAGCTACGAGTGCCGACCACATCCAAACCATCGAAGACGGTCTGCTCCACCTAGAAAAGCACCCCCAGGACAGCGATCGCTTAGAGGCACTGCTGCGCAGTACCCACTCCCTGAAAGGAGACTCCCGCATGCTGGGGGTCAACGATGTAGAAACCATCACCCACCAAATCGAAGAAATGTTGCAGGAGGTGCAGCAGGGGAAACGAGCCCTGGACTCTGCCCTGTGCGATCGTCTCTACGGTGGGTTGGACGCCATTCGTAAAATCTCCCACGAAGCCATTACTGGAGAGCCTTCCAACGTGCAGGTGTTCTTCGTTTTGGCCCAGCTCATGGCGGATGCAGATGCTGGTGCAGCAGTCTCCGAAGAGGCCGCAGTTCCTGCAGTGGCAGCCGCTCCTTCGGCCAACCTGGCTCAGCAAGAACGCCAGTTAGAGCCGTTTGAACCAACACCGGTCGCCCAGGCGGCAAACGTGTCGACCGTCCCTGCCAAACCGGCCAGCAGCTCCAACGACTACCGCATCGACACGATTCGCGTTCCCGCCTCCAAGCTCGATACGCTAGTGGCCCAAGTCAGCGAGTTATCGGTCACCAAAACCCGGTTTGCCGGTCGATTGGGAGAGTTAGATACCCTCAGCCTGCTGTGGGAAGAATGGCGGCAAGAGGCCGTAGTGGGGCGCTCGGCTTTGGACGATCTAGAACGGCAATTGCCTGCCAACGAGCTGCTCTCGATTCGCAAGTACTATCACCAAGCCGAAGAATATCTGGAGAAACTGGGATCTCTGGCAACTCAATTGCGCCAGTCCGCCTATGAAGACACTGCCCGACTGGAAATTTTTGCCAACCAAATCGAAACGGGTATCCAAAGCCTGCGCCTATTGCCTCTCTCCAGTGTATTTGGCCTGTTTCCGCGCATGGTTCGAGATATTGCCAAACAGCAAGGAAAACAGATTGATTTCATTGTGGAAGGGGGAGACACCCTGGCAGACAAGCAAATTTTGGAAGAAATCAAAGACCCCTTACTTCACTTAGTTCGTAACGCCATCGACCACGGCTTGGAAACTCCCCAAGAACGCAGTCAGCAGGGCAAACCAGAATTGGGCACCATTCGCCTGCGCGGATTTCAGAAAGCTGACAGTATCGGCATCGAACTGATCGATGATGGCCGTGGCTTAAATGTAGACAGAATTCGCAGTAAAGCGTTAGAGAAGGGATTGCATACAGAAGCCGAGTTGCAAACCATGTCCGAAGGGGAGATCCAAGCACTGATCTTCTCTGCCGGATTCTCTACCCGCGATAGCGTGTCCGACCTGTCTGGACGCGGGGTTGGACTGGATGTCGTGCGATCGAATATCGAGCGGCTAAAAGGGTCGATTCATGTCGACTCTACCCCCGGTCATGGGTGCCATTTCCGAATCTCCGTCAATCCCTCGTTGGCGAAAACCTTCGCCTTGCTAGTAGCGATCGATGGCACAACTTTCGCTCTACCAGCCGAGTCGGTTTACAGCATGATGATGCTGTCCCCGCTGGAACTATTCGGTATCGAGGGCAAACAAACCACCACCTTCGAGGGACATCCACTGTCGATCGCCTGGTTGTCCGACCTATTGGAATTGCCGCTCAGTCCAGCCGCAGCACAACATTCGTCTTCTGCTGCTCAATCCCTCCACTGCGTTGTCGTGCAAGCCAGAGGCGAACGTCTGGGAGTGTTAGTTGATGAACTCATCGATCGCCAAGATATCGTGCTCAAACCTCAGAGCAAGCTACTCAAGCGAGTGCGCAATGTCTCTGGTGCGACCATCTTAGGTAATGGTGAAGTGTGCATTGTCCTCAACCCCTCCGACTTGATTGCCAGCGCCCGTGGCAGCAGCAGACGCACCACCGGCACCTCGATGACCTCAGAACCCAGCGTTCCTGTCCAGAAGTCTTTACTGTTGGTTGAAGACTCCATCATTATCCGCACTCAAATGAAGCGCCTACTTGAGAATGCAGGGTATGCCATAACCACTGCGGTGGACGGGGCAGACGGTTTCAACAAGCTGCGATCGGGAAACTACGATGCCGTTGTGTCTGATGTGGAAATGCCGAATCTGGACGGATTGGGACTGACCGCCCAAATTCGACAGTATGAAGAATACGACGAATTGCCGATCGTGCTGCTCACCACCCTGGCATCGGAGGACGATCGCCGTCGCGGGGCAGAAGCCGGTGCTAGTGCGTATCTAACCAAAGGTGATTTCGAACAAAATCTATTATTCGAAACGCTGGAAAGATTGATCTAAGTAGCTCTATAAATTACTGGGTTCAGTCTTTTTTACTCGATCGAGGCACCATGATATATTCTTCTTCGGATGACAGACAACGTACTCTTTTTCCAGAGAAAGAAAGCACCACAAGCACCTAAAAACAGGTAGATTGGATTCTGGCTTTTCCGTATTCCATGCTCTCTTTCCTAGAGCGTTCGGGAATAGTTTGAAGTGACAGTGCCCCCTAGAGACGACGAATGGCTATCAAAGTTGTACTGGTAGAAGACTCTTTAGTTGCGTTAAATATCCTGAAACGCTTGCTAGATGAGTCACCCGAAGTGGAGGTTGTGGGTACAGCTCAAGATGGTGCTGCAGCGCTCTCTGTCATCGAATCCACCAATCCCGATGTCATCTGCACTGACCTCGAAATGGAAGGGATGAATGGATTGGAATTTACCAAAGCGATCATGGCCAAAAATCCCAAACCGATTTTGGTGATCAGCAATGCAGTCCATCCATCTGATGTAGACAATATTTACGAGCTGATGCAGGCAGGAGCTTTAGACTTCTTCCCAAAACCGACAACGGGCACTGAAACCGATTACGAAAATTTGCGCATGTCTCTGGTGACAAAAATCCGAGTTCTATCGACAAAAGCGGTTTAGCCCAAACTCAGGCAGTCGAGAAATCTGGAAGAGGATCGACTTGTGTGGAATTTAACTTGGCCCGTACTCCTACTCTTTGGATCAAAGATATAGCGATTTGCAATCCGCTATGTAGAGTTACCTGACCATCTTTCCTTGCGAGGCAAGGATTTGAGCTGTCTCGAAACTCCAGACCTAACAGCAAATTGCTATAGATGGATGGCCAGGTTGCTTTCGGCAAGAAACCGTTTTCAGTTGAGACAGCTTGGCTGCTATAACAGGCACAGTTCTCCTTAGCCTGACATGTTGCCTGCTCTACTACTTCATTTCCCGGTCATCGTTGGCTTGGCCGTCGGATTGGTGACAGGAATTGTCATTCGACGGCAGACTGCATTTTTGCAGCTTATTTTGGCAGCGATCGCCAGCCTGTTCGTATTCATTTCATCCCTGATGTATCTCAGTGTGATGCCAAACATGGTTCTCAACTGTGATGGATGGGATTGTATTGCGCTGGGCAACACGTTTAACGTTGTGGGATTGCTGGGAGCCAGCCTGACATTGTTGGCCATTGTTGTGACGATATTTGGACTGCGCCTATCAGCCTATAAAGTGCAGAACGACCGTCGGTACTGGACCGATAAAGTGTAAGGCATTGAGCGTCATAGATAGCCTTAAGCAACACGATTTCAACATCGCCTCAGCCACTAGTTTTTAGCCGCATTATTTATTATCTAGCAATCGGTAATTCGCAATGG
>JBCBVA010000022.1:0-39922 GCA_039817825.1 Cyanobacteria bacterium J06642_12 | reverse complement strand
TGATGAAAATTGTTATGCTTGGTTGCGGTGGATTTATAGGTAGCCACCTGCTAGATAGACTTCTGCCAACCGGTAATTATGAAATTTATGGTTGGGATCCGTGCTACCGGAAAATTGAAAAGCACCTAGCTCACCCGTCGTTTTCCTTGACCAAAAATACGACCACAAGCGAGAAGCACTTTGGTCTGCTGAAAGAGCAAATTGCAGAATCTGACATGGTCATTAACTTGGCTGCTATCTGCAATCCGGCTGAATACAATACGCGTCCTTTAGCTGTCATTCAATCAAATCTGTTTGATGTCTATCCCATTGTTGAGGTTTGCGCAGAGCAGAAAAAGTGGTTGATGAGTTTCTCGACCAGTGAGGTGTACGGCCGTACTCTGGCTAGCTACATGCCAGATAACACCTACTCCGATTCGTCCTTGTACGAGTTGGCTGAGGACGAGACTCCACTGATTATGGGGCCAGTTCGCAATCAGCGTTGGACCTATGCCTGTGCCAAGCAAATGGTGGAGCGGCTGATTTTTGCCCATCACGACGAAAACGGTCTGCCGTTCACCATTATCCGCCCGCTTAACTTCTTCGGCCCTCGCATGGACTACATTCCTGGCCGCGATGGGGATGGTATTCCTCGGGTGCTGGCTTGCTTTATGACTGCCTTGATGGATAACACTCCCCTCAAGCTAGTGGATGGTGGTAAGGCAATGCGGACGATTCTGTCGATTCACGAGGCTGTAGAAGCGATGGAGTTGATGCTGCAGAAACCGGATAAAGCTCAAAATCAAATCTTCAACCTCGGCAATCGCAATAACGAGGTGACTATGGAAGGGCTCGCTAAGCTGATGCGTAAGGTGTATGCCGATATCACTAGTGACCCGAGTTACCTCGATCACGCTATTGAGGTGATTGATTCCGAAAGCTTCTACGGTAAAGGGTACGAGGATTGCGATCGCCGAATGCCCGACATTAGCAAGGCCCAAACTCTTCTGGGTTGGAATCCCAAGCGCGGCCTGGACGAAATTCTCCACGAGACCATGAAGTACTACTATGACGAGTACGTGGGAGAGCCTGCTCCATTAGCTGCTGCAGCTTAGCTGTCGGCGATCGCGGGTTTTGCCGAGGGGTTATCTGTATTGCAGATCTCCCTACGTCAGCTAGCTAATAAACATTAACCTTAGCTCCCCGACCGGGGAGCTTTTTTATCATGAGTGCAGTCAGCCCGATTTCTCAGATTGAAAGATGATGCCTCAGGAACATTCGGCAGGTAAGGGAATCCCTCTTAATGTGGCAGTGGTGCTGACGAGGCTGCGAGCAAATTTATCGAAGCGCTGCTGAAGTTTCTCATCAGCAATGGCCCCATTCTCATCAAACGCTTGCCACGCTTGCCCAACAGCAATTTGTTCGGGAATCGACCAACCATGCACCCAGCGGATGTGATGGCGCAATTGATTCAGAGCATTACTATTGGACACCCCGCCCAGCACGCTGATAGTGCCGAAAACTTTGCCATCCAGTTGCTCGAAACTCATCAGATCGAGGGCATTTTTCAGCACTCCACTAGGACCTCCGTGGTATTCGGGCGTGGCCAAAATGGCCCCATCCGCCTCCATAAAGGCTTGCCGTAATTGAATGACACCGGGATGCTCGTCTTCACCACCCGATTTGCAAAACGGCAGCTCCATCTGGCGCAAGTCCAGAATCTCGACATCCGCACCATAGCCGCGCACGAGTGCTGCTGCATAGTCCAGCGCTCGATACGTGTAAGACTCGGGACGTAAGCTTCCCCCAATCCCGACAATTTTGACGGGGCGATCGGTGACGGTATCCATTGATCGATCGATGACTTGCTGTGTTGCGCTCATTCAAGCCTCCTGCACGATCGCTTGGCGATCGCATTCAAAATGTACTGGTCCTTGGTTTCTCTCTAAATCATAGTCGAAATGACTTCGCTTAAGGAATGCGGATATCCGGTAATTGACATCAGCTTCAGGGCTAGCCAGAAAATCTCGTTTTCTCTATCTCGTTCTCAAAGGGATACCCATGTAGCAGGCATTTACGTTGAGGAACACTCTGTCAGAAGTTTATTAAACGTAGTGGGTGGACTATGGCCAGCCTCCGAGGAAATCGCCAAAATTGAGTTATGAGCAGGTTAAGAAAACAATCCCTACAGCAGTCTTCTCACACACAAGCTGACGATCGGTTTGGGCAGACATTGCAAGACTACGTGCATACCGCAATTCGCAAATACGTGCGTAAGGTGACGCGCTGCGAAAAAGCGGTAATTGCCGATCGCGACCCGGAAAATTTGCATCAGATGCGTGTGGGTATGCGCAGACTGCGCACCGCCCTGAAAACCTATGGCTCTGTGCTGCGGTTACCCAAAGCAGCGCGGGAACCCCAAGTGGGCAAAGTGGCGCGAAGACTGAGTAATTTGCGCGATATCGATGTCTTATTGGAGGCACTAGAGAAGCAATATTGGCCAGCCATCCCGTTTTCAGAGCAGTTGCAGTTGGCCAAGGTGATGGAGTCACTCAACTCTGACCGTCAAGCGGCGTTCAAGCGGGCAAAATCCACTCTGGAAGGCGAAACGTACCAAGGACTGAAGAAGTCCATTCGGGCTTGGCTGCGATCTCCCAGTTATCGGCCATTGGGTCAGCTTCCGCTGTCTGCTATTGCCCCAGAGTTCATCCAGCCGTTACTGAGCCGCCTATGGTTAAACTCCGGCTGGCTGGTGGGTACCGAGTTTCAGGGCGATCGCTTTGTACCCAACACCAATCTCTCCCCTGAGGCTGCCGAGGCGTTTCTCTCCGAAAAGGGAACTCCGCTCCACGATCTGCGCAAGCAGGTCAAGCGAGTCCGCTACCAGTTGGATTTCTGCGAAGACTGGTTGGGCAAACCGTTACAGCCAGAGCTAAAACGTATGTCTCATCTACAAGATGCCTTGGGGGTGATGCAGGACAGCGTTGTACTGGAGCAATTTCTAGATCGGGCAATGGACAAGCAGTTCAAAGCGTTGATGCCGACAATGGCGTCGATTCTGGTGCAAGCACGGCACAGAGCGTGGTTGGATTGGCAGCCATTGCAGGAGCATTATTTGCAAGTGCGATCGCGGCACGAGATTTATCGGATGTTGTTGGAGGGGGAGTAGGGCTTGGTCATCGGTCCTTGGTCATTTGTCATTAGTCCTTTGTCATTTGTCCTTGGCTGCTTGGCTAATGACTAGTGACGAATGACGAATGACCCAATAAACTCCTCACACTATTCGCTCACACCTCGCCCCCACAAAAAAGGAGACCGCTGCTCAACTGCAGCAATCTCCTCATCCGTAATGTCAGCTTTTTTTTGCGCTGGACCCAGCCCTATTCGTCGTCGCCTTCCAGGCTGACTTTGAAGATGTCACTGAACACCTTCTGGACTTTGTAGCCGGAGTCGATGGACTCGAGCGGGTCTTTACGCAGGCGGTGGCGCAAGCAGAGGACAATTACGCGGCGGATATCATTCAACTCAACTTCGGTACGTCCTTCCAAGGCTGCTAGGGCTTTGGCGGCGCGGTTGGTGACGATGTCACCTCGTAGACCGTCTACATCTAGCTCCGCGCACACTTCGGAGATTTTGAGGCGCAGATCGTGGGAGATGGTGATGGTGGGGAGGCGATCGCGAGCATCCTGAAGCTGCTGCTGGGTTTCGTCTTGTTTGACGGAGTATTCGACGAGAAATTCTTCAGGGGCAGAGTCGAATTGGGTGCGCTGTTCCACAATCTGGACGCGTAGGTCGGGCTGGCGCACGGTGCGGATTTCGGCGTGCATACCAAAACGGTCAAGTAGTTGAGGGCGCAATTCCCCTTCTTCGGGGTTGCCGGAGCCCACCAGAACAAAACGGGCTGGGTGGCGGATGGAAATCCCTTCACGCTCTACGGTGTTCCAGCCGGAGGCTGCAGAGTCGAGCAGTACGTCTACTAGGTGATCGTCTAGCAGGTTAACTTCGTCTACGTACAAGATGCCGCGATTGGCTTTGGCCAGGAGTCCGGGCTCGAAGGCTTTCACACCTTCAGACAAGGCTTTCTCAATATCGATAGTGCCGCAGACGCGGTCTTCGGTCGCGCCTAAGGGCAGGTCAACCATTGGCACTTGCTTTTGAGCAACGGGAATGTTGCTGCTGTCAGACTGCACCCGCTCCCAGGCTTCGTCGCTCATCAGATCCCGCTGGTCGGGGTGACTGTTGAATGGGTCGTCGGCAATGACTTCGATTTCGGGCAGTAAGTCTGCCAGAGCCCGAATGGTAGTGGATTTCCCGGTACCGCGATCGCCCATGATCATGACGCCGCCAATCTTGGGATCGATCACGTTCAACATCAGGGCTAACTTCATTTCCTCTTGGCCCACGATGGCGGTAAAGGGAAATACGGGACGCTTTTTGGGTTTCACAGTAGCCGGACTTTCAAGAGCAGCAGTTGGCGACATTACTAAAACATTTCAATTATCTTCAACTTCCGTATTATCGCCTCCAAATGCCAGTCTCCAAAGCGTCGGCTCAAATCTCTTTGTCAAGCCAGTCTTTATTTTTGCCCGATTGACTCTTAGATCGCCAGATTGCCAGCCGTTTACCCCTATTCTCGTAACCCCAGACACGTTAGGACTCCCAACGACACTGCAACAATTCGTTATGGTGAAGTCTCTTGTCTGAACTTAGTTGGCAGACTGCTACACCCTAAATTGACTCGGATCGAACACATGCCCGAACTGCCCGTGACCGTCTCCCAGCTTTTTGATGCCTCCAATCTGGTGGTGCTGCCCTTCTGGACGTTGATGATTGTTCTACCCAAGTGGAGTGTGACCCGTCGTTTGATGTCGTCTTACATTCCGTTTGTGGGTCTGGCGCTGCTTTACATCTACTTACTGGTGGGGACTATTACCCCCGAATCCGCTGAAGCACTGGCAAACCCAAATGTGACCACGATCGCTGAATTCTTTGCCGATGAGCGCGCCGCTGCTACCGGCTGGGTGCATTTTGTGGTGATGGACTTGTTTGTGGGTCGTTGGGTCTACTTGGAAGGCCAGAGAACGGGATTGTTTACCTCTCATTCCGTGGCGTTGTGCCTATTTGCCGGTCCAATTGGTCTGTTGACTCATATCCTGACCCAATGGTCTTGGGGGGCTTGGCAGCAGTGGCGCGGTGCAGATACGGCTACAGAGACTGAGGCTGCGGATGCTTGATGCAGAGGGGACAGACGTGACACCCTAAGCACATCCGATTTTCAAGCACATTTGATGTAACGGTGCGTGTATGGCAGTCAGTCGAACCTGCCCCTGCGGCACTCAGAAACCGTATCGGGAGTGTTGCGGTCCATTCCATCGTGGCGATCGCATTGCACTCACTGCTGAGGCGCTGATGCGATCGCGCTATTCTGCCTTTGCCACCGGCAACGTTGAGTATCTAATCGCCACTCACCATCCGTCGAAACGCGCGCGGGATGAGCGAGCTAGACTTGCACAAACCTGTCAGGGCACCAGTTGGCTGTGGCTGGATGTTGTTGACACTCACAATGGGAGTGCTGGTGATACCGAAGGAGTTGTGGAGTTTATTGCCAAGTTCTCGTCTGGCAGCCAATTAGGCATGCTGCACGAGCGATCGCGGTTCGTGAAAGAGGGTGATCGGTGGTTTTATCTGGATGGCGTGCAGAATGATGGCAAATTGCGTGGGCGCAACGATCCGTGCTGGTGCCAAAGCGGCAAAAAGTATAAGAAGTGCCACGGTCGTAAGTGATGCAACATCAGTTCGATGAAGCTACTGGGTTGTTGATTTGCATTGAAGTGAGACGACTGCGTGAGGGCTTCGAGCTCGGGTTGATGTAGTACTTGCCAGACAAGCTGATTTCTACGCACAGGATTCGATGCTGAATTTCGAGATATGCACCAGCTTCGACAAGCTACGCCTCCCGTCAGGTGAACTCTTCTGGTAACGGCTCGCCTTTCGGGAATCCTGCGAGGATTTGAGCAACCTCTTGCCCGAGTTTGCATATGCAATATTGCGATCTACAGCCTCCAGCTGCATGAATGAGCCCAGGTTCCAGATTCGATGCTCTTCGTTTGGCGTCAGTGACCGCCCCAGCTTGAATTCAGCTGCTGATTGTACTGCTGCAGAGAACTCTCGGTTATCGAAGTTCATCGCCGAAACTACTCCTTCATGCGCTTGCGCACTTCCACAGCGGCTGGCGAGATGGCAGGCAGAGCGATGTGGTCTACGTGAATGCGATCGCCCGGACGTTCCGGATGAATCCAATTGGCGGCCAGTTCCGCAAACCGATCGCCGTCATTACCGCTAACGCAGAAGTGGGTGGTAGACGTTCGGCTGCGATAGTCGCGCATGCCTAGAAAATCCAGCTCGCGAGCAACGGCTGTTGCGAGCGAAACGGCTGGGTCAATCAGCACAACAGAGCCAGGTATGGCGTTACGAATGGCTGGTTCGATCAAGGGATAGTGGGTACATCCAGAAATCAACGTATCGATGCGATGGTCCAGTAAGGGAGCGAGATAATCTCGAACAGCCTCGTGCAAGTCAGGAGTATCCAGATGACCGGCTTCGATCAGAGGGACAAACTGAGGACATGCCATTTCCCAACAATCGAGATGCGGATTAATTTCGCCGATTGCATTGCGATAGGCGTGGCTATTGGCTGTAGCTGCAGTTGCAATCACCCCAATTCGCTGCCCTTGCTTCACAGCAGCCCTCGCCCCCGGCAAAATCAGACCCAGAATTGGTACCGGACAGGTATCGCGCACCTGTTCTAGGGCCAGCGCCGAGCTGGTGTTGCAGGCCATCACAATGGCCTTGACCGGTTGCTTCAGCATCCAGCCAACAATATCGCGGACGCCATGCACAATTTCTGCAGGAGAGCGATCGCCATAGGGCAACCGCATGGTGTCGCCAAGATAGATAAATGATTCACCGGGCAATTGCCGGCGTAATTCTTTCCAAACCGTTAAGCCACCTACACCACTATCAAAAATGCCAATCGGCAACGAGGATGCAACAGAACGCACGATCGGTACAAGCTCCTTGCGATGTAAGGGACGGGCTTGCTTGTGTGCAACCAGTCAGACGAGGTTACCCGAATGCGGAATGGGTAAGTGAATGCTCGCCGGATCTATAAGGTGCCCACTTGCACGGGTGAGAGTGAAGTGAGGGGTTAGGAAATAGTCTAGTAGATATTCCTACTGTCAGACGCACTCTGGCAAACCCGATATAGATTGTTGGGGATTGTTGAGTCGTTTGGACAGAGAATGAATGTCTGAAAATGTTGACATAGCAATGTTATCCCCCCCTCGCTCTGCTCGACCGCGCCCAAATCACTGATGACTGTCAAGAAGCATGATGACGCTTGAATGGACTTAGTATATCGATCGCTGGGCGTTTGGCTAGAGGATAGCCATCCAATTTAATGTCTCATTTGATCGGCCATGCATGTTAAATCAACACTCTCCGGGGTCTGCATTCTACAGAGTCTTAGATGAGCTATCCAGCAATTCTGCTGACACGATGCCCTACAAGCTAGCGTCCGAAGTATGACGCCACACCACGGGCGATCGCCTGGGCCAATCGCTCTTGATATTCAGGTGACCCGAGACGGCGAGCTTCACTCGGGTTGGTCAGGTAGCCCATTTCAAGCAGTACGGATGGCATTGAGGTTGGAGTTTCCCGCACCATAAAGAAGCGGGCACGGCGGATATTGCGATCAATGGCCCCCGTCCCTGCTACTAAGCTGCGATGGATAGTTTGAGCTAAACGGGCACTGTCGGGACGCAAGTAATAGGTTTCAATACCGCTAATTTCCGATCTCTCTAGTGCGTTGGCATGAATACTCACCAAGATATCGGCACCACCATCCACAGCAGTATCGATACGTGGTTGAAGGAAAATTTCGCGATCGTCCGAGCGAGTCATGACTACCTCAAAGCCCTGCTGTCTGAGCAATTGCTCTACCCGAGTTGCAACTGCAAAGTTGACCGTCTTTTCGTAGAGCCCTCCAACCCCTACAGCTCCCGGATCTCTACCGCCATGGCCGGCATCGAGCGCTACGACAATTCCGTTGGCAGCGGGAGTGGGCTCGGCACCACGGCTGGGAGATAGAAGTAAATCTGGGCGAGGAACAGGAGTGGGTAAAGGATTAGGACGGGGGGATTGAGCTGGAGGAGATTGGGCAGATGGAGATTGGGAGGGAGCTGTGGCGAGATTGCTGTACACCAGTTCGAGGGTGATGTGGCGAGAACCCTGCCCGGAATTACGCTCTCTGACTTCAACTCCCTCGGCAGGTTCGACCAAGATACTCACGGTACGGCTATTCTCTTGAGCAAATCTCACCCGTTCCACTGGGCCATTGGCCACCAGTCCCGGATCTGCCATTGTTGCGGGTAAGCGAGCTGGAGAGACCGAAATTCTGTAGGAACCGGTGTCTTCATCCAGGCTACTGCGATAAAACATGAAGCCATCGGCAGTAATCGAGAGCCGATTGCCCTGCACGCGCACGGCCTGGATTGTCGCTGCTCCTTCGACGTTTGCTGTTGGGGTGGTGGGGCCACTGCCACTGGGAGTGATGACAACGCCGCCGCGATCGGCATCGTAGCGCCCTTCCCACGACCCGCTAGTGCTGCTGACATCCAAGGCAATGCGGGCAACAGTGGGTTGGAATTGTCCCGCTCGCAGCATTGACACATCAAATTGGTCGATGGTCATTTCTCGCGGGCCGCGCATCTGAGAGACATCGGTATTGAGAAAGTCTACGGCGACGCGATGGGGGTTGAACACTCGCCGAGTGGAAACATTAACGGGGCCACTGGTGCGGACAAAGAACCCTTCATCTGTGGTCTCGATGCTGAGAATATGGGTGCGTACTGAAGCGGATTGTGCAACGGTGTTGCGGGGAGGCTGTGCTTGAGCGGTTCTAGTGGGAGCGGGACTGACAGGTGGTGACTGGGGGGTTGGTGTTGGGGTGTTCGATCGCGCAGTGACAGATTGGGTAGAGCCGAACTGGACGGGAATGAGCAGTTGTACGGCCCACCGTTCGGGGGATGCGGTTAATAACTGGATCTCCTGTTGGGTGACGGGTTGCTCGGGATCGATATCCATCACCA
Source organism: Cyanobacteria bacterium J06642_12 (assembly GCA_039817825.1). Taxonomy (GTDB): domain Bacteria; phylum Cyanobacteriota; class Cyanobacteriia; order Thermostichales; family PCC-7336; genus PCC-7336. The sequence goes on along the minus strand of JBCBVA010000022.1, from coordinate 30,794 downwards.
GTCGGGCTACATCGGGACTGAATTGGCTGAGGCGGATCGATTGCACCCGACCGGAATATTGCTGCTGTTCTTCCCGCTGATCCAATCTGACATTGGGTAGATCGACAACGATGCGCGAGGGATTCTCTAGGGCGAAGAGGCGAGGGCGAGTTTGTCCCTGAGTGGTGAAATCTAGGCGCCCGAGGGCAGGATTGTAGGCCCAGCTTTGCAATCGTACCGGGCCAGCTTGAGCCAGTAGAGGTTGAGACGGAGAAACTGGGGATTGCGGGGCTTGAGCTAGAGCCGTCTGAGCTAGGGCAGGAGCGATCGCCAGTGGCGTAACAGTACCACCGATGCCTGTACTTACACTCGCGCTGGCACCACCGATCGCCAGCCCCCAGCAAGCCAGAAGCATCCACCATTGGTAGCGTGTGGCTGGCGCGCTGTATTGAGGCATTGGAACCGGCTGTCGCTTCATCACCAGACCTTTCAGCTTGGTGCTCCTTCCCACTGAATAAGTCTCCACACCCTAAATCTAGAGCAACTATATCAACGGCATTTGGCTCGAGCCTGCTGGCAACCGCATATCCTGCAATGGCTTCAAGCAATGTTTGATGCTGCCGAAGCTGGGGGCTATGTGGGGTAAGCGATCGCAGATTCTCGTCGTTGGGTTGTCAATTATGAGTCAAGACTTCAATCGGTGTAGCCGTCGCACAATATAGCGCTACTTTTACGTACTTTTCGTGCCCAGCGCCCTTACCTTGGAAGGCTATAGCAGTGCTTCAGCATGATGTTTGATGTGCTCTTCCATCAACGAGGCAATGAAGAAATAGCTGTGGTCGTAGTCAGGATGGCGACGTAACTGCAGTGGGTAATCCACTTCCGCGCAAGCAGCTTCGAACAGTTCAGGCTTTAGTTGGTTGGCCAAGAACGGATCGGCTTCTCCCTGGTCGAGCAGAATCGGTAGTCGAGTTTCAGTACGCTTCACGAGCATTGATGCATCGTATGCCTCCCAAGCCAGCAAATTGTCGCCTAGGTAGTTGCGAAAGGCTTTCTGGCCCCACGGCACTTGCGTGGGAGCCACAATGGGGGCGAAAGCCGAAACGCTACGAAACATGCTGGGATTTTTGAGGGCAACGATCAGTGCGCCGTGCCCTCCCATCGAGTGACCGAAGATGCCTTTGCGGCTGTTATCGACTGGAAACTGCTCTTTGATGAGGATGGGCAGCTCGGACACGACGTAGTCGTACATGCGGTAGTGCTGCGACCACGGGACTTGGGTGGCATTGACATAGAATCCGGCTCCGCTGCCGAAGTCCCAGTCATCGTCTTCGCCAGGTAGGTTGCAACCGCGCGGACTGGTGTCCGGAGCGACGATCGCGATTCCGTACTTGGCTGCAAACGCTTGCGCTCCCGCCTTGGTAATGAAGTTTTGCTCGGTACAGGTCAACCCACTCAGCCAGTACAGCACCGGGCAGGTTTGTGTTTCCGCTTGTGGAGGTAGATAGAGGCCAAACGTCATCTCGCAGTTTGTGACGGTTGAGGAGTGGCGGTAGACGTGCTGCCAACCACCAAAGCTACGATTGCTGCTGACTTGGGTGAGAGAAGTGGGTTGAGGGGTCATGGGGATTACAGGAGCAAGGGGATCGGCTGAGAAACACCGGATGGATTCACATATTGAGGGTGGCCAGATGACTAGGGTCTGCTCTCAGGCTGGCTGTAATGCCCTTAATGCTCGCTGACATCTTTGTAGCCAGCCTGAACGATTAAAAGTGAATCACTGACCGGATGCTTTTGCCTTCATGCATGAGGTCGAAGGCTGTGTTGATCTCTTCTAGTGGCAACGTTGCCGAGATGAAGGGATCGACTTGAATATCACCAGCTAAGTAGCGATCGACGTAGCCGGGGAGCTGCGATCGCCCCTTAACTCCCCCAAATGCGCTCCCCCGCCATACCCGTCCGGTGACTAGCTGAAACGGTCGTGTACTAATCTCTTGTCCAGCACCAGCTACGCCGATGATGGTTGATTCCCCCCACCCCTTGTGACAGCATTCCAGGGCCGCTCGCATCAGTGCTACATTGCCGACACATTCAAATGAGTAATCAACCCCACCATCGGTCATATCTACGATGACTGACTGGATTGGGTCGTCGTAATCTTTGGGGTTGACACAGTTGGTTGCGCCGAGCTGTTGAGCTAGCTCGAATTTAGCGGGGTTGATATCGATCGCGATAATCCGCTCGGCCTTGGCCATTACCGCCCCCTGAATGGCACTTAGACCCACACCGCCCAGTCCAAACACTGCCACTGTGGAGCCCGCTTCCACCTTGGCGGTATTCAGCACGGCTCCGATGCCGGTTGTGATGCCGCAGCCCAGCAAACACACTTTTTCGAGTGGGGCTTCTGGGTTGATTTTGGCAAGAGAAATTTCGGGCAGTACAGTGTACTCGCTGAAGGTGCTGGTGCCCATGTAGTGATAGATGGGCTTACCGTTTTTGCTGAATCGGCTGCTGCCATCGGGCATGAGTCCTTTGCCTTGAGTAACTCGGATGGATTGGCAAAGGTTGGTCTTTCCAGATAGGCAAAACTTGCAAGTCTGACATTCGGGAACGTAGAGGGGAATGACGCGATCTCCCGGTTTGACGCTCGTAACTCCAGCCCCTACTTCTTCAACTATGCCGCCCCCTTCGTGTCCTAAGACAGCGGGAAATAGTCCTTCGGGATCGCTACCGGACAGGGTATAAGCATCGGTATGACAGACGCCAGTGGCCACGATACGTACCAGCACTTCGCCAGCCTTTGGCCCCTCTAAATCCAGTTCGTCAATTTCGAGAGGTTTGCCAGCTTCGTAGGCGATCGCGGCGCGGGTTTTCACGGCATCATCCCAGAGGAGTACAGTCGGAACCGTATCACCGGACTTGCCTAATGCCCCGGAACTCACCAAGAATTTTCACGATAATTCGCGAGTTTGTGAGCGCGTGCTTGATGTATGCCGCTATTGGATCGGCGGACTACCTTTGCTCCCGTTCTATTTCAGGAAAAGTTGGTAGGCGGGGTTATCGTTCTCATCCCAATAGCGGTAGCCGAGTGTGTTGAGAAACTCTTGCCATTCGCTCATTTCTTCCGGTGGCACCTGCATTCCCACCACGATACGCCCGTAGTCAGAGCCGTTGTTGCGGTAGTGGAACAGGCTGATATTCCAGTTGGGACTCATGGAGGCGACGAATTTCATCAGAGCACCGGGGCGTTCGGGGAATTCGAAGCGGTAAATTAGTTCGTTTTCGGCCAGCGGCGATCGCCCCCCTACCATGTGGCGCAGGTGCATTTTGGCCAGCTCGTCGTCCGTCAAATCCAGTGTCTTCAACCCAGCCGATTCGAAGGTTTCTTTCATCTGGGCGGCATCATCTCGGTTCTGCACCTGCAGTCCGACAAAGATATGAGCTTCTTGGCGATCGGCAATCCGGTAGTTGAACTCGGTCAGATTGCGGGTGCCCAAGCAATCGCAGAACTGGCGCAAGCTGCCCGGTTTTTCGGGAATATTGACAGCAAAAATGGCCTCGCGCCGTTCTCCCAGCTCCGCCCGTTCCGCCACGAAGCGTAGGCGATCGAAATTCATGTTGGCTCCGCAGGCCAGTGCTACCAATGTCTCTCCTGTTATGCCCGTGCGTTCCACATAGGCTTTTGCCCCGGCGATCGCCAGCGCCCCTGCCGGTTCCACAATCGATCGCGTGTCTTGAAATACGTCCTTGATAGCCGCGCAGGTGTCATCGGTTTTCACCAAAATGACGTCATCCACTAGCTCCTGACAAAGCCGGAACGTCTCTTCGCCCACTTCGCGCACTGCCACGCCATCGGCAAACAGTCCCACTTGTTCCAGGCGGACGCGGTGACCCACTTTGAGCGATCGATACATGGCATCGGCATCCGTGGGCTCAACGCCAATAATCTTGATATCCGGCCGCACTCGCTTGACGTAAGAGGCAATGCCAGAGATCAGGCCGCCCCCGCCGATCGCCACAAAAATCGCGTGAATGGGCTGCTGATACTGCCGCAGAATCTCCATTCCCACCGTGCCCTGACCGGCAATTACATCCGGGTCGTTGAACGGGTGAATGAACGTTAGTCCTTTGTCTTTCTCAAGCTGACGGGCATAGCCGTAGGCGTCGTCATAGGTATCGCCGAACAAGACTACTTCAGCACCGCGAGCCCTAACCGCATCGACTTTCATAGAGGGCGTGGTTACAGGCATGACGATGACGGCACGGGTTCCCAATCGTTGGGCTGCTAGCGCCACACCTTGAGCGTGGTTTCCGGCAGACGAGGCGATCGTCCCACGCTCCAGCTTGTCTGGAGGCAGGTTGACCATTTTGTTGTAAGCCCCGCGCAGCTTGAAGGAAAATACCGACTGCATGTCTTCCCGCTTCAGCAAAATCTTGTTCTGCAAGCGCCCAGATAGGTTAGGGGCGTATTCCAGGGGAGATTCTTGGGCGACGTCGTAAACGCGGGCGGTGAGGATGCGAGTCAGGTAATCGGTGGTCATGGGCTGGAGGAGTGTCAGGCCGGGTGAGTTGAAAAATGCCTGTAGAACGAGGGTACAGGTTTGAGGGTCATGTCATCGACCCAGTTGTAGGTGGGGTTGATGGGGGCAATGGCGATCCGAAGTTCGACGAATTCGATCGCTATAGAACTGTGCAGGTAATTCCGCCCGAAAACTGGTGATGTGTGGAAATTGGGGCGATACGCTATTCCTTCTCGTCATTCAAGGAGCTTTGAGAATGGGATTGTATACGGCCAGAATGTCGGCGTGACCGACAATGCGGACCCCTTCTTGAATGGTAACGATCTTGCCAACCCACAAGCAGTGTGGATAAGCCTTAGGATCGATGAACGATATTTCAGTACGTACGGTCTGGCCAGGATTAACTCTTTCCTTGTCTATATAGCGGTGGATGCCACACGTCAGATAATCCTCTCGAACTCGATGGTCGGGACGGTAGCCAGAACGGACAGAAGTTTTTTTGCCCCCTTCCGATGTCGGTAAGAGCGTCACAGTAGCTAGTACATCTGGAGAATGCATGTTCTACTCAAGTCATGAAAATCTAGACTAGCGCTGGCAAGGACAGCAATAAATGGGTGGTCGCTCCCCCTCCGCTATCGATACCTTGAAGGAAGCTCAAGCCAGTAGCGGATTTTGACCGAAGTGATAGCAGAACTGATTGCTGACACCGACACCTACGATCGCATTGCCGAGGCGATCGCCTTTATGCGACAGCATCAATCCAGCCAACCGGATTTAGATACCATTGCCCAACACGTTCACCTCAGTAAGTACCACTTCCAGCGGCTGTTCACTCAATGGGCTGGCATCAGTCCCAAGCGCTTTCTACAATATCTGACCGTTGAATATGCCAAATCAAAGATAGAAGACACTCGCAGTTTGTTAGAACTGACGATGGATGCGGGTCTCTCTAGTCCGGGGCGCTTGCACGATCTGTTTGTCAGGCTTGAGGCGATGTCTCCTGGTGAATTCAAGTCAGGTGGTGCGGGGCTGCAGATTCGATACGGACTTTACGACAGTCCATTTGGGGCTTGCGCGATCGCCACCACAGCGCGAGGCATCTGCAACCTACAGTTTTTAGAGGAGGCGACCAAAGCCGAAGTTGCCAGTCTTTTGAAAGCAGATTGGCCGCAGGCTGAGCTGATCGAGGATGGTGACGTAGTGCGGGCGATCGGCGATCGCATCTTCCAGAAGTCTGGAGATGCTTCATGTCCAATTTCCCTACATGTCAAAGGAACCAATTTTCAAATACAAGTGTGGCGAGCACTTCTCAAGATTCCGTTTGGTGGAGTTGTGACCTATCAAGGGCTGGGGGGCGTGTTGGGGCGACCGTCTGCAGCTCGCGCGATCGGAAATGCTGTCGGACGCAATCCCGTTGGGTACCTCATTCCCTGCCATCGCGTTATTCGTGCTTCTGGAGAGTTGGGGGGATATCGCTGGGGGACTGCTCGTAAGTCAGTGCTGTTGGGCTGGGAGGCCGGTCAAGCTGCGAGTGCAGTAGAGGAGCAAGTGTGAAACTATCCGATATTGCCGAGCTGCTGCTGTTGGCAGGGCTATGGGGGGGCTCGTTTTTGCTGATGCGAATTGCGGCTCCGGTGCTCGGCCCAATCTGGCTGATCGAAATTCGTGTCCTGATGGCGGGATTAATGTTGCTGCCGATCTTGGTGCGCATGAAATTGCTAGAGACGTTGCGTCAGTACTTGGCCCCGCTGCTAGTGGTTGGAGCGATTAATTCGGCGATTCCGTTTGTGCTCTACGCCTATGCTGCGCTCTCCCTTCCGGCTGGATTTACGTCTATCTTGAATGCTACTGCTCCTTTATTTGGAACGGTTGTGGCCGCGATCTGGCTACAGGAACGACCGACTTCCGCTCGCCTACTGGGGTTTGGCTTGGGCTTTGTCGGTGTGGTGATTTTGATTGGTTGGCAGACGGATATAACGGCAACACCAGCCTTTCTCATATCTGTTGTGGCAGGACTATTCGCGGCAGTGATGTATGCGATTGGAGCTCCATTTATCAAACTCCATTTGTCAGATGTCCACCCATTAATTGTGACGACTGGTAGTCAATTAAGCGCGGCATTGTTACTACTTCCTGCCGTTCCATTTACCGTTCCTACGCAAGAGATGACGCTTCAGGTGGCGATCGCCACTGTTATCCTTGCCGTGTTCTCAACTGCGTTTGCCTATATTCTGTATTTCCGATTGATTCGCAATATTGGCTCGACGAAGGCGCTAACCGTGACCTATCTGATTCCGATGTTTGCGATGTTGTGGGGGGCGTTGGTGTTGCAAGAGGTGATTACGGTATCGATGGTGGTGGGGTGTGGATTTGTGTTGGTGGGGACGGCGATCGCTAACGACGTACTGGCAGGATTCTTGTTTCCCAAAGCGAGATAGTCAGCTTCGCTGCCGCACTATGGTTCAAACGCAATTCCGCCTGAATTGTCACAATCCAAGCGGAACTTCAAGTATTAGCAGCAGCAATGTAGGCTAGTGCTTTTCTTTCAAGTGGATATGCTCTAGTGACGATACTTCATCGTAAACATCTACTTTCCCTTCATCAGGGTTATCCACTTTTGGGAATGTGTGGTGAATGGTTTTAGAGGTTCGCATATAGTTGATATCCCCTAAGGTTTTAGCCTCGTCCGGGCTGAGAAAGAAATCGCGGGAGTTTTTCTTTAACCCAAAGAGCGATCGGTTTTCAGTACTGCTATCTTCTGCCTGTCCCCAAAAGCGCTTAAAGATCCCAACCATATCGATCACCTCTGAACGAATGACTGCTGGGGATCGTATCCGCCGATACTGGTATGAGGTGATAATGCAACGAAGTCTGACATAAATTTAGGTATTTCGCTACATAGCGGAACCATATGTTTCAGCTATTGTGCTTGCTGCTGGTCATAGTGCAGGATTAACGGCTGTCATTCATCCAAATGGTTGTAAGGATTGCTAATTGGATTCAAAGAGTCCACTGGTTTGAACTTTGCCGTATCCGTAAACAACTCTTCAATAGGCTTGTTTGGGATTCTTGCCAAACGATTTCCAATAATCCTGTGAAACTTGCGATAGTTCCTGCCAGCTAATCACATGACCGGAATCGAGTTCTAGATTGCTGCCTGTATACGTTAGCTCTAACTGTCCATTTGGACTAAAGATATGAATTGAATCATCTACTGTCTTCGCATTTAATATTTCGAAGTCATGCTCTGCGTTGATGTCCCCAAGCTGGGTTTCTCTCTCAGATTCCCAGGCGGTCAAGCGAATGAGCGTGCAGTTCTTTAGGTGTATCCAAATAGAGTCGCCAGCTCCTGGCAGCTTTTCTCGTAGGTACTGAATTTCAACCCTCAAAGAGATATTGGGCAGCTCCCCTCGCACTTCAACAATGCTGCCGTCATGAAAACTATTCCATAGATCTGATTGGAAATCCAAAGCTGTTCTGGTTGTAGATGGTCGTGGATAGAGGTGATTTCGTTAGAGTAGACATGCACTTTTTGCAGTTCATTCATGACCGTACAGCGCATCGAACCTGGCCCCGGCCAAGAATCCGTCTGGGATTATCCCCGTCCTCCCCGTCTAGAAGACAGCAGCAAACACATTCGTATTGTGTGTGGCGGAGAAGTCTTGGCCGACACCCACCGGGCCAAACGAGTGCTAGAAACTAGCCACCCACCGACCTATTACATCCCCCCTGAAGACGTTCAGATGCAGTACCTCACCCGTACACAGAAGGGGAGCTGGTGCGAATGGAAAGGCAAAGCCATCTACTACTCCATCACCGTCGGCGATACCGTCTTGACCGATGTTTGCTGGAGCTATCCAGAGCCCACCCCAACGTTTGCTGGCATCGAAAATTATATTGCGGTGTACCCCAGCAAAATGGATGCCTGCTTCGTTGATGACGAACAGGTTCAGTGCCAGGCAGGAGACTTTTACGGCGGTTGGATCACCAGCGACATTGTGGGGCCGTTTAAAGGGGGAGCTGGTACTTGGGGATGGTAGTTTGCCCTCCCCACATGCAACTGGACGATCGCTAATCCTCTTCCTCAATACTCAAGCGAATATTGCGAGCTGCTTCGCTCAGCCCCAACTGAATTTCCACCTGACTGCTGGCCAGATTGTCCAGTTGTTCCAACAGCGATCGCAAATGGGGCGTACTGGCTCCACTCTGACCGTCTAGCTTGTCCGCTAAATTCCCTAACCGCTTCCAAGAGGTGTAGACCTTGGCGATCGCCTGCTCCAACTGTGCAGCCTGATTGACCAACTCAGCCGTTTGGTTCAAACACCCTAACCGTAACGACTCATCCAGAGCAGATTCCAGGTTGACCTCTGCTTTCGCTAGCACTTGTACTCGTGATGCCGACTCAATGTACTTGGACAGATATTTCGCAGCGGCGGTTGCTTCTTTCAAGGTGTCCAAGTCCGGTGTGCGAGCCACCTCGGTCTTCAGTGTTTCTTGATGCTCCTCCGGTAGCTTCTCCATTTCCCGCACTAGCGGAGCCAAGTAGCGGGTTGGAATCACATTTTCAGCCGCCTTAGCTCTGATTTCGGTCGGCAGTAGATCGGAGGTCATGGCTGTCCACTCATCGGACAATTGGCGCACTTCACGACGAGTAATGCGATCGCCCCGCTGTGCCGCCTCGCTCACCATTTGCTGTACCTCGGGCGACGCCTGAGCCGTCTCCACAAACGCCCGCTTGCTGAACCGTTCGATATTCTCCGGCTCTAACATGCCATCTGCCAGCAGGTGATCCGCACTATCCGCCAGCTCGATCCACCGATACGCCTGGCTTTTGCCGATTTCCCGCTCCTTCAACCAGCTCAGAAATCCTTGACCACGTCCGCCGCCGTACTTGCGTTCGCGATCGCGAATCACTCTTAAAATCCGCCCCCGCCAAATATCAGACTGCAGGTCAAACCGGTCGCACACCACCCAAGCTGCATCTACCTGCTGCAGGAAATCCGCCTCTGACATCTGCTCGTCGTCAGGATCGGGCAGCGTCAAATTGAGAGTTGCCACACCCTCCAGCAAATCGCGATCGAGCTGGGGAGTGTTCCGTTGAGTTGCAGCGGTTTGTGGGGTAGCTGGCAGGCTGCTGTCTTCCTGGCTGGTTTTGGGCGGGCTAGTTTCTACTGGCTGTTGCTCTACTTGAAGGGATTCGGGTTTGGAAGGAACTGGCTGGGATGCACTGCGTTGGGGGGCAAGCTCGGAGGTGGGACTCATCCAGGGGTCTGCGACGAAACAGCCGTATCAGTATTGCAGCCTTTTTCCAGCACCCCTAGAATTCCTTCAGCAAATTTCACCTTCGGTAAATTGCATCGTCCTCTCCCGCGATCGAGTGGTTGAATATAAAGTTTGATAAACGAACGAATGCACAGTCACGATCTATAGCAAGTTTGCAGTTTGACGATTGGAAAAAGTGATTGTATACACAGTTTTCTTCTGGAATTTATAAGACTATATCGGCTTAATGATGAGTATTATCAGTTAAATATTCTAGCCAAGCTCGTCATTCAGGCTTTCCCCACTGGTTCTACTAATGGTCCACAGATAAAGAGTCTTCGCGACTTCCCATGATTTCTATGCGAAGGCAAAAACGGGATGATACGCAGTTTATCTCCCGAAAATTTGAGGTATTTCGAACACGCTAGTCACTTATTCAACGAAGTATAGGGAGTTGACTCGTGCTGACTTTTCTAAACGATCTGCTGTGGGGAAAAATTCTAATCGTAGCCCTGATTGGGATTGGATTGAGATTTACCATTTCGTCTAAATTCGTTCAGTTTCGGTATTTTGGCCGCATGTTTGGCATTCTCAAGCAAGCGACCCAACGGGAAGAAGGACACCTCAGTTCGTTCCAAGCATTGGTGCTCAGCGTTGCTGGGCGAGTTGGGGCTGGAAATATTGCGGGAGTTGCGGTCGCCATTAGTTTGGGTGGTCCCGGTGCTGTGTTTTGGATGTGGGTTATAGGCCTGATCGGTATGGCCACTAGCTTCTTTGAATGTACGTTGTCCCAAGTATTTAAAATTGCAGAGCCCGATGGAACCTATCGGGGCGGGCCAGCCTATTACATTCAACGGGGATTGAACCAGCCCTGGCTGGCATCGCTATTCTCGGTGCTGTTATTGGTAACGTTTGGCCTCGGATTTAATGCCCTGCAAGCCTACACTGTGGCAACCTCCGTTAACGATACATTTGGCATCCCTACTCAGGTTGCTGGTGCCGGGCTGATGGTGGTGTTGGGGCTCGTGATTGTGGGTGGAATTGGCCGCATTGCCGACGTCGCTGAGTATGTGGTTCCGATCATGGCTGTGGGCTATTTCGCCATGGCCCTGTTTGTCATCCTCACGAACCTCGGCAGTATTCCCGCTGTGTTTGCCTCAATTGTCCAGAGTGCATTTGGCTTTAATTCAGCCATTGCCGGTGGAATTGGCGCTGCCATGATATTCGGCGTCAAGCGTGGCCTGTTTTCCAACGAGGCTGGTTTGGGGAGTGCTCCCAACGTTGCGGCAGTTGCTTACGTCAAACACCCGGTCAATCAAGGCATCGTTCAAGCCTTTAGTGTATTTGTGGACACAATTGTGCTGTGCTCCTGCACGGCAGCTGTCATTCTGCTCTCCAATGTCTACGTCCCCGGCAGCGATATTGATGGCATTGTGATGACTCAGTCTGCAATGGCAGAGCATGTGGGGGACTGGGGGCGGACGTTTGTGACGATCGCCCTGCTCCTGTTTGCCTTCACGTCCATGATTTACAACTACTATCTCGGAGAAAACAGCCTCAATTACTTCAGTGAGGAAAACAAAGCGTTGTTCAATGGATTTCGAGTCCTCACTCTCGTACTGGTCATTTGGGGAGCTTCCCAAGATTTAAGCACGGTCTTTGGTTTTGCGGATGTCACGATGGGACTGCTGGCTCTAGTTAACCTTTCTGCACTAATGATGCTGTTCAAAGTGGGCCTCAGAGTGATGTGGGATTTCGAGCAGCAGTTGCAAGCAGGGATTGCCGAGCCCGTGTTTGACCGGCAAAAGTTTTCTAGGCTGAATCTCGATGGCCAAGCTTGGGACAGCGGAGATGCAGAGTTTCCACCGGATATGGTGCCGATACCTCAGTAGGCTCGTTGTTTGAATCTTCGTGCGAAGTGCTCAATATCAAAAAGGCTCAGCCGTTGTGAATCGGCTGAGCCTTTAAATGAAGCCACTTACTGTGCGCTACTTCTTCTTACCCTTGGGGAAATGGGCAATGCGAGCAATTCCATAGAACACGATGCGATCGCTCTGAACCCGCAGGCGATCGACCGATAATTGCGTGCCATCCAGATTGAAGGTTTCCAAATCCAATAGGGAGTTGACGTGGCCTACTAGGTCTTTGGCCAATTCAAACGCGATTCCCGAGGCCTCGTACTCTACATCGCTGAAGAACATCTTGGTGCCGCCTTCCACCTGAAGAGCCGCTGTCCAGCCCAGGGGCATCCAATCTCCTGTTTCTCCCAGCTTGATCTCAGTCTTGAGCTGTAATTTGCGTTCGTCGGTTAGCTGCACATCCGTATTGCGGAAATTCAGCTTCTGACCGTGGAATGTCATGCGCTGTAGCTTCTCGATCGCAAACGGAGTATTGAACGAGTCTGTCAGGTCATCAGGGGTCAGTACCACGCGCATCGTGGCTTGGGTGGGCCGCTGCAGTTTAACGAGACCCCGAAATACGGCTCCAAAGTCAATAGAGACCGATTGCAAATACAGTTCCATCACCTCCAGACGGAGGCCGTTGTACATGCGAAGCCCTTGGCCTATGAGGTCGAAACCGTCAACGCTGCCCTGTAGCAACTTCGCCACAGGCTCGGCACGAACCTGAGCGTCCAGCTTCTCGGTACGCTCGAACAATGCCGAAATTGCAGCAGTCACCGCCTTACTAACCAGGCGATCGCCGTTCTTGGGGGAAAATGGTAGGCCGCTAAACAATGCCGCAGTCATGCATCTACGCTGTACAAGATGCCCTCACACTAACACGATATTAAATAATGTTAAGTAGGGCTTGTCACTCAGACAATTCCGATCGGTATGGAAGTAGGTATAAATCCGGGTTGAACAACAGCCCACATTATGCCTGATGGTAGGCACTGGCTGTAAGTTACGAGTCAATAGGTTCGAACATTCCCCATCATCTAGCGATCGGATGCCTTTTCCAACACATCCAGTAGAGTCAAAATTCCCTGCATCGGCAATAGGTCGAACAGACTGAGCTCGGTGCGTCCGCCGCCCAGCTTGACTGGAATTTGCTTCAACGCCTCAGTCACTGCATCTTCAGTGACTGTTCTGTCGTCTACCAGGGGCATCACCTTTTCCGCCACCGCAGTGTGCAACTTGGCATCTGCTAGATATAAGTGCCACTTGGCAATGTCAATATAGACCTCTTGTCCGATTTCGGCAGCTAATTCTTCAACTTGGCGCGAACTAACAGTCATGGTTATGCCTCCGATGAATGATGTGCTGGCCCGATTGCATTGGAAAGTCTAAGGCTCGCCCTCAGCCCCGGTGGTTGCTTTGCCGTTGGCGGTCTCTCCCTCATTCTGCGCCTCTTTTTGGGGATTGAAGCCGGGATAGCGAGCTAGCAGCAGCACCCATGCGGCATTGAGCGTTAGAACAATTGTCCAGGCGGTGACAAAGGGCTTGAGCCACGGCCAATCGGCGCGGTAGAGCAGTTGGAAAAACCACAGGCCCGTCACTAGGGTGCTGTACATCATGGCGTGGGCGCCAAGTGTGTAGCGATCGTCTTGAAAGCGATAGGCCGGGTCTTTGCGAGTGGGAGGGGTTTCCCAACGGGGTAAAGGCATGAGCTGATTCGAACGGATTCCTGTCTTCAGCATAGTGGTCTGTCGGTGAGTGGTGCGGAAGGTGCGCAGACAAAACCTTGCCAATGAGGAGGACGATCAAAAGCGGGGGCAGTGTTCAACGTGTGGCGATCGCGCTGCCCAATTGAGAAGACTTGATAGCTATAGCGTTTTCCATTTCAGTTAGGACAAAGGTTTTTACGCACAGTCAGGGAGGGACATAGCTGAAATGCCCGCAGTGGTGTAGCCACTGCCTTAACTCGATACGGTAGAACTCGACATTGTCTACCGCCTGGTCGCTACCAGTTGTCTCCCTTTACAGTTGATAGAGGTGATAGGGGAGATGAGACAGTACGTGCTGTGTCTCGGTATCCCGAGCGGTTGATCCACCGCTGTTGAACGCAGTTTGTGAGGGTAACTATGGCGACTTCCCGATGGTGGAAAGTGTTCTTAACCGCCACGCTTGGCCTTGTTCTATATGGATGTGGCGGTCAGCGCCCATTACCCGCGCCATCAGCCCTGACGGGGGTGCGAACAGCATTTGATGAGTACGATCCAAATCTGAGTGCCAACGGTCGCTATTTGGTGTTTACCTCCAATCGAGATAACTCCCACAACGTCTATCTCTACGATCTTCAAAGCCGCCGTTTAATCAATCTTCCCGGTTTGAACTCAGAACAATTTACGGCGGTTCAGCCGGCAGTGAGCAACAATGGCCGCTTTATCGTCTTTGTCTCTAACCGATTGGGCAAATCCGAGATCTTTCTCTACGATCGCGAAACGCGCGGCTTCGAAAATATCAGCCGAGGTAATCCGGGTGATGTCCGTAATCCCAGTATCTCCGGGGATGGCGGCACGATCGCCTACGAACAAAACTCTCTCGGTCAATGGGATGTCGAAGTGTTCCTGCGTGGGGAGAATGCTCCTCTCGATGTGGAGGAGACGCCTGCACCTGCTCAGTAACGGCCTGCTTGCTGTCTTGAGCGTTCTCCCTCTGACGTTGACGCCATCACTTGTCGATACTGCGAGATCTCTGCATTAGCGAACGGTCAGCAATGGGCCGATGTCTACCTGGCCGGGTTGGCACTTAACGATGGGAATCCCCTTAATTGACTGCACCTGCTGCTGGCAATGGAGGATGTGTGCCGGGGTTGCCAGGTCGCAGTGTGTAAGGGCGATGCGATCGGCGAAGAATATCTGATTGGTGATGAGCCAAGCCGGAGCGTTGGTGGGAGGGTAGGCGATCGCCGACATGACGGTTACAACTTCACTCAATACCAGCGGCGTGCGGCTGTATCGGTTGCGAATGGCACGGATGACGGGTACGGGATCGGTTTCGTCACTCCCTTCAACAAACAACCGCGAGAACGGACTGGAGCGGTGCTGTTCTAGCACGCTACTCAGTGCTTGGTGCAAGACATCGGACCCGCTACAGCAAATGCAGCGCGTAGACGTACGTTCGGTCTCCGTTCCTAGAAACGAAACAGGCTGAGGTAATTGACTGGCAAGGTTGCGGACGAGCGTTGATTTTCCGTAACCCGCAAAGCCAATCACGAGGGTGACTGGGAGGGGGGGAACGACAGGGTGAACCATCTCTACTGCGGGGTGCTCCGAGGCTAGCTCGCAGTGGAATTGGACATCAGCTCGGCAGCCTTGGCTTTCATTGTCTTGAAAATATTCAAAAATCCGTTGGCTCGCGATGGCGTCAAACTAACGCTGAGACCCGTGTCCTTAATAAAGTCTGGTTCTAGCGGAGCAATGTCTTCGGGAGATAGTCCTTGTAAACCGCGGATCAGAAACGCCACGAGTCCTTTAGTGAGCTGCGAGTCTGAATCTCCAGTGAATTGGACTTTTCCATCCACTAGTTCGGCAGTGACGTAAACGCTGGAAACACAGCCCGCCACCTTATTCTCAGGGACTTTTGCCGCATCTGGCTGAGCGTCTAGCTTGTTCGCTAACCACAGCAACTGCTCGTATCGTTGCTTATTCGACGATGCTTTTTTGAATCGTTGCACCAGTTTTTCGAGTGCGGGAGGCAGTGACACTGCTGACATAAGTAATGAGCCGCAAGCAGACAGCGATAATTTCTGTGTGAATCATTGTAATGGCGATCGCCCGAGCAGTTGGCGATCGACAGCAGACGCTCGGGCGATCTTTTGTTTTGATGCTTTGGTTGTGATTCTTGCGGTTTCTATTCTGGAGTCTGCCACTCCAGAGGTTCATCACGACGGGGTCGTATCACTGCAAGATGTTGCTGTCAGACGAAATGCGCCTGAACTGTACCCCTCTCATATTGGCCGTACTGAAATCCGTGCCGCTCACCCGCACGCTGGTGAGAATCGCGCCGCAAAAGTTGGCGCTTTGAACGTTGGCCCGTTCCACAACTCCGCAGCTCAGATCGGAGCGTACCAGGCATGCCCCACTCAAATCGCTGCCCGATAAGTTGGCACCAGCTAACTGAGCTTCGGTTAAATCGGCACCCACTAACGTTGCATTGCTAAAATTTGCGCCCACCAAGTTGCAGCGAGATAGATTGGCTCCCGATAGGTCTGCCCCAACTAAGCAAATGCCATGTAGATTGAGTCCCGAAAGATTGGCTCCGCTGAGGTTCGCATGAGAGTAGTCGTGGTTTTGGCCACCACCATTCACAATTGCGCGGCGTAGTCGGGCAGGTGCCAATTGGATTGGCTGTGGGGACGCTGCTGTTGAACTGGTGTTAGTCACTGGACTGGTGTTGCTCACTGGACGATTGTGCCCTGAGGAATTCGTGAGTTCGGTGGTATGAGTGCCTGCCATAACCTAATTACGAAACGTTTAAAAATACATCGCGCTTCAGATTCCTTGCCAGAGCTAAATGCAGGATAAATGCGATCGCTACAGCAGGGATAAATCTTTAAGAAAAACAAAAAATATAGCCAAGACTACTAACTAAAATTCCACACCTTAGGGCAGAGTATTGATAGATAGAAGGCGGCTACCGCAATCTTGACACGCCTTCACTCAAAGCGGTGAAAATCCATAATTAATTGATATTTATTCACTGTCGCCACCTGCCAAGGAATCGCCTGTATGGCAATGTATTGGGCCGCTTCACTTGTGCGGTTCGTCGATCTCTAGTGCCCTGCACTTGGCGGCAGATGACGTCTGATGGTGAGAGTTCGGCAGGTCAAAACGACGTCAGGTGATTACGACAGGTAGAGCTACGTTAGCTGCGGTCTTTGTGGGGGAATCGGGTAAGCGATCTGTGGCTGAATGTCCGGGCTTATTGTCAAGCTTGAATCTGCGATCGTTGGCATCTTTGTGTTTTCTAGTACTGCTGATGGTGCAGGGAAATAGATATGTTTTGTAGCTGTATCTGTTCGGTGTAATGCCTTGCAACTAGGGAGACTTGTACCGAGAGATGGTCGATCGATGAAGTGATGATGGGCACGCGCAACGCTCAGCCTGCTAGCGCCCGGTTGCGTGCATCCCTGGTTCGCTGTGTTGAGGGGTTGAGTGAGGCGTCTTTTCACGTTTTTTTAGATGACTGCAATGCTGAGTCCCGTAGAGGGAAGAGCCTGGCAAAGGAGGATCGGTGTCTCAGCTGGGGGCGCGACGTGAGAGGAGTTAGCTCGGCTGGGGCACACCTCACCCCGGTAGAGCGATCGTTTGTCAAGGGGGTTAGAGAGGAATTTTCAGGGCTTTTGCATTGAAAGCGTAATGATTCGTAACGCAAATGCATCATCTTTTAACAAGGTTGTGAAGTTCTGCTAGAACGAAGGGCAGATTTTGCTATTTTTTGGTGAGGCTGGGAATTTCGTACCCTTTGGAAACGGCTGGAACCAGTAGCTAATTGAACTATCCGCTTGGAGACTTTGCACATGTTCACTCAGGTTCGGCCATCGATTCGACACATCGAGCCGGATACAGTGGGAGATCGTTCTCTGGTCCGCGTCGTCTACGTGGTTCTAGAACCTCAATATCAGAGCGCATTATCTGCAGCCGTCCAGGCGATTAATAACAGTAACCCCAGCGTGGCAGTCGAAATCAGTGGCTACCTGATCGAAGAACTACGGGACGCTGATAACTACGAAGCCTTTAAAAACGACGTTGCCGAGGCCAACATTTTTATTGCCTCACTGATTTTTATCGAAGATTTAGCGGAAAAAGTAGTAGCAGCCGTTGAACCCCACCGCGATCGCCTCGACGCGGCGGTGGTCTTTCCATCCATGCCTCAGGTGATGCGCCTGAATAAAATGGGTAGTTTCTCGATGGCGCAGTTGGGCCAGTCGAAGAGCGCGATCGCCCAGTTCATGCGCAAGCGCAAAGAAAATTCCGGCGCGTCCTTCCAAGACGCCATGCTGAAGCTGCTGCGCACCCTGCCCAAGGTACTCAAGTACTTGCCAATGGATAAGGCGCAGGATGCTCGTAATTTCATGCTCAGCTTCCAGTACTGGCTGGGTGGTTCCGAAGAGAACCTGTCGAACTTCCTGTTGATGATTGCCGATCGCTATGTATTCGATGGCGAACAAAAGGACTCGACAGGGGAGCTGTCTTATAACGATCCTGTTACCTACCCCGATATGGGGGTGTGGCACCCTCTGGCTCCCCAGATGTATGAAGACGTACGGGAGTACATGGACTGGTACCAGTCTCGCCCTGACCTCACAGACGATCAGAAAGATCCACTCGCACCTTGCGTGGGTCTGGTGCTGCAGCGCACTCACTTGGTCACCGGTGATGATGCTCATTACGTGGCGATGGTGCAAGAGCTGGAAAGTCTGGGTGCTCGCGTCCTACCCGTATTTGCTGGCGGTTTGGATTTCTCCAAGCCCGTAGAGGAGTTTTTCTTCGACCCATCTGCAAGCTCCGACGCAGAGCCTGTAGTGGATGCCGTTGTCTCTCTGACTGGATTTGCGTTGGTCGGCGGGCCCGCCCGTCAGGATCACCCGAAAGCGATTGAGGCCCTCAAGCGTTTGAACCGACCCTACATGGTGGCCTTGCCTCTCGTCTTCCAAACCACCGAAGAGTGGGAAGAGAGCGATCTGGGCCTGCACCCCATTCAAGTAGCTCTACAAATGGCTATTCCCGAGCTGGATGGGGCGATCGAGCCGATTGTCCTCTCTGGTCGCGATGGCAACACCGGTAAGGCGATCGCCCTACAAGACCGCATCGAGTCCATTGCTCAGAGAGCCATGAAGTGGGCTAGCCTGCGCCGCAAGCCCCGCCTCGACAAGAAACTGGCTATCACCGTTTTCAGCTTCCCTCCCGATAAGGGCAACGTCGGTACCGCCGCTTATCTCGACGTATTCGGCTCTATCTACCGAGTTCTGGAAGGGATGAAGCGCAACGGCTACACCATCGACGAACTGCCTGACAGCCCTAAAGAGCTGATGGAAGCGGTCATTCACGACGCTCAAGCTCAGTACGCTAGTCCCGAACTGAACATCGCCTACCGCATGCCGGTGCGCGAGTACGAAGAGCTGACCCCCTACTCTGAACGGTTGGAGGAAAATTGGGGTCCCCCTCCTGGTGAGCTGAATACCGACGGTCGCGATTTGTTGGTGTACGGTAAGTCCTTCGGCAATGTGTTTATCGGCGTTCAGCCCACCTTCGGGTACGAAGGCGACCCGATGCGTCTGCTGTTCTCCCGCTCTGCCAGCCCCCACCACGGTTTTGCTGCGTACTACACCTACCTAGAGCGCATCTGGGGTGCCGACGCTGTTCTGCACTTCGGGACTCACGGCTCTCTGGAGTTCATGCCCGGTAAGCAAATGGGTATGTCTGGTCAGTGCTATCCCGATAGTTTGATTGGCAAAATTCCCAACCTGTATTACTACGCGGCCAACAACCCCTCCGAGGCGACAATCGCCAAACGCCGCAGCTATGCCCAGACCATCAGCTATCTGACTCCTCCTGCGGAGAATGCCGGTCTGTATAAGGGACTGAAGGAATTGAGCGAGTTGATTGGCTCGTATCAGACTCTGAAGGACAGCGCTCGCGGCATTCAAATTGCCAACGCGATTGTGGAGCAGGCTCGTATCTGCAACTTGGATAAAGATATTGAGTTGCCCGAAGCAGATGCCAAAGAGCTGTCTGGTGAAGACCGCAACACCCTCGTCGGTAAGGTGTACGCCAAGCTGATGGAGATTGAGTCTCGTCTGCTGCCGTGCGGCTTGCACGTAATTGGCGAACCCCCGTCTGCGGAAGAGGCGATCGCCACGTTGGTCAACATCGCCAGCATCGATCGCCCCGAAGAAGAGATCATGGGTCTGCCCACGTTGGTGGCCCAGAGCATCGGTCGCGAAATCGAAGAGATTTACCGCAACAACGATGCTGGAATCCTAGAAGACGTACAGCTCCTGCAGGACATCACCGAAGCGGTGCGATCGGCCGTTGGCGCTCTAGTTAAAGAGCAAACTGACAGCGAAGGTCGCGTGTCGTTGGTGTCCAAGCTCAACTTCCTCAATTTGGGTCGCAAGATTCCGTGGGTTGTGGCTCTGCAAGAAGCTGGCTTCCCCAACGTGGATGAAGAGCAACTGAAGCCTCTGATGGAGTTCTTGGAGTTTTGCCTGGAGCAGGCTTGCGCTGACTTTGAGTTGGGCAGCTTGATTAAGGCTCTGGATGGCGAGTATGTCCTGCCCGGCCCTGGCGGCGACCCTATCCGTAACCCCAGCGTTCTGCCCACCGGCAAGAATATCCACGCTCTCGACCCGCAGTCCATTCCCACCAGCGCGGCTGTCCAGTCCGCCAAGATTGTGGTCGATCGCCTGTTGGATCGCCAGAAGATTGACAACGGTGGCAACTGGCCTGAAACCATTGCTTGCGTGCTGTGGGGGACCGACAACATCAAGACCTACGGTGAGTCCCTGGCACAGATTATGTGGATGGTGGGCGTGCGCCCTCAGCCCGACTCTCTGGGTCGCGTCAACAAGCTGGAACTCATCGCTCTAGAAGAACTGGGTCGTCCTCGCGTCGACGTAGTGATCAACTGCTCGGGCGTGTTCCGCGACCTGTTCATCAACCAAATGGCGTTATTAGACCGCGCTGTGAAGATGGCGGCGGAAGCAGATGAGCCGTTAGAGATGAACTTCGTGCGCAAGCATGCTCTGGAACAGGCTGAAGAAATGGGCGTAGGCATCCGTGAAGCGGCGACCCGTGTTTTCTCGAATGCGTCTGGTTCCTACTCCTCCAACGTCAACTTGGCGGTGGAGAACAGTAGCTGGGAAGAAGAGTCCGAACTGCAGGAGATGTATCTGAAACGCAAGTCCTTTGCCTTCAACTCCGACAATCCTGGCGTGATGGATCAGTCTCGCAACATGTTCGAGAAGGCGCTGAAGACCGCTGATGCCACCTTCCAGAACTTAGATTCCTCCGAGATTTCTCTCACGGATGTGTCCCACTACTTCGACTCCGACCCCACCAAGATCGTCTCCACCCTGCGGGATGACGGCAAGGCTCCGGCGTCTTACATTGCCGACACCACGACGGCTAATGCCCAGGTGCGGACTCTGTCCGAAACCGTGCGTTTGGATGCTCGCACTAAGCTGCTGAATCCCAAGTGGTACGAAGGGATGCTAAGCCACGGTTATGAAGGCGTACGCGAGCTATCAAAGCGCCTGGTGAACACGATGGGCTGGTCGGCAACGGCTGGTGCTGTGGATAACTGGGTGTATGAGGATGCGAACACTACCTTTATCGAAGATAAGGAGATGCGCGATCGCCTCATGAACCTCAACCCCAACTCGTTCCGCCGCATGGTGGGAACGCTGTTGGAGGTGAATGGCCGCGGCTACTGGGAGACTTCTGACGAGAACATCGAGAAGCTGCAGGAAATCTACGCTGAAGTAGAAGACCGCATCGAAGGTATCGAGTAAAGTTCTCGCACTTGGGAAGTTGTTTTCCTGAGTTGAGTTCTTAATTTGTCCCCAGTGGGTTGTGTAGCCTGCTGGGGGCTTTCATTTAAGCTGGCTACAAGATGTTGTTGTCTTGAGGAGGGCGATCGTGACTTTGAAAGAGCAGTTGATTCAAGAACTGGATAATGTATCCGATCCGCTGCTGGTTGAGGTACTGGATTTTCTGCAGTTTCTGAAAGCCAAACAAGATTTAGATGCTGAAGACTTGCAAGATGCTCGGGCAGCTCTAGCATCTGTTGACGTAGAAGGGACGGTGAGTTGGGACGATCTGAAGGCTGAGGTGGGTCTTTGAGGTATCGAATTGAATTTGTGAAGCAAGCAGCCAAGCAGTTTAAAGCCCTTCCCGCTAAAGAACAGCAGAGGTTAAAAGCTCGAATCGATGCACTGGCAAGTGAGCCTCGACCTACAGGAGTGGTTAAGCTCTCAGGCGAAGATGACCTCTACCGTATTCGTTCGGGAAACTATCGTGTCATCTATGGAATTCAGGATACAAAGCTGCTGGTGCTAGTTGTGAAAATTGGTCATCGTCGGGACGTTTATCGCTAGATCTCCTCATGAACCTCAACCCCAATTCTTTCCGCCGCATGGTGGGAACGCTGTTGGAGGTGAATGGCCGCGGCTATTGGGAGACCTCTGACGAGAACATCGAGAAGTTGCAGGAAATCTACGCTGAAGTAGAAGACCGCATTGAAAGTGTCGAATAAAGTTCTCACACTTGGGAAGGTGTTTTCCTAAGTTGAGTTCCTAATTTGTCCCCAGTGGGTTTATGCCTGCTGGGGACTACTCTTATGAGCAAGCATGAATCAGCCCGAACACAATAGTCGTGCTCTCACCTATTTGAGCAAGTGTTTTCATCGATTCCACGGATGTTAGCGCAACACGACTTCTCGCTCTAAATCAAGCAGTACCTGTCCGTTTCTTTCCAAGCGGTAGTGCCCACTCCAGTTTCCGGCAGCCAGTGGTTCGGATACTCGTTGACCAATGAAACTCATCCAAACCTTTTGGGATTGAGCAATGGGTGAGTTGTTCTGTGCAAATATCTGTCCTTGTGGGTCGTGTAATTCCACCACTTCGATATCTCCCTCCAACACACCAAAGGTTTGCACCCAGAAAAGTAATGCAGGGCTATTTGACGGTAACTCGGTGTTCGAAAATTTTCCGTTCCACAGATCGCTGAGTGTTGGTACCTGAGTGGCAAAGCCCGAGCGGATGTTGCCAGTGGGCACGTAGGACAAAGGCTCTGCCCAAAGGGGCTGGCGATCGCTTTGGCAACCTGGTTCTACATCCGACCCCACAAATGGATCGACAATGCGATTGTTGTAGGCCACTTGTAGGTGGACATGAGGAAATGAGGTGAAGCCCGATTGACCGATCAGGCCAATGGCGTCGCCTGTAGCCAGGCGATCACCGGGTTGCACGCTAACGCTTCCTTGACGGAGATGGCAATACTGAGTCGTCCAACCACCACTATGCTCGATGACGACACCGTTGCCGCATTCTTGCCCTTCTAACTCAGGCGGTAGGCCCCCCTCATCCTGCAGGCGCTGGTCTGGGATACCATCTCGTACGCGCAGGACAGTGCCTGGTGCTGATGCCACGACGGGGATGCCCCGCTCCATTGTTCGTTCGTCTGGGATGGCAAAATCTGTGCCTTTGTGGCCATCGTAGGTGAGCCGACCGCATTCAAAATCAAGGGCTTCCGGGCTGGGATCGCGATCGGGATAGAGCAGGATGAAACAGTTATCAGTGGAGCTACAGTCTACGGGAAGCCCTAGCTGAAACGATTGGGATAAAGCGCGATCTCCACAAAATAAGACAAAAAACAGCCCCAATCCGAATAGCCATATCAATGAACCAAGATACAAGCGTCGCATGGTGTCTCCGTTGCGCTGTTAAGCAGAATGCGAGCATATCGCTTCATTGTTAGCAGAAATGCATGAGGGACGACTGCCAACGGGACTTCTTCATCCTTGGGAGATGCAATGCCGCCTTGCGAGCTGCCTCAATTACACCTGAGTCTTGCACCGCCCCCAGTACATCGCTAAAAAACTCCGAAACGCTCTTCCATTTCTCCATTGCCCCGCTCACAAACCCCTCCCATTCCAAACGCAGACTCAGACCGCTCCCATCCTGGCGATCGCCAACCTCATTTCCAGCCATCTCGCTTGGATCTCAACGACTCCGCACCTACCGTTTGACACCACAGGTAAGGAGTCGATATTCTCAATATGTACAGCTTTCAGGTACAGGTATGCTGGTCAGCAAAACAGAATCAGCCACCAACGCCCGCAAAGAGTTCTTCAAAATCCTCGACGAAGTGGCAAACGATAGCTCCGTCGTCATCGTCAAACGCAAAGATGCTCCCAACGTCGCCATCATTGCCGAATCCGAACTTAGCGGCCTGATGGAAACCGTTCACCTGCTGCGATCGCCACAAAACGCCCAACGACTGTTTGCTGCCTTAGACCGCTCTCAAACTCGCGACCTCGATACGCCAGAGGCGATCGACCCAGAGCAAGTCAAAGCAGAACTGCGGCAGTATTGTGAGCAAAAAGAAGAAGCGAATACCGTCGAAATCGTCGCCGAAGACACCAGTGTCGAACCAGCCAGCTAGATGCCCCATCTGCGAGCCCGAATTTCGCGACGATCTTAAGCACTTGGCACGCACCAATCCCGCAGCCTACGACAAGGTGTGGAGAATGATTGATGAATGCCTGGAACATCCATTTACCGGAACGGGTAAGCCAGAGCCTTTGAAACATATCGGCTCCGATATCTGGAGCCGCAGAATCACATTAGAAGACCGACTGGTTTACAGAGTAGGCAATGCAAAAATCGACTTCTTGACCTGCCGATTTCACTACAGCTAAAGCCGAAGTGGTAAATCAAGCGATCGCCAACCCCACACACCTCTTGGAAGGGCAACTGCTGAATCGACAGGCCATTGGGTTAGGAGGTCTTCTCTGGCTCTAAAAGCGCGATGCCGTCAGTTGAACGTCAGCATCTTGCCAAGCCTCATCAAAGCGAGCCTGCACCAACATTGCTTCTGTGTCTCGACCTTGTGCCTCCAAGCTCTGGCCCAAACCGAACAACGACCATCCATTGCGCTCGTTATCCAGTAAGTCCTCGCGATACACGGCTTCCGCCTCAACCGGGCGGTCGGCTTCCAGCAACACGGCCCCCAATAATTGGCGCACCGACTGATTCCAATCCTCGGGCTCGTCGTAAATCAATTGGTCTTCAATCGCGATCGCCGCTTCCAGATGCGCGATCGCACCATCCCAATCCTCTTGTCGAGAGGCAATCTCACCCTGCAAAACATCGCTGGCAATCTCTAGTAGCCGAGCAGTAGAGTTCAAATCCCAAATGGTTACGTCTTCGATTGCCGGATCGGCTGCGATCGCTTGCAACTGCTGCAATTCTTGCTCAGCCTCGTCAAACTGTTCTTTGGCGGCATAGGCCATACCGCGAACGTAGTGCCACACACCGGTAGGGTAGCCAAGACCGCTGGCAGGAGCGGGTTCCTCCAAAATCTCGTCGTATCGCCCGAACCGCTGCAGCGCGTAGTACGGAATTGCCGAGTAATGCTGGATAGCGCCCAGTTCCGGCATCATTTCTTGGTTCAACCCTGAGGCCAGATCTCTAGCCACCTGAATGCTCAATTCGCTCTGACCGCTCATGGCCGCGCTGGCCCACAAAAAATGCTCGTTGTGGGGCATGTAGGCTAGCGGATAAATCCCTTGAGCATGGCATTGGGTGG
This sequence comes from Cyanobacteria bacterium J06642_12, assembly GCA_039817825.1. Classification (GTDB taxonomy): domain Bacteria; phylum Cyanobacteriota; class Cyanobacteriia; order Thermostichales; family PCC-7336; genus PCC-7336. Next base: position 5,774 of record JBCBVA010000022.1, on the reverse strand, counting down.
CGTACTCGTTGTCTGCCGCGATCGCAGCGACGTTTGCCGTTGCGGCATCGCGATAGCGACCGATGTTGATGTAGATGTGGGAGGGCATGTGGACCAGGTGACCGGACCCCGGCACTAAATTTCCGAGGCGATCGGCTGCCGCTTCCGCCCATTCAGGATGTACTGCTTCCACTGCATGAATGTAGAGATGGTTGGCACCGGGATGCTCGGGCTCTTGCCTCATCACCGACTCCAGAGTGTCTAACACCTTGCTAGTAGCTTCCCGAGGTTGACCGTCCTCATCCCAATAATTCCAGGGGGTGGTGTCCATGAGTGCTTCCGCGTAGAACACAGCCGCATCCAGATCGTCCGGATATTGCTCGACCACCTTGCCCATTTCTTCAGCAAAGCTAGTGTCTAAGGGCGATCGATCCTCAACCACAGCATTGCTGTAGCGGGCAGACAAAGCTTGGATGTAAGCCCGTTCGCGATCGCTTGCATTCTCGGCTAGCTCCTCCGCCATCTGCATCGCGCTGTATGCCTCCGGCACCGCTTCATCATCCATAGCTGCATTGATATTCGGCCCCAATGCGAACGCCATTCCCCAGTAACACATTGCGCAGTCGGGATCTTGACGAACTGCTTCGCGATACGCTCGTACCGCCTCTGCATGATTGAATCCATAGGTCAGGGCGAGCCCCTGATCGAAATACTGCTGGGCGATGTCCGAATCGGTGGTAATTGAGTGGTGTACTGTTTCCAATCCTTCGAACAGAGGCACCTGAGACTCGGCGGCGATCGCCGCTGGATCTTTGACTCCAAATCGGGGCCAAATCCCTGGTTGAATGGCTAATCCTAGTAGTAATAGTGCCGCCAGCACGACAAACGTCAGTCGTTTCATGGTGGGAACCAATGAATGGTGAGTAGTGCGAATGCAAAAGATTAAGGGGAGAAATGGGTGAGGACGGCGAGAGAGATTCGTCCTTGGTCATTTGTCCTTGGTCATTCGTTCTTGGCTGTCGTACATCGTGATTTGTGGCAACCAAGAACTAGCGCGTGGTACCCGAATTCACCACCGCATCATTGACGTTTTTGTAGTTTGGGACACTATTTTAGATTCTTCAATTCAAACTCGTGCGCAATTGCACATTCCTTTACGGTATGCACGGTTTTGCTGTCACACATCGCAATCTCGGCTGCGTTTTGTCGAGGGAAAGCAGGTAGCGCAACAGTTCTTAAGATCGGTTTAGGATGAGTGAAGTAATTGACTGTTATCGCATGCCTCCAACCGCGATCGCCCCTTCGACCCCAGCGACCTTTACCATCCCTGACTACCAAACCTGGGAATGGCAGGGGCACAGCATCCGCTATGCCGTCACCGGTACTGGAACTCCGTTAGTACTGCTGCACGGCTTCGGTGCCTCTATCTTTCACTGGCGCAAAAACATCGCAGTGTTGGCCAACGCTGGGTATCGCGTTCATGCCATCGACTTACTGGGGTTTGGGGGGTCGGATAAGCCAGCGATTGAATACTCAATGGAGCTATGGCGGGACTTGGTCGCAGCATTTTGGGACGAATTTATACGCGAACCTGCGGTGTTTGTGGGCAATTCCATCGGAGCCCTGTTGAGCCTGATGCTGGTGACCCATCAACCGGAACGCTCAGCGGGAGCGGTCTTGCTCAATTGTGCGGGGGGGCTCAACCATCGCCCTTCCGAGCTGCTGTTGCCCCTCAGAGTGGTGATGGGGACATTTGAAAAAGCAGTGAACTCGAAGGCGATCGGCCCCTGGCTGTTCGATCGCGTCCGCCAAAAACATCGCATTCGCGGCACTCTCAAGCAGGTCTACGGCAATCGTGCCGCCGTCACGAATGACTTAGTAGATGCCATCTACGAACCGGCCAGCGATCCGGGAGCCCAGAAAGTCTTTGCTGCCATCCTTCGAGCCGATCCCGGCCCCACTCCGGAAGAACTTCTGCCTCAAGTGACCTGTCCGCTACTCGTGCTGTGGGGAGAATCCGATCCGTGGACGCCTATCCAGAGAGGACGGCAGTATGTGTCGTACAGCGATCGTGTCGAGTTCGTGTCACTCCCCAAAACCGGCCACTGTCCGCACGACGAGCGCCCTGAATTGGTTAACCCTCTTATCCTCCACTGGCTGAGCCAACGCCAGATTGGAGCAAAATGAGACATCACTAGCAGATGTTTTTTTCGTGGCGATCGCTAGGTTCTACGCTGATTGATGAAGAACGCTTGCAACTGCATACAGCGTGATGAAGGCACGTGAGGAACACTCATGCAGCCTGTTTTGCAAAGGATCGCAGCCACTATTGATAGTAATTTCTAATTTTTATAAGGTTAACGAACCTAATCATAGGTGTATTGCTATATGAGCTATGGCTCAAAATGACAGTCTCGCACGAAACAAGAGAGCCTTTGATTGGTTTTAGTGTAAAATTTTCCAGTTTTGGTTGAAATTTGTAAGTTTTAATACATTTATTTCATGGTCTTAATACCTAAACTAAATGCTGATTCATCAGTACTTTCCTATCTAGCGAATATTTATTGACAAGCTCTGAGTGCATGAAAAGAGGCAACTTCGTGCGTCACTCTTCCTTGTCAATAACTAAAACTATTGCGGACAACCTACTGATTAGCGACATTCAAGAGCCTAAACATGTCATTGTCTAACGTGAAACAGATCCTGGCGGATATGTATGCTCAAGGTGAACGAGACTTTCGGAGCTTTGGAGGCCAACTGAGAGAGGCTGACTTGTCTGGCCTCAACCTAGAAGAGAGTATCTTATCGGGGTTAGATTTAACCGGTACAGATTTTACTCATGCAAACTTGAGAAAGGTCAATCTAACTGGATCGAAGCTAAAAAATGCTGACTTGGCGTGCGTCCAAGCAGAACGAGCAGACATGCGCTTTTGTTTTTTGGCGAACGCCAATTTATCGAGTGCAAACTTATCTGATAGTCGACTTGAGCCATCTGTATTCACCGAGGCAATCTACAATCCCAAGACTCAGTTCCCAGAAGGATTCGATCCCATCAAGAAAGGTTTAGTTCGAGCAGCACCGGTGCCTCGGACCTCATCAGTACCCTCAGTCGCCAGTGTTCCATCAGTGACTGCGAATACAGATGATACACACTCTGTGCTGTTGGATGGGGAATTATCAAAGACCGAGGAGTCTGTCCTCAGTGACCTTGAGTCGAAGGGTGCGGATTCCCCAAGTGCTAAGTCCGTTGGACACGAACAGCCTGCTCCAAACGCCTCTGACGAATTCCCTCAGAAACAGAGTCAACAATCTAAGGCAGCTCCCCCTCGCCGAAAAATATCCTTTCGAGGCCGCTGGGTTGAGATTTAATTGATGAACCTGAGTTCGATAGCCCTCATCCCCAACCCTTCTCACTCAGCCTTTCTCTATCAGCGGGAAAAGTGAGCAACAGTCCCTCAACTGCCATGCTGTTGCTTTGCTGTGGATCAAGGTACCGACTCTAATAGTTATGCCGAACTGACGTCCTTATCCTCCATTTGCTGGGCCAGCACCAGTCGTGAACCATACTGGTCGCTCGGTTTCAACGACAGCTTGTCAAGGTTTCATGAGCCTTGGTAGCACAGGGATTGTGATAGCGGTCAAAATTATGGCATCACTAGAAGGCGAGGTCGATTTGTAAGAGTTTTGTCAGCACGTTCTGGGATCGTGTCCCAGTGTCGCTTTAGGTTTCGTGCTCGGATCGTGCTCGTTACCCTCGATGCCTCTCAGTGCATCCGGGTATGCCTCAACCTCGTCTTTGTGCCAGAAGGATAGCGATTGTGCCGCTTGCTAATGCAAAACAGATATTGGCAGGCATATTTGAGCAAGGGGAGCGAGATTTTCGCCACTTCGCAGACCAATTGAGGGAAGCAGACCTCTCCGGCATTAACCTCGAAGGGTGCGACTTATCGGGGTTAGATTTAGCCGGTGCAAATTTAACGCAAGCCAATTTGGAACGCACGAATCTTTCGGGTGCCAACCTGGGATTCGCGACCCTTGTCGATGCCAACTTGACCCGAGCAACTCTACGAAATGTCGATCTGACCTGCGCTCGGGCTGAACGAGCCGACCTACGCTTTTGCGTGCTGGCATCAGCAAATTTGTCGAGTACCAACTTGGTGGGGAGTCAGCTAGAGCCCTCTATCTTTAGTGGGGCGACTTACAATGCAAAGACTCAATTTCCAGAGGGCTTCGATCGCTCCAATAAAGGGTTAGTCCGAGCTGCACCGGTACCTCAGAGTCCCTCACTGTCATCAATTGTTAGCCCTCTGTCTCCAACTCCCGCAAGCACGTCTCCTAACGCGATGGGGGGGCAGCGTCGGCGATCGGAGATGTCGCAATCCACTTCGAAACGGCCTCAGACCGCTGCCGATGATGCCAATCCCCAGTCAGCCGCAGGTCAACAACCCGATCCCAATGGCTCCGACGGGCAGTCTCAGACATCCAGCTCGACTCCCCACACGCGAAAAGTATTCTTCCGAGGTCGTTGGGTTGACATGTAGCGGTACGATCGATGTCCGTATCGGGGTGGGATGCTGTTTGCAAAGCGTTGCAGTAATGGGCTTTTACGATCGCTATTTGGAGAGGACGGGCAAGTTGGGATCGGACTATGCAGATCGAGATCGCTCTCAAATGGCGATCGCTATCACTGTATGCCCTGTTGCAGCGTGATTAAATCTTTCTATTCTTGATGACAGATGTAGTTGTCTAGCGATGGCCGCATCGTTGAGGCTCGTTCAGCGATATCAACCTCTAACTGGGGCCAAGCTGCTGGATTTGTCCGATCTGGAACGATCTGAGCAGCAGTCTATCTCAGAGTTCTGACACACTTAGACTCCTGATATGGCACAACTGCCGTCTAGCAACTGTTGACCCCGCAATCGTTAACCCTGTAATGAGTGAGCGGTCGCACTATTTCTGAGTGGGACTTGGCAAGGAGAAAGTATGAATCACATTACATTAGCCTGGATGGAGAACGACGAGCGGGTGACACGCACGTTAGAAGTGGGTGACGAAACGATTCAAGCTGGTGTGTTTCGCATCGGTCGCGATCCCGATCAGTGCGATGTGGTTATGCCCTCCGCAACCGAACGCGATCGCACGGTTTCCCGGTGTCATGTTGAAATTTCGTTTGATGCCGACCGATTTGGTTTCTATTTGACCAACCTCAGGGCTAATAATCCTCCTTACATAAAAGGGCAGCCAGTTACTGACTCCGTCAAGCTGACCCAAGGATGTACCTTCGAACTAGGGGAAGTGGAACTGACGGTTGAGCGTATTTCTGCCGTGCCGGAAACCATTATTATTCAGCGCCCCCGCAACGTTCCTCCTCAAGAGCAGGCGACTGTATTGCTCGATCGCTCTGCCTCCCAGTCTGTCGATTTCTCCCCCGCCCCACAATCTGCGAGCCAGCCAGCCATTCCGGTCGATTCCGATGCGACCATTTATCCGGATGAGACTGCCGAGCCATCCGCCCAAAACCAGCCCAGTATCCCTCAACCCCAATCCCCCAATCCCCAGTCTCCCCAACCTCAAGCCCCGCCTGTAGTGGTTCCTCCTGCACCACAAAATATTGTCCCCTCACCAGCTGTGCCCCCTGCTCCGACCGACCCAGCCCCAACCCCAGCCCCAACTCCAGTCCCAGACCAGCCAGAGGCGTCTACCCCTCCCGTCTCACCAGTAGGGTCTGTCTTCGATCGCGTCAAAGATCAGTTGTTCTCCTGCCCCAACGGCCATAAATATACGCTGGCCGAAGC
>JBCBVA010000021.1:0-40926 GCA_039817825.1 Cyanobacteria bacterium J06642_12 | reverse complement strand
GCCGCTGCCAGCACCGATGTCACCATTCAAGGTGTACTGCAGCAAAACTACGATTTACGGTTGGAGCGAGCCAGTCAGGCTCTGTCTGATGACGAGCTATTGCCGGAGGAGCCCACATCCGGCATCGTGCAGCACGAGATTCGAGACGGGGAGACGCTGTGGCATCTCACCAAGATGTATCAGATAGATGCAGCAGCGATCGCCACCTCTAACGGAATTAACGCCCAAACTGTCCTGGAACCTGGGCGCACATTGTTTATTCCCCGCACAGAGGGCTTAGTGTACACGGTTGGCACTGGAGATACGCTGGAGACCATTGCCAATTCTCATGAAGTGAATGAAGCCGATATTATTGCCGCCACCCCCCTGAGTGAAGAAGGTGAACTTACTGTCGGTCAGCGCTTAGTGATACCGGGCAAAGTCGAAGAAATTCTGGCGGTTCGCAACAAAGTATTGGAAACGTTAGCAGCGTCAGGCGTTGCCGAGTGGAATTTAGCTACGTATTCCTCGTTGACCTCAACCTCCAGCGTGGTTAGCGAAACGACAGATTCCTCCACGCGGACATACACCGTGGTTGAGGGTGACACGCTGGCCACGATTTCTCGACAGTTCGATACATCCACTCGGGAGCTTCTGGCAGTCAATCCAGACGTGCGATCGACTCGCCTGCAGTCAGGAGTCACCCTGACCATCCCCGAATCATCAGGGGACGCGGGAACAAATGTCTCCCCCCAGCCCCAAACCTATCAAGTCCAAGGAGGCGATACGTTGGGGTCGATTGCCAGCCGTCACAACATGACGGTGAACGAACTCATTCGTGCTAACCCCACCGTACGTCCCAATCGCCTGCAAGTTGGACAGCAGCTTTCGATTCCGGGCGGCACCAACCAATCTGTGGCAGCGTTACCACCAGCCGTCAGCAGTAGTGGCTTTGTCTGGCCTGTAGCCGGTCGAATTAACTCGGGGTTCGGCTGGCGATGGGGCCGCATGCACAACGGGATTGACATTCCCGGCCCCTACGGAACACCTATTGTGGCGGTGCAAGGGGGAACGGTGATCTTCTCCGGCTGGCATACGGGTGGATATGGCAATATGGTCAAGATCCAGCATCCAAACGGGTTGGTGACGCTATACGCCCACGGTACGAGCCTGTTTGTCAGTACCGGCCAAACGGTACAACAGGGGCAAGCCATTATGAGTCGCGGCAGTACGGGATGGAGCACTGGCCCTCACCTCCATCTGGAAGTCCACGCCAATGGTGTCCCGGTTAACCCCATGAGATATTTCCAATAGGGCTGGAATTACGGCTCAAGACGGGATTTGCTGAGTTGGGTGTGGGTTAGTGGCCTGCCTCTAGGATTTCCTGGCGGCGAAAACAGCTGATACTGTGGTCGTTGACCATGCCGATCGCCTGCATAAAGGCATAACAAATCGTTGATCCGAAAAATTTGAATCCTCGGCGTTTCAAGTCTTTACTCAACGCATCTGACTCTGCAGTGGTGGCAACATAGTCCTCCAGCGAGCGGGGGGAGTTGACGATCGGGGCTCCATCCACAAACCGCCACAAATACGCATCAAAACTTCCAAATTCTTCAGCCACATCCAAAAAGCGACGGGCATTGCCAATGGCGGCAGAAATTTTTAGTCGATTGCGGATAATGCCAGCATTCTGTTGCAGGATAGCAACCTGGTCCTCACCAAACTGCGCCACAAGGGACGGATCGAAGCCCTGGAAGGCCTTGCGATAGTTGTCACGCTTGCGCAGAACTGTGTACCAACTGAGGCCCGCTTGGGCAGATTCGAGGGTTAAGAATTCGAATAGCAGGCGATCGTCGTGGACCGGGACTCCCCATTCGCGATCGTGGTAGGCAACGTAGTCAGACTTGGACAGATCGACCCACGGACAGCGGCATGGCTGCGCTGTGGGGGGCATTGGAGAGTTGGGAGACGAGTCTGAACGTGCGGCAGAGTCACCTACAGGCATACTGCGTATCCTCTGGGGGCGTTGGGTAAGACGAGCGCCAAGTAAGTCGAGCGATACCCCGATTCAACTCCAAATGAGAAAGCCTCACCACTTTGCCTGACCCAAAACAGTCAGTAGGCTGGTGAGGCTTTTTTCCCTTGATGCGGAACCCGGGACTTGAACCCGGAAGTCCTTGCGAACACTAGAACCTGAATCTAGCGCGTCTACCAATTCCGCCAGTTCCGCTTATTGCCATACAAACATGCCGGATTTCCCATACAGCTGTCAAGCAAATTGCCGAAATATTTTTTGATGCCCTATGGCAATCTTGCAGTAGGAGGGAGAGACAATAAAGTCTCAACTGTTAATGGGTTGGGACATCCCTTCGCCCGTTCGGTCTGGCAAGCGATCTGCAAGGCTCTGGGGACGCTCAATTGCAAGACTGCCGGCCACCCGAGATAGTCTGCATCTTCGGCCTGACTAACCCCTTCAATTAATTAATTGCAATCGCCAATCGGTTCCAGCAGTCAAGAGTTCAGCTGTAATTACCTACCAGAGACAGCAGTACCTTACTCAAATCCTTCATAGCGCCAGGGCACCGGATCGACGGCAACCTCGTGAACGAATAACCCCCAGTGGAGGTGCGGCCCCGTACTCGCTCCGCTGGTACCGATTGTCCCTACCTGCTGACCGGCCTCGACTTCCTGCCCCTCCGTGACCGAAATTTGGTTGAGATGTAGAAAAATGCTAACCACCCCTTGGCCGTGATCGATACCGACAGTATTGCCGTGAATGGTGAAGCCTTCTGCCTCTCGCCCCACTAAAGCAATGGTCCCAGCCGCAGGGGCAACAATCGGAGCCCCTAACGGTGCGGCATAGTCCACTCCCCGATGGTAATAATCACTAGCAAAGACACCGTTGTAGTAGCGCCGAACTCCATAGACCGAGCTGACCCGCCCACCGCTGGGTCGCAGAAATGGGCCGTTCCAAAAGCGAATGGGGGAGGCAATGGCCTTGAGCCGAGAGACCGCATCTAATTCCGCTTGAGTAGCCTGCAGCCCACCGCTGCCAATAGTGATGGATTGAGTAGGGAAGGTACGGGCGCGAACTGTTACGGGGAATGTTTGTTGCTCCTCACCCGACATCACAGTCAGAGAACGCGCTCCAGGGGTATCGAGGGGAGACGACGGGACGAGGGCGCGATAGTGCTGAATGTCCGGATTCGTTTGAGACGGGCTAGTTGAGGACGGGTTTGTTTGGGACGGGTTTGTTTGGGACGGGTTTGTTTGGGACGAGATGGGAAAGGCTGGAAATTGTCGCTCCCCAAATGCCACAGTTGGTGCGGGACTGTTGGCGGGAAGCTGGATACGAACAGTGAGTGTGTCTCCCAATTGAATGGTGTCGGGGGTTACGGTGGCGGAGAGCGAGGCCGAGGCGATATCTGGAGCGGGCCATTCGGGCGGGCGGGTAGATGGGACAGAATTCGCGATCGCTGATATCGAATGTGGAACCGAAGCCACGGCTTCGACTCCCTCGGTCGGCGTCTGTCCGATCACTATTGGTCCTGCTACTACCTGGCCAACCGCTGGTGATTTAACGATTGACTGCACGTACGTTGATTCCAGGAACAGAAAGTTGTTGTAAAGATTAGTATCAAGCCGTGAACGACTCGCCTCTCCATTCGTCCAAAGAGATGCATTGGCAGCAGCCAATGATAGCGATGCGAGCGCTCCGCAGGCGATCGCGGCAGAACCCAAAATGTGCATGAACAATGTGTGGTGAAATACGTCGAGCAACCCCCGCCAACGGAGGGATGTACCCGATACCTCCCAACAGTAGCGAACTCGTCCGCAGGGTGGGAGAGCCTGCATTTTTAGGGAGAAGCAGCTTATCGTTCTGTCGTAAGATGGAGTGAATCTCCAAGAAAGTTAACAGCACAGTCTTCTCTTGGCTGATTGTCTGATAAACAAGTCACTGGTTTTCACGGACCGGTTCGTATGACATCCGAGAGGCCAACTACCAACGCGCTACGTATAGAGCTTCTGGTGTTCGTCGATCGGCGTCCCGGCACCAGGGAGCTGATTCGATGTCTCAGAGAGCAGTTGAAATCGTTGGAGGGCGCGTTTCCCTCTCAGTTAGAGATTGTGGAACTGGGAGAGCGTCCATACCTGGCCGAGCACTACAAGCTGGTTGCAACTCCCGCGCTTGTCAAAACCAATCCCTTGCCCTCGCAAGTTCTGGCCGGCAACGATTTGGTGTCGCAACTGGAAGTTTGGTGGCCACGCTGGCAAGGGCAGCTAGAGCGCCTGCAGGAGGGAGGGTCAGCGGAAGGGTATTTGCCCTCCGAGCAAACGGCAGAATTGCTGCGTTTGTCTGAGGATGTGTTTAAGCTGCGACAGCGAGAGGTCGAGCTACAGGAGCAGCTCTTGTTCAAAGATCGGATCTTGGCGATGCTGGCTCACGATCTGCGCAACCCCCTCGCCGCTACGTCCCTTGCTCTTGAAACGTTAGAGCTGAATAAGGACAGGCTCAAACCCGAAACGATTAATCAGATGTTTGCCCATGCTCGCAACCAAACGCGATTGATGGACAGCATGATTGCTGACATTTTGGAGGCCGCGCGGGGAACGTCTTCAGAGCTATCTCTGAGTACCCGCGAAGTGGAGTTCTCGATGCTATGTCGAGATGTGATTTCTGAAATTGCAACTCGGGCGGCCAACAAGGAGCTAACGCTTGAGACCGATATCCCGGATGTTTTGCCCACCGTGCATGCCGATGTGGACAAAATCCGCCAGGTGCTGATGAACTTGTTGGATAACGCGATTAAGTACACACCGTCGGGTGGCGTGATTCGCGTTACGGCACTGCATCGTACCCGCCAAAAGGTTGAAGTCATCATTGCAGACACGGGGCCAGGTATTCCGCAAGAGGCCAAGGAGCGGGTATTTAGCGATACCGTGCGGCTATCTCGCGACCTCGATCGCGACGGATACGGAATTGGTTTGTCCCTCTGTCGCCGGATTATCAGAGCCCATTACGGCAGAATTTGGGTGGATTCTCAGCCCGGAGAAGGTAGTAGCTTTCACTTCACGCTGCCGATCTACCAAAATTAGGACCTGCTCCTGCTCGCCAAGGACGATGGAGCCTGATTCGCTATTTTTGCCGAGTGCTATGGCAATCCGCTGTCAGGTCTGGAGTGCGGAAACTGCTCAACGTCTCGATCTGCCCAGAGAAATGGCTAGATAACTCTCCACAGTTGATTACCGAAAGCTATCACTCGCTAGACCTGTTCAATCGCTACCATGCTCGATTGCCTCTTAGTTTCCCCGTACCATACGGGTTCTCATGCTGCGTGGGCCAACGGATTTTGCGATCGCAGTCAGCACCGAATTACGCTCCTGTCGATGGCTGGACGGTTCTGGAAATGGCGCATGCAAGGGGGAGCGCTAGAACTGGCCCAACAGATGATTCGCCACTGCGAGAAACATGGCAAGCCCGATTGTCTGCTTGTAACGGACATGACTAACCTACCTGCGCTGCTGGCACTCTCTCGACCGTATTTGGATGGTGTGCCGACACTGTTCTACGCTCACGAGAACCAGTTGACCTATCCTACGCCTCCAGGCGAAAAGCGAGATCTGACCTATGCGGCCATCAACGTGCTGAGTATGGTGGCGGCTGAGGCGATCGCTTTCAACAGCAGCTACCATCGCAGCGAGTTCTTTGACGAGCTGCCTCGCTTGCTGAAGCATTTTCCTGATTACACCCATCTAGGGGTCATTCCGCGCCTGCAAGAGAAGAGCACCGTACTGCCAGTGGGCTTGGATCTGCACAGGTTCGACCACTATCCAGCCCCATCTCAGTCCTCTACCACCCACAGATCACTGCGCATCCTGTGGAACCAACGATGGGAGTACGACAAAAATCCGGCGGAGTTTTTCCAGGCGCTGTATGTTCTGGCGGATACGGATGTCTCCTTTGATGTGGTCGTTGCAGGAGAGAATTTCCGCCAGCAGCCAGCAGAATTTGCCGAAGCGCGAAGCCGGTTGGGTGATCGCATCGTTCACTTTGGCTATGCCGAAACCGTGGAAGCGTACAGTCGACTGTTGCTCGGCAGCGATGTGGTCGTATCCACCGCCCATCATGAATTTTTCGGTATCAGTATTTTGGAGGCAATGTACTGTAATTGCTATCCGCTATTGCCCCACCGACTCAGCTATCCCGAACTGATCCCGCCTCACCTCCACGAGCAGCATTTGTATCGCGACATTGATGACTTGTGCGATCGCTTAGTGTGGATGGCCCGGAATTGCCAGCACATCCGCAGCCATAGCCTGCGCGAGATTGCTCAGCAGTACGAATGGCAAGCGATCGTCTCTTGCTACGACTCTGCTCTGGCTCGACTGGCTGCGGGCAGCCTCTGACGATACGCTTAACGTCAATCCGTTCAGTTGATATCAGTTATCTGAGAGTTGTTGAAGCTACTACAGCTAACAGCTGTAAGGTCTGCAGGGTGCAGAGACTTTAGCCGGTGAGTCTACCTAGCAGCTTGCTAATAGCAATAACGAGTGAGCTGACTGAACGGTTGTTTGCCAACACGATGAGCGCGTGTCATGGGATGGATTTTCGTTGGGATTGGAGCATTCACACTCTGCGGGGCTGTGATGGATTGGGACTGGTTTATGAACAGTCGCAGAGCCCGATTTTTTGTGAAGGTATTTGGGCGTGCGGGGGCGCGTATAGTTTACGGATTGTTGGGCGCGGCATTTGTCACCTTCGGACTACTGACAGTGTTGGGCGTGATTCAACCCTCATCGTGAATCTGCTCTTCATAGCTTTGCAGGCAATGTGAATCTGCGGGCTGTCCCCGGATCGGGCGCTCAAATTACCAGTACAGGCGGCCCCATTCGGACTATGTCGATGGTATGACTTCTAGCGGCTGACGTTTTGCCATTCCTGGGGATCGAGGGAAACCCTCTGGGGTGGGCTCGGTCTTCAGCAATACAACGCAATGGCGGACTCCTCCGCTGGTAGGAGTGGTGAAGGCGTCCACCTCGGCAATTTCGCCCCCCAGAATTTCTGCCACCGAGGCCACAGCCGCTTCTTCTTCCAAACTCCAGTGGCCTCGGTACATCACCGCCCGCCCGCCTAGTTTAAGCAGGGGCAAACAATATTCTGTACAGATTGGGGATGGCCCGATCGCTCGCATCACTGCGACATCGAATGTCTCCCGTTGGGGCACCAGCTCTACTCGGCTGGCCAGCCCCGAGGCGTTAGTGAGCCCAATGCGAGCGATCGCCTGCTCGATAAATTTTACTTTCCGCTTGGTCGAGTCCAGCAGCGTTACAGACCAGCTGGGGAGAGTGATGGCGATTGGGAGACCGGGAAATCCCGCCCCCGAACCAATGTCGATCGCTTGCAGGGATTGAGCCGCCAGATCTCCCCAACTCCCCAAGCTCAACACCCCTCGCAGCGAATCCCACAGATGTTTTTCCCAGAAATCTTCGGGAGAGGTCAATCGCGTTAAATTCTGAACCGCATTGCCCAGAATTACTGCTTCGTAGAGCGTTTCAAACTGTTGCAGCGCCCGTTCCGACGGTTGCCAGCCAATGTCTGCCATCCAGTCACGAGAACGGACAAGATTGCTCCATGCCTCGCACTGGGCGCTCTCGTTGGCGGGCACATTTTTAGGAAGAGGGGGAAGTTTGGACTGGCGGGGATCGGGCATAGCTATTTAAATATGTCGTCTTGACTATGTCGTCGTGGGACTGATGGTGTCCAGTTTGAGAATGAGGGCTGGCGAGTAACAGGGGCTGGCGAGCAGTGGTTGGAGCCAGAGGGTATAGGGTTGGTGTGAAAGTGTGGCCTGGCGAGGCCCCAGCAAGGGCGTGAATTGCCCCCCACATAATGGCAGCACTCTACTGTAAGCGTATCTGTTTACATTCATGGCCTCAGATGAGAACCCCAGAACGGTACAATGTCTCTGCTGAGCCAGATTTATATTTATAGAGATTTAGTTTTATGGGTATTACACTCGCCGCCGGGGATGGCCAATTTGACGTTTCATTGTTGGACGATGTCCTACCTGGCTCTTCCGATATCAAAGTAGAGGCCGCTGGAAATCAAACGCTGAAACTGGCGGTGGGAACATCCGTAAGTTTGGATGGGGACGCTGCGGTTGCAGGTACCTACTCGGTTGCCATGTCCTTGGCTCCTGCGGCTCCTCGGGGCTGGAGACTCTACCTCAGTAAAACTGGCGGCTCGACAGCTCCGGCAGCGACCTCGACTGCATCCAGTGCCACCAGAAGCGATGTTGACAATCGCGACAAGATTTTTGTGATTCAGTATTCGGGTGCAATGGGGCCCCAGGTGCGTCAGAGCGTTCAAAGCATTCGGGTGTCTTACGCTCGTCTATCGACTGAGGTTGCTCGTATTGCTCGTTCGGGCAGCAAGATTGTTGGCATTACTGAAGTTGTGTAGCCGCCGAGAGGCATTGGTCATTGGTCACTGGTCATTAGCCATTTGACAGCGAATAGTTACTGAGTCTCGTGTTGCTTGGGTTGATGTTGCCTGCTCTGCATGCTTCTTGATTGGGATAGTTCTTGATTGGGACGGTTCTTGATTGGGACGGGACACCCTCTAGGGGGCTGAAGGTGCGTTCCTGGAAACCGACCGTTGTAAGTATATTTAGCGATTGTCAATCTTCAACTGCTACGTCCGAACAGTACTCAAGCACTCGAACTATACGAAAACCGTCAGATCGTTGTCTGGCGGTTTTTTGGTTGAAAACTCCAATTATCGAACGTAAGGTTGGTCGTAATTGCTATGATGCTCTACTGCTGCCGTGCCCGAGTTATGCCTCCACCATGTCTTGGGGATTCCAGTCCACGTTCCAGTGCTGTCGGAACGGGAGGCGGAGCCGTTTGCCCCGTACATCGATTGGTTGCGCGATCGCATTCGAGATGGAGTGGGCACCCACACCATTACCGTCAACGCCGAGATGATTATGCTGGGTCGGAGCGATCCGCAGTTTGCGTCTGCCTTGCAAGGGGCGGATCTACTGACACCCGACGGGGCAGGGGTTGTCTTGGCGCTGAAGTTGCAGCGAACGAGTATCTTGCGCTGTCCGGGGATCGAGCTGGCCGAGCGGTTGGTGTCTGTAGCCGAACAGGAAGGATGGACTGTGTACCTGCTGGGGGGCAAAGCCGAGGTCTTCGATTCCGTTCGGGCCCAGTGGAACGAGCGGTATCCATCGCTGAATGTTGAAGGTCGCAATGGCTATTTTGATGCCAATGCAGAGGCCGAGATTGCCAAGTGCCTATCGGTGTTGCAGCCGCAATTGGTGTTTGTTGGGTTAGGGGCTCCGCGTCAGGAGTACTGGATTCGTCAACATCGGCACCTTGCGCCTGCAGCCACTTGGATTGGCATTGGTGGCAGTCTTGATATTTGGGCGGGGACGAAAGATCGCGCCCCCCAATGGATGCGCGATCGCCATCTGGAATGGCTGTATCGCCTATACAAAGAACCCTGGCGATGGCGGCGGATGCTCGCTCTCCCGCAATTTGCTTGGTACGTGCTGGTGAATGGAGTTGTACGGAAATGATTCACAGTCTTACTCGGAGTGGCCAACCCACTGCCTCACCTGATGTGGCCCGGCTTGACATAGCTTCATCCGGTACTGCCTCACCCGATATTGCCTCGCCGGATATCGCGCCGCCCGATATCACCTCGCCAGATACTGCTGCACCGAACAATGCTCCATCCGAGTCAACGGGTGAGTTTCGACTGCTTTCGTCGCCCCCTGATCGGAAGTCACCATCGACTCAGGACTCGATCCCCGCAACCTCCGAGAAAATTCTGGTTCACCTGCAGCACGTAACTAAGGTGTACGCCCCCAATATCACCGTGTTGGATAACGTTAGCCTGACGGTTCAGCAGCGGGAATTCGTGTTTATCACCGGGGCTTCAGGGGCTGGCAAATCCACGTTGTTGAGGCTGCTGTACGGTGCGGAAGAGATTACCAGCGGTCGTGTCTCGGTCGCTGGGGTACACCTGTCAAAATTACGCAAGCGATCGCTGGCGATGATGCGCCGCCGGATTGGTGTGGTCTTCCAGGATTACAAATTGCTCCCGAATCGGACGGTGGGAGAAAATGTTGCTTTTGTATTGCGAGCCCAGGGGCTATCGAGATTTGAGGTAAAGCGACGGTTGGGACCGGCCCTCAAAATGGTGGGGTTGATGGATAAGAGCGATCGCTTTCCCAACGAGCTATCGGGAGGAGAACAACAGCGGGTTAGTTTGGCACGAGCCATAGTGAATACCCCACCGCTGTTGCTTGCGGACGAGCCTACCGGTAATCTCGACCCCGAGAATTCTCGGTTGGTGCTGCAAATCTTGGAACGTCTCAACTCGTTTGGGGTGACCATCATTATGAGCACCCACGATCGCAGTTTGATTACCCAGTCCAAACATCGCCGCTTGCACCTGGACAATGGTGTGCTACTCGATCGCCCTATCCACACTGCCCGTTCTTGGCGCTCTCCGTTTTCGTAGGTAGTGTTTTGTCAGGCTTACTGTTTGGGATGCCTTTGTCACCCACTCCGTTGCAGTCAGCCTTTACTTGAGTGTCGAACCCGATTCTTAACGTTGACAGGGCACTAGGCCTCGTCAGCATGTGAAGATACATTTTTTACTGAACCTGTTTGTGTGGCAGTACGTGAAGGCGGGGAATTCTTATTGATACCTGCGTTAGTGACGCTGCCGTAACGCGACGGCACCCCAGGTGCTTGGGCTGTTGTCGGGCTCGACATTTCACGGAAGGTTGCCTCTGCTTCTGAAGCCTCCTTTCTCTTGTGGATTATCCCCACACTTGGCAAATGCTCCTGTCTTCAGAAGCGCTCGATCTACCCGATCGCTCCAAATAGGGGCGGTATTCCTCGGTGACCAGTCACCCGAGATCGCGCTAATGTAAGAGCGAGCGCCTGTTTGGTTAGTCCGGTACTTATGACCAACCCCCTCCACCGTCTCACACTCGAACAAGAAGCCCTGTTGTTTGGCTCTCGCGATCGCTGGAAGCGGGCATGCTTGCAGACCACCAGCCCCGTGGCTAGAGACGCCCTCAATCGCTCTCGTGCCCAAGCTCGCGAAGCCGTTAAGATGGCGTACGCTTTGTCTGGCTTGAGCGATCCCGATATTGTGTTTTGTTCGAGCCCGCTGCACGGATTTGATACCGTCATGGACTGGCTGCAGGACATCTCGGGGTCGATGGAAAGCAGCCGACTAGGACTGCCTGTGGGAGAACTGCTGCAGTCAAAAATTTTGCTCGAACAGCTTGAAGCCATCGGCGAGCACCTAGAAGAAGACTCTATTCGCAGTCTCAGTACTAGCCCTCAGGGACCGCTCGGAACGTTGGTGGGCAATCAGTTAGGCTCCGAATTTAGTGCCCGCCACTTTGTCGGGCTGACATTGGCGATTGGCGGTGGCCAAAACCTAGAGCAAGAGTTTCCCTGGGCCAAGCCCTTAACTCGCATGTTGCTCCAGTTCGCCGACTCCCCCAAATCCTTTTTTGAGTTGCCGATCGAAATTCACGCTTTTGACGCCGACGGTCAACCCACCGATGACTTGGGAGATTTGTGGGGGGTAGTTTTGGGCACCGAGCAAGGACTCAGTCTTTTCAACTGCCTGACTCCAGAATTATGGAGTAGCTACTGTGGCTATCTCGATTTCTTTTACTCGCTCTTGAAGTTTGATTGCCCCGAAAAGCAGTGGTATGTCTTGAAGTCTCTAGTCAAGCGATGCGGTTGGTTTCTACCATTCAAAAACGTTGCAGTCGTGTGCGATCGCCCCACCCACTTATTGCTAGACAGCGAGAATCGGATTCATGCCAATGGCGAGCCCGCTATTCAATACACGGACGGCTTCCGCATCTACGCCAACCACGGTACCCGCATCGATTGACCCTTCCCCCTCAAAAAGCCCAGTCAATCGAGATCGAGCAAGAACTCGAAACCAATGACTCTAAGGACCAATGACGAAAGACCAATGGCCAAGGACTAATCCCCCAGACTCTGCCGCAACTGAGCTGGAGACTGTGGCAACGGACTGTAATAATTCCAGATCCCCCGCCCTTGCTTCTGCGCAATCTCTTGGGCATTCAAGAACTCTCCCGAGTATCTGGCATCCAGTGGCTCATCTTCCGAAAGTGCGTGCCCGAGATTGAGCATTTCTTCGTTCACCAGCGTGTCCCCCATCCAGATGTAAGCCGGAACTGAGCCAGCGGTATCTTCTGGTGCTTGGATTAACTCAACGAGTACTCGCCTGCGATTGACTCGATCCTGTAGGTATTGACCGGTGTAGTAGCTCCAGGGCATTTGCTCTTCTAACGGAGCATCGATGCCGGCAACGTCCACTTCCACAACGCGATCGAATGGTAGTCCGCCGGGCTCAGCATCATCCTCTACAAACCGAACCAGCAGAGTTTCCCCATCCACCACTCGCAGCACTTGGGCAGGGTACAGACTGTCTTCAGGGGGACGGATGGCTTGGGTGGGTAGGGCTTGGACAGCGGGTGCAACAAAGGTGGCGACTGCCGCTATCCCGACAGATATACCCGCCGACATCCCAATAGAGCTGGCGGTGTCTTTGTTGGTGATGGCCTGCAATACCTGTGTGAGCGATACCAGCTTGAGGCCAGTTCTGGTCAGCATCTCCTCAATTCCCCAAGTTCGGACGTTGCCAACAAATGTACAAAAACTAACGAAGAGAAGCCCTACCTCAGTTGCTTTAGACCGGTGATATCGAATTCGATGTTTGCAAGTGCAACGTCTGATGAAAGATAGCGATCCCACCCGGATTAGCGATCGCCCTTCAATAAACTTCTTGCAACAATTCCAACGATCGTTAGCGCTCACGTTAAGATGTGTAAAGAACATCATTCGAGCAACGCATATGGCTGCAGCACCTATTGCTCCTCCGGCTACTTCTACTCGACCGCTGCGGTCTCTCCCAAGCAGAGCTGGGGCTGATGCCACTGGAAAAGATTTCACTGCCTACGCTCGGCTCAATTCTGTTGCCGACATCGAACAGTGGCTGGATGCCCCACCGGAAGAGCCGTACGAACCAGAGGCGATCGCCGAGCGCTATCGCGGTAAGTACTGGCTGATTGGCAGCAGAATTGTGGCAGTGGCGTTGCCGTTTATCTTGTTGATTGTGCGGTTCTGGTTCGATAAGGCATTTGGTCAAGCTGAGAAGCGCCGCCGCTCGTATGCCATTCGGTTGCGGGAAATTTTGACAGAGCTGGGGCCTGCATACATCAAAATCGGTCAGGCACTATCCACCCGACCCGACCTGGTGTCACCTGTATTCTTGGAAGAGCTGACCAAGCTGCAGGATCAGTTACCGGCGTTTTCTAATGAAATCGCCTTTGCGCTGATTGAGGAGCAGTTGGGGGCGAAGCCTGAGGAACTGTATGAGGATTTGACTCCCGCACCTGTGGCTGCTGCCAGTTTGGGACAAGTCTACAAGGGGATTCTGCGCCGTACGGGCGAAGCGGTGGCGATCAAGGTACAACGTCCTGACTTGGGCGATCGCATCTCGATTGACATCTACATTGTGCGGCTGCTGGCGGCATGGGCGAAAGAAAACATTGACCGGGTCAAGAGCGACTTGGTGGCCATTGTTGATGAGTTTGCCAGCAAGCTCTATGAGGAAATGGACTACCAGAAGGAGGGGCGCAACGCCGAAAAATTCCGCCGCCTCTATTCCCATCCTGCCATCCACACCCCTCGCATTCACTGGAATTACACTCGTCGCAAAGTTATGACGATGGAGTGGATTGACGGGACTAAGCTGACTGAATTAGAGAAGATCGAAGCCCAAGGGTTAGATGGACGCGAGTTGATCGAGATTGGAGTGAATTGTTCCCTCCGCCAACTGTTAGAGAATGGGTTCTTCCATGCCGACCCCCACCCCGGCAATCTGCTGGCGATGGCCGATGGCCGACTGGCCTATCTAGATTTCGGCATGATGAGTAGCGTGCAGCCGCATCAGCGCTATGGGTTGATTAACGCGATCGTTCACCTAGTCAATCGCGATTTTAATGGATTGGCCCACGACTATGTTGACTTGGGTTTCCTCACCCCCGAAACCGATCTATCCCCCATCATCCCGGCCCTGGGCGAAGTGTTTGCCAGTGCGATGGGAGCCAGCGTTAGCGAACTCAATTTCAAGAGCATTACCGATCAACTGTCGTCGGTGATGTACGAATATCCGTTCCGGGTTCCGGCCTACTACGCTCTGATTATTCGTTCGCTGCTTACGCTCGAAGGCATCGCGATTGGCATCGACCCAGATTTCAAGGTGTTGAGTGTTGCCTACCCATATATTGCTAACCGCTTGCTCAGCGACGATGCACCTGCTTTGCGCAAGTCTCTACAGGAGGTCTTGTTCCGAGATGGAGAATTTCGTTGGAATCGCTTGGAGAACTTGCTGCGCAATGCCAGCAGCAGCGAGGATTACGACATAGAAGCGGCGGCCGATCGCGCCTTGGAATTCCTGCTTTCAGAACGAGGGGCGTTTCTCCGCGACCGCATTGCTGGGGTGCTCTTTTCCTCACGCGGCAGTGGAGATGGCATTAAAAATCTGCAGCGGGTGTGGGACATGCTGCAGGAGGACTCCAGTTTCGATCCTCTTAAGTTCCTCCCGACCATCGGTAAAGCTGCTCTCAAGCCTGAGGCTCGCGATCTGGGGCGACAAATTGTCTCTCGTTGGGTGCAGCGATCGGCAGCGCGCACGATTCGCGCTTGGTTATTGCCCGATCCTGTTCCTACCGATCGGACGTATCAGGCTTAGCCCTTGGAATTGGTAAGAGCGTACATTCGCCGTCAAACAAAGGAAGAAGAGCGGTTGGAGCCAATCCTTTGGGTATTAGCGATAGACTGCTTCCTTATTAACGAGAAAGACGATTGCTTTGGACTGATGGCAATCGGGGCCGAAGACGACTAGCACCGCAAGCGATCGCACCCACCATTGGAATGAATGGTGAATCGCGCTAGCCCCATCCGATGGCCAACACCAGCAACCAGATCGGGATAGGCGATCGCTTCATATGTAAACGAGCGACTAAAACTAGGATTGCGCAGGGATTTGAGCACAATAGTCGCCGTTTGGCCGGGTAATAGGGGAGGATCGAATTGCACTCCCACTGCAGAAGCACGAGTCTCCGAAGGGTCGTCATCGAGCGAGCGGCCGATTACCGGAATGGGATCACCCCGCCGAATACCATCTCCTGCGTAGGCTGAAATCGCATTTAGCCGAAAATCAACGGCATCCGTCCCGGAAAACGGAAGAATTTCCACATAACTTAGCGATTCGCCAGCATTATCCGGAACTGAGATGGCAAATCGGTATGTCGCATTGCGAGCACCAGCATTGCTGGGGGTAAGCGAGTGATCCACCATCAGCGGAGGAGAATTAAATGCAATTCGACCATCGCTGAAGGTTACGGCATAGGAGCGATTCACCCACAGGCTGCTGAGCGCAGTACCACCCAGAACCAAGCTGGAAAACGTTAGACCGGCTGCAGCCAAACTCGATACAGTCAAACTCGATAGGGTGGTGTTTGGAGCAGCCTTGGCTGCTGCTGATGCAAGGTGCGAGCGAAGCGTCATGTCGGAATCCTCTGCCTCAGGTGATTGAAATCCCCTATTTGGCCTCAATGTTTGCAATGCCCCTACAGTAGCTAGAGACTGTCACTACTATGTCCCATGCAAATTGCAACGTGGAATGTCAATTCCATCCGTACCCGGCTCGCTCACGTCCAGACATGGCTTCAATCTGAGGTAGGTACGACTGTGGATGTGCTCTGTTTGCAAGAAACCAAAGTCCAAGATCGACAGTTCCCCAATGACCCCTTTCAAGACATGGGGCTGCATACCTACTACTTCGGGCAAAAGTCATACAACGGTGTAGCTATCATTAGTCGCTTGCCATTGGAGGATGTCACATGCGGATTTGTACCGGTGGTGGGCGAGCCAGGTGCGATGTTCGACGAGCAGAAGCGAGCGATATCAGGGAGGCTGCAAGGGGTACGAATTGTCAATCTGTACGTCCCCAATGGCTCTGAAGTGGATAGCGAAAAATACGCCTACAAACTCAAGTGGCTGCAATTGCTAGAACGCTATTTGCAACATTACGTTGATGAGGCTGATGGTGGTGTTGTGGTGTGTGGAGACTTCAACATTGCGCTGGAGGATCGGGATATCTATAACCCGGACAAAAAAGAGAAGCACATCATGTCATCTCCTCGCGAGCGAGAGGCCTTACGACAACTGCTCTCCATAGGCTTTCAGGATACGTTTCGCAAGTTTACGCAGGATGGCGGTCACTTTAGCTGGTGGGATTATCGGGCTGCCGGTTTTGCACGCAATCGAGGTTGGCGAATCGATCATTTGTACGCAACATCCCAACTGTATGACAAGGCGATCTCTTGCACGATCGATCTCGACCCCAGAGGCTGGGAACGCCCTAGCGACCATACCCCTGTTGTTCTAGACATCGATTTGGAGTGAGTCAAACTTATCAAAGCTCTTCTGTGACTGGCGATGCCCAAGCACGCGGGTTGCAGTGGTGACGGATGTGTGGCAAAGCGATTGCTTTGCCGTCAAGGCAATATTGCCAGACAATTGTGAGAGCAAAGTGTGCGCCCGTGCATCAATTGGGTTTGATACGTAGGAGAGAACACGCTTTGACCCCATCAATGTTGCAGTCTAGGGATATCAATCCATGAAGCGTTCGCTGTCATCGCATCTTGCAGTGCTGGGTCTTTCCACTTTAGTCGGACTGGTGGGGGTGACAATGCCGACAACGCAATCGCTGGCCCAAACCGGTAGTACTCGCCAGAACTACTCCTATTCCACCGATAACGGTAGTCGCCTCAGCGTCCCTGGTCGTTGGGAAGAGCGCAGCGATTTGAATGCTGAGGCCAATCTTCAGGTAGCCGATCTGCGGGCCGAAGAATATCTGATCGTTATTTCTGAACCGAAGTCAGATTTCCCCGGAAATTGGACGTTCCGCAACCATGCCGACGTCACCCGCCAACTGTTACTGGATAATTTAGGCACTGCGGCATCGGTTAGCTCTCCATCACAATTCACGATTAACGGTCGCCAAGCCGTACAATACGAAATCCGTGCTGAGATTCAAGGGCTACAAGTTGTCTACCTGCATACCACCGTAGATGGTGCGAACACCTACCATCAACTACTGGCGTGGACACTGTCCGATCGCTACCCCAACAATCAGTCGGTCCTGCAAACGGCGATCGGCAGCTTTGAAGAAGTTCGCTAATGGCTTCACTCAAACAACAAAATCCCCCTTGCTCCAGTCAGCTTAAGACATCTGCAAGGGGGATAAATTGTATATCTCTAACACCTACAAACGAACCCACTAGTCCTAGCTAGACTCACCCGCTTTAGATGGTTGAGGTTGGTAGAAGACCTCCCCACCATCATCCGGAACAAAGTGACAAGACCAGTAGGATTTGACAAAGCTCTTCCAAATGGACTCATCAGACAGGCGGTAATAGTCACCCAATACCGGCTTAATTGCTTCGGTCGCGTCCTTTAGATGGTAGTGAGGAATCGCCAAGAAAATATGGTGGGCGACGTGCGTACCGATGTTGTGGTGGATGGTATTGATAAATCCGTAGTCGCGATCGATTGTGGACAGTGCTCCCTTCAGGAAGTACCAGTCTTTGCCGCGATACCAAGGAATATCATCTTCCGTGTGATGCAAGAAGGTGACCAGATCCAGCCACATGACAAAAATCAGATAGGGAACTGCATAATATTTCAGTAGCACCATCCAACCAAATTGATAGGTTAGCCATCCCAGGAATCCCACCATCCCCAGCCACCAAATCGTGCTCACCAGCACGTCAATCCGCTCTTTGGGTTTAAATAGGGGGCTGCTGGGCGAGAAATGAGACCCGCCATCGCGCGATGGAGAGCGACGGAACAAGTAGATGGGAAATGCCAGCAGAGGGGCGTAGAAGCGGAACAACTTCTCATACCAAGGCATTTGGTTGTACTTTTCTTCCCCAATCGGATACCAACTTTCGTCCGTATCGATATTTCCGGTGTTGGCGTGATGGGTGCGGTGGCTAATGCGCCAGCCGTGAAAGGGCACCAAAATAGGGGTGTGGCTCAGGTGACCGATCAGATTGTTTAACCATTTGTGGCGGGAGAAGGAACCGTGACCGCAGTCATGCCCTACCACGAACAGTGACCAAAACATGGTGCCTGCAGCTAGCCAAAATATGGGGAAAAACAGCCACGAGTTCAGGGTAATGGCCAGGGCATAGAGTCCTGCAATGATGCCGATATCTAAAAAGAAGTAGGACAGCGATCGCCAGGGGTTCGGCTGAAAGCAGTGTTCCGGGATTGCGGTACGGATGTCTTGCAGAGTGAACGGCAGCTCGGATCGGCGATTCGCTTTTGACGATGAACGGGATAGTGTTTGCACGAAGTTTTAAACCGGTGATAGGACTCGCTTCCCTCGCCCTGACCGGTCGCGTGCTGCGGATGGCCATTCCGTTGGCGCAATTTGCCACGCGACATCGTTTTCCAAGAATCAAATCAATCGGCGGCTAACTCAGTGGCTAGCACGATCGACAGTGGGAATGGATGCGACCTGGCTCACCACACGCTCGAATGGAATCGACGGATCCAAGAAGACCCCGTACTTACCCTAGATCGAGCCTGTGACAGTGCCATTGGCAAACCCTGCTCGGTCATTAAGCGAGCGAGGAGAAAAAGTATGCGTTTACAAACCTTCATGAGTGTACCCAAGAATGAACCACTCTCCTCGGAAAACTTCGATCTCGACGATCGTGTTGGGGATCGCAACCAGCTTACTGGGGGATCGCACTAGGGATCGGTTGGAATATTGCATCAAGCAGCAGCTCCTATCCGGGAAAACTCCCAACTGTCCAGGCAAATCTTGACGAGTGATTTACTGGTCACGGGCTGCATACCCCAACGAGCAGTATCAAACTCGCAATCGTAGCGCTCGATGGAGAATGCTTTGCCCCAGGAATCTGACCATTAGAACAATTTACGAGCCCCTACGAAACGCAACAGTTTGCAACTGGCAGCCCTGGGGATCGGCGCTATTGTTGAGGCGTGTGAGTGGGTTGAGATTAACCGTAATGATGAATGCAGAATTGATGTTAATTGCCCGTCAGGTCTACGACGAAAAAGTTCGCTGGATGACCTTACGCGATCGCGAACCTACGGGTGTTGTCGTGAATATTGAAACCCTTAGGGGGGAGCTACTGTGTTCTCCCTATCCGGTTCTATTGCCCTACGAACGGTTTATCCCCCTGAATCAATTAGATATGGCAATGGCATCTTAAGACGGCAGCCTCTAGTCGGATGGTGGCATCGTTGGGTGTGCAGCTGGTTGTCGTTGCCGCGCATCTTGTAAAACGGTTGCCTGACTCTGCAAAAGAGGTGCGCCTGTAAGCGTACTGAGGACAATTTAATGGGATGGGAGTTCTGGCCCGGATGGCTGTTGGTCGCAGTGGTAGGAGCTTCTGTCGGAAGTTTCTTGAATGTGGTGGTCTATCGAGTTCCTCGCCAGCTCTCCCTCATTCATCCGCCGTCCCATTGTCCCCAGTGCGGAACGGGGTTGGGTCCCACTGAAAATGTTCCCATCCTGGGCTGGATCGCTCTGGGGGGGAGATGTCGCCACTGCCGCACCTCAATCTCAATTCGCTACCCGATTGTTGAGGCTTTCACAATGGGGCTGTATTTGGTTTGTGTTGTGGTGTGGGGGTGGTCGTGGACGGCCGCTAGTGGGGCGCTGCTTTTGAGTTGGTTATTTCCGCTGGCCCTAATTGATATTGAAACCTACCTGTTGCCTGAGTTGTTAACCCGGTCGGCTTTAGTTACCGCACTGCTGCTGCGGCTGGGGTTGCCACTGCTGGATGGCAGTGGGACGGCGGCAATCGCGCCTTCCTTGTTGGATGGCGCGATTGGAATGACGGTAGGGATTTTGTCGCTAGAGGCTATTGGCTGGATTGGCCTGCTAGTGTTGGGCAAAGAGGCCATGGGGGGAGGAGACGGCAAATTGATGGCAGCCGTTGGGTTGTGGCTAGGGTGGCGCGCCGTTTTGGTCAGTATTTTTGTGGCCTGCCTGTTGGGAACCGCGATCGGTATCGCCTTAAAGCTGGTGCGAGGCAAGCAGTGGAGTAAGCCCATTCCGTTTGGTCCTTACCTGGTTTTGGGGGCGGTCACCGCACTGTTCTTTGGCCCCCAACTTGTGGATTGGTACTGGAATTTAGCTGTCGTGTCCTGAGGATTGAAACTGCACAGTTTCAACGTTTGAGAGCTGTATCTTATTGGCAGAATTACTCCGAACGGTCTTTACCCTCCCCCGGGGTGGAGAACTGCTGGCTGAGGTGTAACGTAGCTGATTGCTATAGCAACCGCTATAAGGTCTGGAGTGTGTAGTTCGCTATGATTCTCGATCGGCAAGCAAAAATGCCGGAAAATTATCCACAGCGGATGGCCGATCGTTGTGGTTGCAAATTGTAATTTAAATTCTTATTCGGTAATAATAAGTTCGACCTGTCAAGTTTGGCTCAATGGCTGCCACAGTATTGCTCGTGGACGGATACAACGCGATCCATGCTTGGCCCGGTTTGCAGCGGCATGCAACGAAAACTGACCTGCACATTGCTCGTGCCAAGCTACTTGAGAAACTGTCCAATTTTGTGGTGTTCCGCGGCTACGAGGGGATCGTGGCGTTCGATGCCCACAACCACCAGCATCCCAGCGTACCCATGGTGACGCCCAAGGGGTTGGACATTTATTTCACCGATTACGGCGAGACAGCCGATGCGTATATCGAACGAACCTGTGCCCAACTACAGTGGGAAGATTGTCGGGTCAGGGTCGCGACCTCCGATCGCGCCATTCAGCTTGTCGCGATGGGATTTGATGCCGATTGGATTTCGGTACTGGGGTTGCACGAAGAGGTAAAACTGGCGGCCAAGCAGGCTAAACGGGCCTCGCGAACGACCCGCAAACCTGGACGAGGTATTGATGCGTTTCTCGATCGCTCTACTCGCGATCGTCTGACCCAATGGCGGCTACATGGCAAAGATGTGGGCGACAGAAAACCGTAATCTCGATCTAGGAATCGCCCACAAACCCCCGCAGATTTTTCTCCGCTTACGTTCGCTCCGTCAACTGCTTGGGTAGTGCCCCCAGTCTCCATATCGTAGCGACAGCGATTAAGGCTAACAGTAATTTGTCGGCCACTTTAGTGACTAAGGGCTGCACCCAATCAACCTGTTGTCCAATAACCTGCTGCTGCACCAATGCAGTGTATAGCGAGCTGTCTAGTATTAATCCGACTGCGAGAGCCGCACAAAATGTGATCGGTCCCCCCCAGCCCCACTGCCGGCCCACCAGCACGATTGAGATCGCTACTAAACCTCCCAAAATCATTGGACAGCCCGAGCGAGTCGCCTCTTGAAGCAGGGCGGACGGGCTTGATGAACTCTGCAGGGCGAAGGCCGTCACGATCGCTCCACTGGCCACAAAACTGGCGATCGCTCCCCCTGTTAATTGCCACTGTCCGGTTACCGCCGTCAGTACGAATACTGCCAGAACCACCACCAGCAAACTGGGTTCTACAACAGAAAACGCATAGGAAGGCTGCCACATACCATCTAAAATCGCCCATAATCCGGTGGACAGTAGAACGAGTGTCGCGACCATCCCCAACTGCCAGCATCGATTTATCATGACGGCGACAGCCACGGACAGCACCATCGTTAAGCTTACATGTGCGAAAAATGCCATAGAAGAACAGCGTGAAGTGTACGAGCCTTTGCGAGCCGCTCCAAGGGCTAGGCTCCGGCGCATTTACGGTGTAAGCGAAACACGTTCTCGGCTCCCGCCGACTAGGGTGCCGAAGCCTGTTGTTGCAGACAAAGCAGTCTGTTTACTATATCTACTCCTCACAGACTCCGAACCCAGCAATTGAGGTTGACGAGTCAGTCTGACCGGCAATTATTCGTAGTGTTGGTGTGCTGAACCGGGTTTCAGCGTTCTTGACAGATTGCCTGCGGAAATTCCTTGTACAGTTCTTGTGAGTGTCAGGCTCTTGTGAGTAAAGAGAGGTGGTGTCGTGGAACTCAAACCCTTAATTCGCAGCATTCCCGATTTTCCTAAACCTGGAATTGTGTTTCGAGACATCACAACTCTGTTGGGCAACCCCCAAGGGTTACAAGCATGCGTAGACAAGCTGAGCCACTGCTTTGGCGACAGCAAGATTGACTATGTTGTCGGGATTGAATCGCGAGGCTTTATTTTTGGAACACCGCTGGCCTGCCAGTTAGGTGCAGGGTTCGTTCCGGTGCGCAAACCAGGGAAACTCCCCGCGCAAACTCTCAGCCGAGACTATGCGCTAGAGTACGGGACCGATTCACTGGAGATGCATGCCGATGCCTTTCCTAAAGGGAGTCGCGTGGCAATCGTCGACGATCTGATTGCGACGGGAGGAACGGCGATCGCTACGGCAGAATTGGTGCAGGAAGCCGGCGGGGTATTATGTGGATTTGGGTTTGCGATCGAACTGACGTTTTTGAACGGGCGCTCGCGGCTCCCCAACGGTATCCCAATCCACAGCTTGGTGAGCTATGACCAAGAATAATGTCCATGCCCGTTCTCGCGGGACTACCGCGGCAAACAGTTGATTGAATCGCGTTTGTTTACGTTGCTGAGAGCGGAACAAACATGGATTACGAGGGACTGATTCAGGTGTTAGGGGGGATAGTTGGCGCTGAAGGTTTGGATCTCTTGAGGCGGAAACCATGAGTCGAGAAACAGAGAGAGTACGGAAAGGAGCAGAGATCGAGGCTAAATTGGCTGGCTCGGCCAGGATGAGACACTGTGGTCCAGCGGCTTAATTGGACATCAGCGATGGTGCGACAAACACTGACTCGATCTCAGTGTTGGGTTGAACGGTCGCAATGAAAAGTGGCGATCGCTACCGCATGGATGATTGAGAGCTTAGGGAGATGAGATGAGTAGCTGGAGATAAGGCTGCAAGATTGGCAGGCTGTGAGACTTGTCGGTGAAACTGAGCGATTTGAATCCGTTGTTCTATTAGCTGGAGCGTTAACGAGTAAGTTGCTCAATATTCAAGCTGCTTAACAGTAGAGTCATGGAAGCTGGCTGTCGTTGCACAGATTGAGCTAGTTATACAGAGAGCGAGGACCAGCGAGAGGGAGAGCGCTCTAAGTCGCCAAACTAGGCAACCCCTGTAGCTCGAGCATACGTCAGACTGCTTGCCCGGCGCGACTCAACAGATCTTCAACCACCTTTGGAATATCCATCCAGCTCAATTCAGGTTGTTTGAGCATGACTCGCAATTGGTTGAGGGAGCTACGCGCTTCGACCGCTTCTGGCAATGGCTTTCCCATCCGGGCGGGGGAGGTGCGCATCTTCACAATGGCTTTGCGGACCTGTTGCTGTACCTCTCGCCCCACTTGACGTAGGGCTTTCTCTCGCTGGTGAGCCCATCCATCTCGCGTCGTGGCATACATCGGGCTCATCTGATTGAGTACATACGCTGCTACCTCTGCTAGGGCCAGTTTTTTCTTTTGGATTTCGGGGAGTGCGTCAATCTGCCGTTTGGCCTCGCAAATGACCAATTCCTCAAGGACGTTCACCATGTTGGTGGGGGGAATATTGCGTGCAGACATCATGGGCATTTCTCCATACACTCGACGGAAGCGCACCCGTTGCACGCTTGCCAGATGCTCAGAGGTTACCCGCAGACAGATCTCTGATTGCCCGTACGTTCCTAACACTAATTTTGAGCGTCAACAAAAACGACAGGGGGTTCCCCTGTCTCTCTAGTGCTCTATCAACGCCTAGGGTGTCAACACATAGTTCGTCGACGCATAGCCAATCTGCTATCAACCCACCAGGGGCTGACTGCAGCGTCTGTGAAAACTAGCGATATCCGTCCAAAGTAAGCCCGACAATTGGGCTTAGGACAAGCCGAAGGAACGACCGGCATAGACGGCTGCATCTCCCAGCTCAGCTTCAATGCGCAGAAGTTGGTTGTACTTCGCAATTCGTTCGCTGCGAGATAGAGAACCAGTTTTAATTTGACCAGCACGGGTGGCCACAGCCAAATCGGCAATTGTAGTATCTTCTGTCTCACCAGAACGGTGGCTGACAACAGAGGTAAACCCGTTGCGAGTAGCCAAGTCGATCGCCTGCAGCGTTTCAGTCAGCGTGCCAATCTGATTCAGCTTGATCAGGATGGAGTTGCCTGCACCGGTATCAATGCCTTTTTGCAGCCGCTCGGGATTGGTGACAAACAGATCGTCTCCTACCAACTGGCAGCGATCGCCAATTTGCTGGGTCATCAATGCCCAATTTGCCCAATCATCTTCAGCCAGTCCATCTTCGATCGAGACAACAGGATACTTCGCTAGCAACTGTTCGTAGTAGCCCACCATATCTGCTGCAGACTTCTCGGCACCCTCAAAGGTGTAGACGCCATTGCTGAAAAATTCAGTAGACGCCACATCTAGTGCCAGAGCAATGTCTTGACCAGGGGTATAACCGGCCTGTTCGATCGCCGCCATCAACAGATCGAGGGCTTCGGCATTTGAGCCCAAATTGGGGGCAAACCCCCCTTCATCACCCACACTAGTGGTCAGTCCTTTGCTACCCAAAATACTTTTGAGGACGGCAAACACCTCGGCTCCGTATCGCAGCGCTTCACTGAACGTTGGAGCCCCTAGCGGCACAATCATGAACTCTTGAATGTCAACGTTGTTGTCGGCGTGGGCACCGCCGTTTAAAACATTCATCAACGGAACGGGCAGCACATTGGCCAAAGGCCCACCCAAGTAGCGGTAGAGGGGGAGACCCACTAGCGAAGCCCCTGCTTTAGCGGCAGCTAACGAAACTGCCAAAATGGCGTTGGCACCCAGCTTGCTCTTATTTTGAGTCCCGTCCAGCTCGATCATGAAGCGATCGACGTCGGTTTGCTCCAACACGTCCTGACCGATGAGTTCGGGAGCAATTACCGTTTCGACATTCGAGACAGCGGCCAGTACCCCTTTGCCGGCATAGCGTTCGTTATCGCCATCTCTCAGTTCGTGAGCCTCAAAGCTTCCGGTAGACGCGCCACTGGGTACTTGCGCTAGACCGGAAATGCCGCTTTCCAGAAACACTTCCGCTTCTACAGTCGGTCGACCGCGAGAATCCAGAATTTCTCGTGCCGTAATAAATTCGATCGCCGTATCCACCGAATGTCTCCTGTTTCTGGTTACGTAGTCCGCTCCTAAGAGTAATGCACCAACCGTACATTCAGCATCAAACAGCACGACAAGTTGCAGAAAATGCGTCGCGCGATAAATAGCCTGCCAGAATCAGCTTCTGAGCGCGATCTCGGGCACCAACGCACACCGATTGACTGACTGAAACCTAGTAGCAGGCGATCGTGCCGTAACAATTGAGCAACCAGCAAAACCATTTCGTGTTCACAATTGCTAGTTAGTGTTGCCGTTTGGTCTGGTTGCTATCCTGGACAATCTGATTTTGCTCTCCCTCATTCCTAGCCCTTCACCTGAGTGGGGAAAACGGTGCAGACCACTTTAACGCGGGTGCTGCGAGGAAAAAGTCTCACTCAATTAGCTCCTCTGAACTGACATAGAATCGGGGAAATCTTGCACTGATGCCATCACCCTCGTGAATTCAGTTGCCGAAATTTGAGGGCTGGACTTGAATGATTGAGGTAGGCAGCGTCAATTCCTTCGAGCACTGAAGCCACAGGCATTTAATCTGCCTGGAATGGCAATTTGCTAGGGGAACGACCTGCCTGCAGCTCTGCTTTGCTACATGGGTATGCTGAGCCGCGGGACACGTGCGACTCCAAATGGAGCGCGCAGCTGTCTGGCTACGGAGCCAATAATTCGATTCGTGTGATGCTCGGCTATGGCCGCGATTCTGGTTCGCCGCTACGACTTATTCTTACAGGCGATGCAATTACTGCATCGGTACAGTCGCTCTGCAATGGGGTTTCACCCTCAAGGCCTAGAAGTAGCATTGGCCATCCACTCGGACGATCGCCTGCCCTGGATCGGAGATTCAAAAGGCATGACCCTGGCGGAGATTGCCACCGATATTTGCGATTCGTTTTACCGTAAGTCTCATCCCAACCTGCCTCACTTGCAAGATGGCACCGAGCTAATTTGGCCTCTGTTCAATTACGATATGCGCGGTGTGCCTCAGCCCATTCTGCCGCAGTCCGCGACCGAGCATTATTGGGAGCGCCGCTGGCTCAAAGCTTGTAACGGTCAATCCGGTATCGGTTGCCACGCCAGTTCCCCCAGCATGTGGCGGGATGAAGAATTTTTAAATGGAGATCGCGACGTCTGCCCGCTGCGATTCTACGACGGCAGCTTTCCCATGACAGTCGATCAGGGACGGCAACGCTGTCGATTTGACGACCACCCGTGTGGATGGCAGCCAGGCTTCCCCAAAATGCTTCAGGTGGTGGGCAGCGGTTCCGAAGCCGAAGTGTTCCGCATCGATTGGACCGAAGCCATGTGGAACATGCTGGTACCCGCCAATCATCCCATACCCGTCTATCCGGCGATCGCAGCCCTCTACTTTGCCAACGAATCCTTGAACCGAAACCGCGAGGTGATTTCACCCGAGCAATTTGCGGATGACTTAGGGCTGCCGGGGTGGCAACTACGCCAGATTTTTGATGTCAACCCCGACTCTCCCCTCAACCACGCCATGTTGACAGCTGCCGACCAACGGGAGTCGGTACCGGACTTCGACCCATTCGAACGAGATGCCGATCGACTCAGTAGCTGGTCAATCCCCCAACTACTACCACAACCCATTGGGGGGCATATCTTACTCGACCCTGACGAACCCCCTGACTACGCTAGCAGTGGCTTGCCCTCCGGCGATCTGTGCGATCCGCTGATGGCCGAACGTCGCCGTCGCCGCCAATTAGAGCGCACTCCAAAACACAACGAATTGCTGCGCCAGTTTCGCCGTTGGTTCCGCTTAGCGGGGATTGAGGTCAGAGAAGATCGGCAATTTTTTGATTTCCTGGCCGTCAAGGACAACCGCGTATTGTTGGCAGAGGTCAAGCTGCTCTATCACCAAGACATGGCCGAAAGTATACAAGAGACTATCGGCCAATTGTTCTATTACGAGCGCTTTGCGGCTGCTCCGTGGGTGGAACGGGGATTCTCTGTGGTTAAAGCTGCCGTATTCGATCGCCCTCCGCTGGGGGAATATATCGCGTTCTTAGCCGATTTAGGCATAGCCACCTTTTGGCTGACCTCAGACGAACATATTGACGGCTCAGAAGCTTCCCTCCGATTGCTGCGCCAGATGGACGTTCAAGTGCGGGCCGATCCGGAACTGTTGGATTGCGAATAGCCTTATGAGACCCACTCTGTTGGCTTCTCCCGCTTGCCCTGGGAATGCTTGCAGAAAGGGGCCGTCATTACAGATTGGAATGACGGGTTTTGACGGCGAGACAAATTCCGAGGTTTAATCCTGAATGGCGGTTGCGAGCACACAGCCCAACTGGCCGGTGATTTTGAGCGTAAGGAAGCATCGTCCCATGGCCCTGGATTATCCAGAAACTCTTCGCTACGTTGACTCGCACGAGTACTTGCTGGTTGAAGATAACGTCGCGACAATCGGCATCACGGCATTTGCCGTCGATCAACTAGGCGATATTGTCTTTGTGGGTCTGCCTGACGAAGGGGATGACGTCGAAAAGGGAGACACCATCGGTTCTGTTGAATCGGTCAAAGCCGTCGAAGATCTTTACGCTCCTGTTAGCGGCACCGTCGTTGCCGTGAATGAAGCCATGGTGGACAGTCCCGAAAGTATCGCTGATGACCCCTACGGCGATGCCTGGTTATTCAAAGTCTCCCTAAGCAATCCCGATGATATGGACGAAACCATGTCTGCGGAAGACTACAAAGCCATGGTAGAGGCGGAATAGTCCGTCACTCTGCGTGACCTTCTGGTGCAAAAGCCTATTACCAGTGTTAGCGCTGCCTCGTTCCGTGAATGGCCCCTACACGTTCATCTCTTGCGTGCTTCAGATGGCGTGGAGCGTTTTTCTGGATCTATCCATACGGTGCTAGTTCTGAGAAGCCATCGGTCATTTCTAGAGATTGCCGCAAATGTCCTATCCCTATGTAGGACTGTGCATATACTGAAGTACGAGTCGTTAAGCAATGTGACGAAGGCCGAGTGTTTGTTCTGACCGGTTACGACTACTTTCTCGTGTTCTTGCTATTGTGCGGCACGCTATCGGCGGTTGCCCTGACAGCAGGATATTTGCTGAGCCCGAAACAGCGCAGCGGTCTGCGACTGACCACCTATGAATCCGGAATGGAGCCTCAAGGGGGGGCCTGGATTCAATTCAACATTCGGTATTACATGTTCGCTCTGGTCTTCGTCGTGTTTGACGTTGAGACCGTGTTTCTATACCCCTGGGCAGTGGCTTTCCACAAGTTGGGGCTGCTCGCCTTCGTTGAAGCGATCGTCTTCATCACAATTCTGATTTTTGGACTCGTATACGCCTGGAGAAAAGGAGCGCTGGAATGGTCATGACGCCGTCTGAATCGGATGCTCTCGGGGCCAATCCCCAGAAGGAGCTGCAGTTTCCGGTGGAGAAGCCGCAGGTTACGTCCGACCTATCCAACAATGTCATTCTGACCACCATCAACGATCTTTACAGTTGGGCCAAGATGTCTAGCGTCTGGCCTCTGTTATATGGCACGAGCTGCTGCTTCATCGAATTCGCTGCCATGATTGGATCGCGGTTTGACTTCGATCGCTTTGGACTGTTGCCCCGTTCCTCGCCCCGCCAGGCCGACCTGATCATCACTGCCGGCACTGTCACCATGAAAATGGCGCCAGCCCTGGTGAAGTTGTACCAGCAGATGCCCGAGCCCAAGTACGTTATCGCAATGGGCGCTTGCACGATTACCGGTGGCATGTTTAGCACAGACTCGTATACCACTGTACGTGGAGTGGATAAGCTCATCCCGGTTGATGTCTATATCCCTGGCTGCCCTCCCCGACCGGAAGCCATCATGGATGCCATCATCAAATTGCGTAAGAAGATGTCGGCGGAAGATATGCGAGAGTTGGGTAACAAGATGCCCACCCATCGGTACTACTCTGTACCGCACGAACTCAAGCCAGTACCCGAAATTTTGACTGGTGAGTATCTAGAAGCTGCGACCCGCCAGGCTCCTCCCCCCGAGCTGGCAGCGATGTACGGAATCGAAGTTCCGGAAGCCATCAAGTCAGCACAACCCGAGAAATTGGCGCAGGAGGCCGGACAGTAAATGAGCGAGACTACCGATGTAGCTGTGCAGGATGGGGGCGAATCCCTTGATCGCGGACCTGTATCCCAGTTTCTGAGTGAAAACGGCTTCGAGCACGAGTTCTTGGGCCGCGATCATCGCAATGTCGAGATGATCTCTCTGTCTCGGGAAGTGCTGCCTATCATCGCCAAACTGATATACGGCATGGGCTACAACTACCTGCAGTGTCAATGTGGTTACGATTTGGGGCCCGGTAAGGATTTAGTCAGCACCTATCATTTGACCAAGCTATCCGATCGAGCCGAACGCCCCGAAGAGCTGCGCATCAAGGTGTTTGTGCCGAGAGACGATCCCCGCGTTCCGTCCATGTACTGGATCTGGAAGACTGCTGACTGGCAAGAGCGCGAAACCTACGACATGTATGGCATCATCTACGAAGGGCATCCCAACCTGAAACGCATCTTGATGCCGGAGGATTGGGTGGGCTGGCCCATGCGAAAGGATTATGTGACTCCTGACTTTTATGAGTTGCAGGACGCGTATTAGCGATTGGTCTGTTTCTTTCGCCTCTTCTTCTTCCTGTCCTCCCTGGAGGGCTATGTATAGGCTTAGTCTCAGATAAATGGAAGACTGTCTTCTGTGCTTGTTCGAGGGAGTGTGTCCTGGGACGTATTCTCAGTGGCCTGGATAGTCTTTGACTGCTGTAGGTAATCCTTATGAGTACCGCGATCGCTGCTGGACTGTGCGTCTTTTATGTCTGTGGCTGCTATGTCATTGCCAGGAACACTCGTAGAAGTTATCGTGGCGCGGGTCGCTGGCTGCTTGTAGGGCTATGGCCCATGTTCATGATTGCCTCTCCTCGGTTTCGAAAAAGCTTGAAACGCTAGTCGAATGTGTTCTCCGCTTTGTCCGAGCGGAATTGCCAGAACATACGAATGGATATCAGCAGACATAGCGTGCTTAGACATAGCAGTGGTACAGCCATTGCTGTGGAGCTGGTGATAAGAGCGATTGAATTCAGCCCGGTAGCGCCACAGGTCCAACTGGTATAGCAAGACGCTTAATCACCTGAAACTTATTACACAAATATATTCAGTATTTTTGCGTATCTTTCTCTTCGGATGGGTACATTAATTTACGTTGACCGGTTCGTGTCAGCGACGCAGCCCAGTGTGGTGACTAATGTGATCCTGAAGGCAGATACCATCACTAAGCAAACTTTCCGGCTAGGGTCCCAAGTCTTGGAAGGTGTCGCATATAAAAACAAATATTATTTTCGCAAGGTCACATTTGCAGGTAAAGCACTAGCTCTCTCCAGCTATGCCAAGGATTCTGCCTGTGGCATTGACTGTTTTTTGGTGGAAGAAGAGCGAGAGTTTAGTTTGTGGCAGGCGCTCCCACTCGCATTGTCTAGTGTTCTTGAAGAGGCGTGACAATATTGAGGGTGTTCACTCAGTGTTGCACTTGGGGGCAATAGCATTTCGAAACAAAGCTACGATCGCTGCTGAAATGCAGATTCCAAATCCAGTCGAACGTTTTTGGGCACGAGATGCTCGATCGGGCCACCATACCGAGCAATTTCTTTCACGACACTGCTGCTGAGAAAGCTATGTTCTGTCGAGCAGGATAGAAAAATAGTCTCTAGTTCAGGCTCCAAGGTTTTATTGGTGTGAGCCATTTGTAGCTCGAACTCAAAATCTGACACCGCTCGTAAACCGCGAATCAAAACAGTAGCATCCTGCTGGCGGGCGTGAGTGACAGTGAGTCCCTCAAATGTAGAGACCTCAACATTAGGCCATTGCTGGGTGGCGGTTGCAATCTGCAGCAGCCGTTGCTCGATGGTGAATAACGGTTGTTTATTCGGGTTTTTGAGGACAGCAACAATGAGGAGATCGAACAGGCGGGCAGCTCGTTTGATGATGTCTAAATGGCCAAACGTGACTGGATCGAAACTGCCGGGATATAGCGCAATCATACTGAGTCCTAGCAACTGTGTAAGCGGAAGTCGAATGTTGAGGGCTCCGGGGAGTGGGCTCTTTGAGGGCAGTTGCGATCGCTAGACGTTAAACCGGAACAAGATAACATCCCCCTCATTCACCATGTACTCTTTACCTTCGCTGCGCACCAGCCCTTTCTCTTTGGCCGCAGATATTGAGCCCGTTTCAACTAAGTCTTTATAGGCGACGGTTTCAGCTTTGATGAAGCCTCGTTCGAAGTCCGAGTGAATCACTCCAGCCGCCTGCGGAGCGGTGGCACCCGCTGGAATCGTCCAAGCTCGGGTTTCCTTTTCTCCTGAGGTGAAGTAGGTCTGTAACCCCAGCAGCTCGTACGTTGCCCGTACCAAAGACTTCAACCCCCCTTCGTCTACCCCAAGGGACTCTAAAAAGTCTTGCCGTTCGGCCTCATCTAGTTCGATCAACTCTGCTTCTACCTGAGCGGAAATCGTGACAACACCCGCTCCCTCGCTGGTCGCCATGTCTTTGACGGTCTCGACATACTCATTGCCGGTTGCCAGTTCGTCTTCCGAGACATTGGCAGCATAGATAATTCGCTTGCGGGTCAACATGCCTAACGACTTAATGAGAGCATCCTCCTCTTCGGTCAGCTCTACGGCACGGGCGGGCTTTCCTTCGTCCAGCACCACCTGCAATCGCTCCAGCGCTGCCATTTCAATTTGGGCTTCTTTGGTGCCGCTTTTAGCCTGCTTGCGCAGCCGTTCCATCCGTCGCTCGATTTGAGCCAGGTCCGCCAGAGCTAGCTCCAGATTGATAACAGCAGCATCTCGTACTGGATCGACCGACCCAGACACGTGCACCACATTGGGATCGTCAAAGCAGCGCACCACCTGCACGATCGCATCGACCTGGCGAATATGCGACAGAAACTGATTGCCCAGCCCCTGCCCTTGGCTGGCCCCTTCGACCAAGCCAGCGATGTCCACAAACTCGATGCGGCTAGGAACCACCTGCTTGGACTGACTGATGTCGGAGAGCACCTGCAAGCGAGGATCGGGAACTGAAACCAAACCGACATTGGGTTCGATGGTGCAGAAGGGAAAGTTCGCGGCCTCTGCCTTGGCGTTTTCGCACAACGCGTTAAATAAGGTCGATTTCCCAACGTTTGGCAGCCCTACAATTCCAGCTCGCAACATGGCGTCATCAGCAATCAGTCCTTATCGACAGTAGCACTCAGCGCTGCCAACAGCGCTGCAATGGATACGGTCTAGCTCGGGCAGCTCAGATAGATGCAATCTTGCTGAATTCAGGCCTATGGCGGCAAGTCTCTGTCCAAGGAAGTCTCGTTGAGCCAGCAGATTGCTCACCACAGCCGATCGAGAATTCAACGGGGTCAAGCAATAGTGAATTGCGCAAATCTAGCAGCGATCGGCAAATTCCGTCTCTTGGTGAAAACACTAGCGCCTGACTGATGATCTAAAACCAAATATATGAGATCTTAAACGTTAGCTTTAGTAATCAATTGCAACGTTATTTAGTAATTTCGTTTACACGATGTTTGGTTTATTCAATACCGCTGTTAGGAAGCCGCCGTCCTCTGCTTACTTGACCTTGGGGACGGCAGTGCTGGCTGTATCGTTTGCCCCCATTTTTATTCGATTGAGCGAAACAGAGCTGGGTCCCAACGGTGCGGTACTCAATCGCATGCTTGTATTTTTTCTGGTATTCGGCTGCGGCCGTTTCCTCAGTCAGCGATCTCTCGTTAGCCAGAGCTCGCCCATTGAGTCTGCCCCGGCTCCAATCGAGCAACCGACACATATGACCCGAGAGCAGCTACTCCTGTTGTTGGGGACGGGAGTTATCTCAATCACCTCGTTGGGCCTGTGGTCTGCGTCTTTGCAGTACACAACAGTGGCCAAAAGCATGCTGCTCAATAACCTGACACCGATTTTTACAACGTTGGGTAGTTGGCTATTGTTTTCCAAACGGTTCGATCGACAGTTTTTGGTGGGGGTGGCGATCGCGCTGGCTGGAGCGATCGGCATCGGCCTAGAAGACCTCCACAGTTCGGATGGCCTGTTGATCGGAGATCTCTATGCTTTACTCTCCGCCGTTTTTCTGAGCGCGTATTTACTGTTAATCGAGCGATTGAGGTGCTGGTTCTCCGCTACCACAATTGTGCTGTGGCGCTGTGGCGTCGGCAGCGCACTACTGATTCCCTTGGTGTGTATGACCGAGGGGAAACTGGTGCCTACCACCGAAATTGCCATTGTTGCCGCTTTGGGAATGGGGCTAGTCAGCGAAGGGTTGGGCCAGCGATTGCTGGCAGACTGTATGGATCGGCTGTCTTCTAGCTTCGTATCCGTGGCTATGTTGGTGGAGCCGGTTGTGAGTGCATTGCTCGCCTGGGTCTTATTTGCAGAGGGGGTTGGGCCATCAACCTGGCTGGGATTTGCCGTTGTGCTGAGTGGCATCTACCTAGCTCAAGCGAGTGGATCGGCAGTTCAATCGGTGCGTAACGACGGTGCAGACGAAGATTTTGAAGAGATTCTGGAGCAACAAGAGCGTCAGTTAGAGACTGTGGCCTGAGGGGGCTTGACGGGATTTGATTCAACCTGAAAATACGCCCCCCTCGTTAAACGAGGAGGGCTCGATAAAGTTACAGACAATATTGGAGATGAAAGACGGCACTGAGACAGTAACCTACTCCCACTCAATCGTGCCAGGCGGTTTGGACGTGATATCGTACGTCACTCGATTGACGCCATCGACTTCGTTCACAATCCGATTTGACATGGTTTCCAGCACTTCGTAAGGCAACCTCGACCAGTCAGCCGTCATTCCGTCCTCGCTGCTGACTACGCGCACAACGACGGGAAAGGCATAGGTACGCTTATCTCCCATCACGCCGACCGAGCGTACGGTAGGCAGCAAGACGGCAAACGCTTGCCAAACATCAAAGTACAATCCGGCCCGATTGATTTCTTCCCGCACGATCAAGTCAACATCGCGTAGGATATTAAGCCGTTCGGCTGTCACTTCACCAATAATCCGAATCGCCAAGCCGGGGCCGGGGAAGGGGTGGCGCATGACAATCTCTTCCGGCAGCCCTAAGGAGCGCCCTACTTGACGGACTTCATCCTTAAATAACTTGCGCAGGGGTTCGACGAGCTTAAACCGCAAATCCTTCGGCAAACCACCGACGTTGTGGTGACTCTTGATTTTGACTGCTACCCGTTCGCCTGTTTTGGGATCGATGTTGGTATTGGCAGATTCGATCACATCGGGATAGAGAGTGCCCTGAGCTAAGTAATCGAAGGGACCCAGTCGCTTCGATTCCACTTCGAACGTTTTGATAAACTCAGCCCCGATGATTTTGCGCTTGCGCTCGGGGTCGATCACCCCGTCCAACTTAGAAATAAACTGCGTGCGAGCTTTGACGAACTCCACAGG
Organism: Cyanobacteria bacterium J06642_12; assembly: GCA_039817825.1. Taxonomy (GTDB): domain Bacteria; phylum Cyanobacteriota; class Cyanobacteriia; order Thermostichales; family PCC-7336; genus PCC-7336. Next base: position 6,137 of record JBCBVA010000021.1, on the reverse strand, counting down.
GATGTGGAACTTGTTTTCAAATAGTTCCACCAGACGCTCCGGCTCTCCCTTGCGCATAAATCCTTGGTCGATAAACACGCAGGTGAGATTGTCGCCGATCGCCTTATGTAACAAAAATGCCAGTGTGGAGCTGTCTACTCCACCCGAGAGCGCTAGTAACACTCGCTTGTCGCCCACTTTGGCTCGTACCTCACGGACAGCCTCATCCACAAATGCCTCCACCGTCCAAGTGGGTTCGCACTTGCAAATGTGATAGACAAAATTGCAGATCAGAGCTTGGCCATCGACCGAATGCACCACCTCTGGGTGGAACTGAACGCCATAAAGATGGCGTTGGCAATCGGCGATCGCCGCGTGAGACGTATTCTGAGTTTTTGCCAAGACTTCAAAGCCGTTTGGCATACTCGTGACCGAATCGCCGTGGCTCATCCACATGATGCCGCCATCTTCAACGTTCGTCAGCAAGTCAGTCGGATCGATAATCGAGAGCTCGGCTCGACCGTACTCGGGCTTTTCTGCAGGTTCGACCCTACCACCCAGTGACTGAACCATTAGCTGCATGCCGTAGCAAACTCCCAAGATGGGAATCCCCAAGTCCCAGATACCCGGATCGCAGAGGGGAGGATGAGGATCGTAAACAGAGTTGGGACCACCGGAGAGAATAATGCCGCGAGGCTTGAGCTTCACCAGTTGCTCGGCAGAGGTGCTGTAAGAAAGAACTTCCGAATAAACCTTTGTTTCTCGAATACGACGGGCAATCAGTTCTGAATATTGCGAGCCAAAATCCAAGATGACAATCATCTGGCGATCGCCAATAGTAGATGTCGATTCAAGTGCAGCAGCGTCAGTTTGGGCGTCCAGATCGGATGGGGCTAAGTTGGGCTGAGCTACGGGTGGAGCGGTCACGGCAAGTCCCTCTTGAAATGAGTCCTGCGACTAGCTGCAAGGTGGAGTGAATCAGGAGTCAGAAACAGCTACTTTGAGCATCACAGTATTCAGGCCATACTAACATTTAGATCTGGGTCGCACACCTTTCCTTCTCATGGCTGTGTTGCAGTAGACAAAGCGGTTACAGCCTTTAGAACGGTCTAACGCCGTTCCGATTAGTTTCAGATATTTTCCCTCAACAAACCGGAACCAGTGCTCGATTGGTTCCAGTTCACATCCACCCTGCCAGAGCAATTGCTAAGTCGGCGCTCGCGATTAAAGTTCCCTGCGCCCGCCAGTCACATTGTCAGTGGGCGAGCAGGTTGTTTGCTGCGACTCCCCTCGTTGGTCGTTGGCTCCAGCGCTTTCCCCTCTCTAACTGACAAGATCTCAGAATGAGCATTAACGTATTTTTGCTTGCCCATCTAGGAAAAACTGGGTAAAAAGAGAGCAGTGTGCGCTACATATAGCGTTGAAGCATGTGTTGGATAGCTCACTTCACGGTGCGGAGTATCTCCGCACGACGCTCCACTCAGTACCGCAGGACTGGTTCGCCGCCCGTGGTGCATGGTTAAAGGCAAGTTTCCAATCTTCCTCCAGTTTTTGAACTTGAATCTCAAGACGGAGGTTTTGCGCAGTACCCGTAAAAATACGGAGTGTTACTTTTAATACCGTCTCAGTTGCATCGTGTCGTCCGCCATCCGTACGTTGGTTTGTCGGCAGTCTCGTTACGAGACTTGAGCGCATTGCATATCCCGGTTCCATCATCCTCCCTATGAATGGAGGCCCGGTATGGAGTCGAGACGGTTTAAGAATAGTCGTTGGTTCTCAGAGGAATCGATTGGTATGGATTTTGCTCAAATCAAAGATGTAGTCCGATATGCACTGGGCTCGAAGAACTTAGGTCCTTCCGAGCAGGAGGCGATTGTCGCGGCTATTCAGTCGGACGTGAATAAGCAACGTGCTGAGTTTTTAGTGGAAATGCTAAATCTGAAGGCCGCCCACTAGATAGAGATTGACTGAGTCATGCAGCCGGCTCGCCCTGCTGCTTGACCGGGCTATTCAGCGTCGCGGGAGAAAATGTCTCTGGCGACGCTTGTTTGTTAACGATTTGTTCTGCTATGGCAATCAGCTCTAAGGTCTGGAGTCTTAGACAGCTCAAAGTCTTAATTTGCAAGGAGAGGTGATTAGCAAACTCCCCGTAGCGGATTGCCGATCGCTATAGCAACTCGAACGGTGTAGGCGAGCGTTTTAGCACGGGCTGTAGTTCCAAGACCGCAGCATTTCCCTAAGAAGACGCCGGCAAAAGTTGCTAGCCTCCACCGACCATCGTGACAATCTCTAGACGATCGCCCTCCCCCATGACGGTGCCATCCCAATTTTGTCGGTGCAGGATCTCGCCGTTGTATTCCACGGCCACCATTCTGGGTTCGAGCTTGAGGTGAACAAGCAACTGCCGCATAGTTAGGTCGAGCGGCACCTGTTGAGATTCGCCGTTGACGAATAAAGTCACACCCATTGCATTCACGTACTAGAACTCTCTAAGCAAGCTAATTATTTGTGCCTTCCATCATTCAACGCAGGCATCTATTGCGCCGCAAGTAGCCGATCTTCTTTAAGGATGTCTAGCATGTCTCTGGCGGCCTCGGTGGGATTGTCGGCGGCCATCAGCGATCGCACCACCGACACGTGCGTGGCACCGGCCTCCACGACCTCTGGCAACGTGCGAGCATCAATGCCTCCAATGGCAAACCAGGGCACCGTTGCTTTTTCGACAGCCAAGCGAACGTACTCTAGTCCCGCCGGAACTTTTCCCGCTTTTGTGGGCGTGGCATACACCGGACCGACACCGATGTAATCGGCGGAGGTTTGTAGCGCCCGTTCCATTTCCTCCCAATTCGTGGTGGATTGGCCAATCAACCGTTGAGGCCCCAGCATCTCGCGAGCGGTGTCTACCGGCATATCCGTTTGGCCCAGATGAACTCCATCAGCCCCGATATCGAGGGCAATATCGACACGGTCGTTGACAATGGTGATGGCACCGTAGCGATCGCACACCGCTTTCAGTGCCGCAGCCTCAGTGCACATCGTGCGATAGTCGCCGGTTTTGTTGCGATATTGCACCAGCCTCACTCCCCCCTGTAACGAGGCCTCGACCGCGTCCAACCAATTGGGGGTTTGGGACGTAATCAAATACAGTTGGGCCTGCTTGAGGCGAGCGCGTAACTGGTTGTCCATAGCCATGCTCTCCAAGACATAGATTCGATAGCGCATCTGCTTGCAATCTGCCGCCATCTCAGGGGTGTCTAGCTTGGCGTATTCCTCCAGCACGCGCAACGCTTCTTGGACTCGACTGAAGTTCGCCAGCAACAGATCGGTCAAGCTATTCCGTCGAGCTTCTCGCTCGTGATGGAGCTGCGTACCAGGATCTCCAGGGGTATCGCGAGCAGCACGATAGCGCGGACTGTGCCAAGCAGCCAACCTCTGGCGCATATCTTTGCACTCTGCAGCCACTGAAGTCTGCTCTGCTGAGAAACGAAACCAGTCTTCAACCACCCGTAAGCCTTCCCGCGATCGGTCGAGATTGGCGTCGAGAATCCTGGCGATCGCCATTGGCACAGCCGCACCTGAGTTGGCGGTACCATAATTGGCGATATCAGAAACATTGGAATTAGACATGGAGTCAACAGGCAAGAGAAGGTTCGCAGTCAAGGCGTTCTTATCCTAGCGTCATCGTTCGAGGGCTCGTTCAAGTACCTGTTGCGATAGTTTCTTCGCTGCATATAGTGTCATCTGCATCAAATATTCTTGTTAGGGGAATCCCTTTCTTTCCTGAAATCACTGAGATTGAAGCGCAATTGCGAGCGCAATCGCTAAAGGTAAGAGATACTACATATAGCGTGCATTGTAAAAAATAAATGCACGTATCTCAATTGGTGGCTCTATCCTGCACGTGTACGTTCCCTAGTTAGCTGCGGTGCTCATTCCCTGTCACTGAAGCATGATGGGCACTGGGTACTTCGGGATACCAGAGATGTGAGGTTCTGCGAGCAATCGGTTACGGGCGAATTCCGGAGGTGAAACAGTGGGTACGAAGCACGATAGAAAGGGATGGAGATATGGACTGCTGGCAAGTACGGTCGGGCTCTGTTTCGCAATGCTGACAAGCTATGCGGAACCCATTCAGGCTCAAGTTCCAGTCAATCCCAACCCCGCCTCATCCCCCACCAGCTTGCGCACTCTGTACGTCAACCCCGGAATTGGCAATGATAGTGGCAACGGGAACGCCGATGCTCCGCTGCGCACCATCACAGCCGCATTAGCCCAAGCGTCGGCAGGAACAACCATTCAGCTATCCCCAGGTACCTACAGTAGCGATACGGGTGAGATATTCCCCCTTCGACTCCCCTCTGGAGTGGTGCTACGAGGAGATGAAAGCACCTACGGAGTTGGCTACGACATTGTGGGAGGGGGAGATTTTATTAGCCCCACAATGGCCCGACAAAGTATTGCCATCCTGCCGCAAGATGGTGCTGAAATTCGAGGGATTTCGGTGCGCAATGAAGGGCGCAGAGGATATGCCGTGTGGACGGAATCCACATCTCCTGTCATCGAACACAATACGTTTAGCGGCAGCGTTCACGATGGTGTTTTTCTGGCGGGTTCGTCTGCGGCAATGATTTCTAACAACCGTTTTTATCGCAATGGGGCGAATGGAATTTCGGTGTTGGGCACCTCGACTCCCACGATTGTCGGCAATCTGATTCAGGAAACTGGCTACGGGATCGCGATCGGGCAAAACTCCCGCCCGGTAGTCGCCCATAACCGGATTTCTCGCAACCGCAGCGGCCTCGTCATTACCGGTCAATCGCAGCCAGTGTTGCGCAATAACGCAATCACCGAAAATTTAGAAGATGGGCTGGTGGCAATCTCCCAGGCGCTACCCAATTTGGGAACATCGTCTGAGGCAGGGGGGAATCATTTTGAAGGCAACGGCAACTACAACATTCATAACGCCACTCAAGGCAATATTATTCACGCCCACGGCAACCGCTTAGGGGCGATCGACAAACTTCAGGGGGAAGTAGCCTACAACGCAGCTAATGCTGAAGGGATAAATACGGCTGCGGTTCCCAACTTGTACGATCGGCAAACTACTTCCTCAGCTTCTGCGCAGTCCAACGCGGAATCTCCTGCTCCTACGGAATCATCCACTGTTTCTGAGGCTAACACTGACTCGGAGACAGGCGAGTTTCGGCCCGTACCATTCGTGTCGGATGTGCCCCCAGTTGATGGAGGTGGCACGGTAGAGAGACCCAGTCCCCCCAGCAACACCCCCCCCAGTAACAATTCACTTAACAGCGCTCCCGATCGCCCCTCCAACGACTCCACCAGTGGCCCGGCAGGAGGTATCAGCTCTATTCCCGAGTCCACCTCGTCTGCCGGGATTTCACCAGGAATCGTATCGTCAGAGACGGCCTTCTCCGGACGCTACTCCGGCGATGGGACGTTCAATCCTGAATTCAATACAGAATCGTTACCTGTGAGTGGGGAACCGGTACCGATCTCCAACACCACGGATATCGTTTCAGCCGCCAGACGCTATCCAGCTCGGTACCGGGTATTGATAACCCCTCAATCTGGCGACACTATTGAAGCTGTCCGGGCGGTAGCCCCCACTGCTACACCAGCGCAGTTGGCCGGACAGGAAGTCTACTTGGTGGGTCATTATTCCACCCATTCGGAAGCTCAGACTGTGTTGCAGCAACTGACACAGGAAGGGTATTTGGCCACGGCTGAAGCGATCGAACGTGAAGTAGATTCTTGAATGGACTACGCTGAACAAACTCGATTGTACTTCGCTAATGAGTCTAGACCGCCGTCCTTCTAATCCTCCCCTGTTGGCCCATTTGTTGCGGGAGGGGATTCCCGAGTCTGTCCATCACGCTCAAGCGGTTGTTGCCGATGCCAAGGGGAGGACGTTGCTGAGTGCAGGGGATAGCTCGTCGGCGACATTTATCCGCTCCTCCCTGAAGCCATTTCAATCCCTAGCTGCGCTGTCTTCGGGGGCCTGCGAGCGGTTTAATTTAGCGGATCGCGACATCGCCATTATGTGTGGCTCCCATTTGGGGGAGATGTCGCATGTGCGGCAGGTGTTTTCCATGCTGTGGCGAGCCGATCTGGAATCTGAATACCTGATGTGCCCCTGT
>JBCBVA010000020.1:0-40987 GCA_039817825.1 Cyanobacteria bacterium J06642_12 | reverse complement strand
CCGACAATCTAGGAGAGGACTGCCCCTTGGGGGCTAAGCCTACTAAGCCTCCGGCTCTGCCGGAGGTGACTTAACTAATGACCAGTGACCAATGAATGATGACCAATGACCAGTGACCAGTGACCAGTGACTAATGACCAGTGACCAGTGACCAGTGACCAGTGACCAGTGACTAATGACCAGTGACCAGTGACCAGTGACTAATGACCAGTGACCAGTGACTAATGACCAGTGACTAATGACCAGTGACTAATGACCAGTGACTAATGACCAATTACCCCTACTACGCTGCCCACTCCTCGGCCCAGTCCAACAACGACTCCACCGCCTCGCTACTCAGCCCCTCACAGTACAACCGCAACACCGGCTCCGTTCCGCTAGCGCGAATCATCAACCAGCTACCGTCTTCCAGCACAAACTTGTGACCGTCTTTGGTCAAGTGCTCTTTCACCGATCGCCCCAAAATCTTAGTCGGAGGCTCGGTGTCCAGCGATGCCATCAGGGCTTCTTGCTTGGATTTGTCGCTGAGATGTAAATCCCGGCGATTGTAGAAGGACGTATAGCCCGTGCGCTCTTGCAATTCGGCATAAATGTCGCTCAGGCCTTTTTCCTTTGCAGCGATCGCCTCTAACAGATACAGGGCCGACAGCATGCCATCTCGCTCGGGAATGTGACCGGTAAAGCCGATTCCCCCCGATTCCTCGCCGCCAATCAGGACATCCGTTTCTAGCATGCGATCGGCAATGTATTTGAAGCCGATGGGGGTTTCGGTGACGGGGATATCGTACAAGGCAGCAACCTTGGCGAATAGTTCAGACCCGCTCACTGTCTTGACCAGCTCTCCGCGATAGCCGCGCCGGTCTGCAAAGTGCTCGATCAAGATGGGAATCAAAATTTGGGGGCTGAGAAACTTGCCGGAGCCATCTACGGCTGCAATCCGATCTCCATCACCGTCAAACACAAGGCCCACTTTTAGAGGGGCGTCGTCTTTTGAGATGGTTTCCATCGTTGTCGCTAACTGCGGTGGGAGGGGCTCGGGGGACAAGCCGCCAAATAGCGGATCGCGGTAGCCACGCAGCTCTTGAATGCGATCGCCCAATAGGCGAGTCATCCCACCGGCGGCAGAGCCGTGTAGCGCGTCAATCCAAATTTTGGCCGAGCTGTTGCGAATGGCATCCAAATCCACCTGCTTGCCCAACTGCTCCAAATACATGGGCCAAGGGTCAAAATCCTCGATTTCAGGGGCATTATCGGATTCAACTGCCGCCGGTAATTCCTCCAAAATGGCTTCTACCTGACGAGTGACATCAGCCGTGACCGAACCGCCAAAGGCGCCCTTGATTTTGATGCCGGAGTATTCAGGAGGGTTGTGGCTAGCGGTAATGACCAATGCACCGTGCAACCCCAGTTGATTAGCCGCCCAGCTAAACGCTGGTGTGGGGGCCGCGCAAGTGGAGAGCATCACTGGCATTCCCAGTGATGCCACGGCTTCAGCCGCAGTACGAGCAAACTGCTCGGACAAAAAGCGATTGTCGTAGCCGATAACGACTCCACTGCCGGCAAATGTTTTCGCCAGGATACGAGCACTGGCCTGGGCCACCCGTCGCACTTGGGCATAGGTAAACTGGTCGGCAATCACGGCCCTCCAGCCATCGGTGCCGAATTTGATGGGAGCAGCAGCGGTCATTGTGCGTTGGGGGTAGCGAACGCCTCCAGCATATCGATCGGACTACCCGGAGCGAAAGTCTATTAAGTTACAAGCTAGCCTGAATGCTGGCTCTCTAGGTTGGGATACGGTGGTTTTGCTGCGCGAGAGAGAGTGGGGAAGTTGCCGAGATCTTGGCGGATTGAATGCAAGACTGAGCGCCTTAGCGATCGACAATCCGCTACGGAGAGTTTTCTAATCATCTCTCCTTGCTAATTAAGCCTTTGAGGTGTCTACAGACTCCAGGCCTTAGAGCGGATTGCTATACAATCAACCCGTTGCTGCCCCCTAGAATTCATGACCCTGAGCGCCCTACTGCAGGGTTTACTTGCCGCCTCTAGCCTGCTGCTGGGCTCGTTGCTGGGGATAGTGTGGCAACCTCGTCGTGCCGTGTCCGCTGCCATCATGGCCTTTGGTAGTGGCACGTTGATCTCGGCGATCGCCTTTGAGATTGCCCTGCCAGTATTTGAAGCCAGCGGTATTATCCCCATCGCCCTCGGTTTTTGTCTGGGGGGGACCTGCTTTGCGATCGCCACTCGGTATATCGATACCTTGGGCGGATTTTTGCGTCACCCTTCCACTCGCCGCCGCTTTCTGTTCCGCAGTCGCCAGCGGGAAGCGGAAACTGTGCTCAGCGCCCTGGCCCACATTAAAGTGTTGCAGACCATCCCCCCCTCTGAAGCACAGGCCATAGTGGGGATGGTGCAGGAGGTGGTTGTCCCCTCTGGAGAAGTGCTGTTCGAGGCGGGGGATGAAGGTGACTGGCTGGGAATGATTGCCAAAGGTACCGCAGATGTCGTGCTGGATGGCGCGGAGATCGCCCGCCTGGGGCCGGGTGAAGTATTTGGAGAAATGGCCCTGCTGACCGGGAAACCCCGTTCTGCCACGGTGGTCGCCAGTAGCCGCATGCGCCTCTATCGTCTCGATCGCCCCCATTTCGAACGCATTTTGGCCCGCTCACCTCATTTGGCTAGCTCCCTCAGCCGCGTGCTGGCAGAGCGTCTGCAGTCCACAAACACTTCCCGAGTTCGGGCAGAGGCTAATTTAGCGGCCTGGAAGCGGCAGGCGATCGACAGTATCGAACTCGATTTGTCCCCAGAAGAAGAACGGCTACTGGCAGCCTCTCTGGCGACCCAGTCGGCTCCATTAGCCATTTTTATCGGCACTATGCTGGATAACATTCCCGAAGCGATCGTGCTTGGAATGGCCACCCACTCTCCCTCCAGTGGAAGTGCGTTTCTGCTGGCGGTGTTTATCTCCAACTTGCCGGAATCTCTGACCAGTTCAATCGGGATGCGGCAGGCGGGCTATACCATCCGCAAAATTCTTGGCTTGTGGAGCAGTCAGGTGGCATTAGTCGGTGCCTGCGCTCTGGGAGGCAGCCTGCTGGTGAATGCCATTTCCCCCACTGCGGGTGCCGTAATTCAGTCCATATCGGGCGGTGCCGTTCTGGCGATGCTGGCCAGCACCATGATGCCCGAAGCCTACGAGTTGGGAGGCGGGATCGTTTCTCTGGCAACGATCGCTGGATTCCTGACCAGCTTTTTCATTTCCGCTTCTCAGCTCTAGTAAACCGCTTCAAGCTCTAGAGCGATGTTAGGTTTCTGGCTCTAGCGAGCGAATAAGCCGATGGGACAATAGTCTGCCTAGCGGTTTGCCAAACGCTATACACTAAGTGCGACAGTTCGCCAGCCGTTGAGTGTGTAGACATGCTGGGGTGCGGCGATGTCCATCCGCCCTCGTTCCCTCGTCTTTTGCCTCCATGAATTCGACTTTGCTAGCGATCGTGCATCTGTTGCGTTGGGATAAGCCAGCGGGTCGGTTAATTCTGATGGTTCCGGCCCTGTGGGGAGCAGTGTTAGCGGCGCGAGGAACTCCGCCGGTGTCTCTAATCGCCATCATCATTGTCGGCACGTTGGCCACCAGTGCTGCCGGATGCGTTGTCAACGATATCTGGGATCGCAACCTCGATGATCGGGTGGAGCGCACGAAGACCCGTCCTCTGGCCTCCAAACGTTTGTCTCTCACTGTCGGAGCTGTAGTGGGTGTTGTGGGACTGATGTGTGCGTTTGTCTTGGCAACGTTTCTCAATCCGGTCACCTTTGGCTTATGTGCCGCAGCGGTTCCGGTGATTGCGCTGTACCCGGGAGCCAAGCGGGTGTTTCCGGTTCCGCAACTGGTACTGGGCATTGCCTGGGGATTTGCCGTCTTGATTTGCTGGACTGCGGTAACGGGACAGCTAGACGATCGACCTATCTGGGAGCCCGCACTATTCTTTCTCTGGGCGGCGACGGTGCTGTGGACGTTGGGGTTCGATACGGTCTACGCGCTGTCCGATCGCGAAGATGACGAAAAAGTTGGCATCAAATCTAGTGCTCGCTTTTTCGGCCCGCTGGCTCCCACGGCGATCGGATTGTTTTTTGTTGGGGCCGCTATTTTTCTGCTGTGTACCGGCTTACTCCTCAACCTCAGCCTGGCTTACTACCTGGCGCTGCTGGCTGCTTGCGGTGTGTGGGCTTGGCAAACAAAAAAGCTGCACGAACAGCAGCCTTCAAAGACCTTATTTCCAAAAATTTTTCGCCAGAATGTCACTGTCGGATTTGTTCTACTCGCAGGCATGATTGCTGGCAGCCTGCTGTAGACGGTGTCACCAAGGCAAGCGCTACTGCCCTAATATCTGGGGAGCGTTTCGGGTTGAGGTACAGGGGGCTCGAAATTCGCAGCGTCATGTAGGAAACGAATCGCTTCGTCTTCCAATCGACGGATTTCGAACGGCTCGAACGTGCTTTGGGTTCGCAGGGCCAGAATGTAGCCGTCGATAATGAGTCGCAGATCGTCAGAGCGGTATCCCCGCTGCCACATATCCACCATGGCATCTGTTACGACTTGGTAATTGCGAATTAGCCTGTAGTCTTGCAACATAATGTTTGCCTTGGCTTTACATCCGTTATATCAAGCAACCCAACCGGCGTCTAGCTTGAAGCTCTTCGCATTTCTTCACGATGTCTGGGATCAATTACCTACAACTTTCGGAGTGGGGCGATCGCATGGAGGGGAATTGAATGCGGAACTTAAGGGGGGCAGAGTGGTGGCAAGATGATAGGCAACCGGGGGCAAGGACTTCCAGTGTGCCCATCGCTGCTGGTTATCTACCTTCGATCTCTTCAAGTTATGCTCGCTCAATTGGAGCAAATCCCTGTCGCTGGACATTCTCTGTTACGGTTCGCGGTTCCAGGAATTGCAACAAATAATCCGATCCGCCAGCCTTCGAACCCACCCCAGATAACTTGAAACCGCCAAACGGCTGCCGCCTTACGATCGCCCCCGTAATCCCGCGATTGACGTATAAGTTGCCCACCTCAAAGTCTTGCTGGGCCTGCTCGATGTGAGATGGTGTGCGCGAGTATAGGCCGCCGGTCAATGCGTAGGAGGTTGAATTCGCAATGGCGATCGCCTCATCAAAGGTTGCCGCTCGCAATACTGCCAGCACCGGGCCGAAGATTTCCTGCTGGGCGAGGTCGGAGTCTGGGACTACATCGGTGAAAATGGTCGGCTCTACAAAGTAGCCCTCATCGGGGGCAGCTAATTCTAGCGCTAGGGTTGCTGTTGCCTTAGCGGAGACGATCGCTTCTCGAATCCGCGGCTGAGATATCTCATCAATGACGGGGCCAACAACTGTACTCGGCAAGTCTGCAGGGCCGACTGAGAGGGAGCGCGTTGCATCGACGAGTCTGCGCAGGAACTCGTCGTAAACGGACGGCAAGACAATAACCCGCGAACAAGCGGAACATTTCTGGCCGCTATACCCGAACGCAGATTGCACAATCCCTTGCACGGCTTTGTCTAGGTCTGCGCTGGCATCCACAATGACGGCATTTTTACCCCCCATCTCGGCAATGGTGCGCTTGAGATGGTGCTGACCCGGTTGCAGCACCGCAGCCTCTGCATAAATCTCGCATCCCACGTGCTGAGACCCTGTGAACACAATCGTATGCACGTTCGGACTGCGCACCAGCGATCGCCCCACGTCCGATCCCGAGCCCGGCACAAATTGGAATACCCCTGAGGGCACGCCCGCTGCCTCCACAATCTCTGCAAACTTGGCAGCAATGACGCAAGACTGCTGGGAGGGTTTCAGAATCGTGCAGTTGCCCGTGACTAACGAGGCCACTGTCATACCGGTGGGAATAGCGAGGGGGAAATTCCACGGGGAGATGACGGCGGTAATGCCGCGAGATCGATAGCGATATCGGTTGGCTTCACCGGGTAGGTCGTAGCGTTCTCCCGCCTCTAGCCGCTCCATTTCGAAAGCATAGTAGCGGCAAAAATCTATAGCCTCGACGACATCCGCATCCGCTTGTTTCAGGGGCTTGCCGACTTCCAGCACAATCCAGGCTGCTAGCTCGGCCTGTCGAGCCTGTATGCGATCGGCGATGCGCTGCAGGAGGGCTGATCGCTCTTTAACGGCTGTCGCTCTCCAATTCGGTAGAGCCGCTTTTGCTGTCGCGATCGCTCGTTCCAGCTCTGGAGTGCCACATAGCTGAACCCGTCCGATGACTTCGGATGGTTTGGAGGGGTTGAGGGACTCGATCTGGCGATCGGTATCGATCCAGTCTCCATCAATCAACGGGCGATACGTTTGACCTAGCTGCTGCCTGACAGCTTGTATTGCTTCAAGTGCACGATCTCGGTCTTCAACTTGGCTGAAATTCGTCAAGGGAGCCCGTTCAAACTGTGGCTCGTACTCGGCTAGCGGGGGCTCCGTTTGGTTCTCGTCAGGCTCGGCTAACAGTACATCGTCAGCAACCTTGCCCACCCGTTGTTTGAGGAAAGACGTATTGGCTGTATTCTCCAGCAATCGTCGAATTAAGTAGGACATGCCCGGAATCAGTTCACCGCTCGGGGCATAAACTCTGACTCGCATCCCTTGCTCGACCAGTGCTGTGGCGAGCGTGTTTGCCATACCGTACAGTACCTGCAGTTCAATGCGTCGAGATGGAATCTGCAGTTGACGAGCGATCGCGATTGCCTTGGCTTGCGAGCGAACGTTATGGCTGCCAATTGCGGCATACAGGTACTCGTGATGTTCCAGCAGCTCTTGAGTCAGCCACTCGAAATTAGCGTCAGTCAGCTCTTTGCTGTTGAAGACTGGCTGCGGCCAGTGATTTTGGATGGCATGGATGGTTTCCGCATCCCAATAGGCCCCTTTCACCAAGCGCACGGTTATCGGCGTGCCTCTCCGCTTGGCCCATGCAATCCAGCTCTGCAAATCTGCTTTGCTATCTCGTAAGTACGCCTGCAGGGTTACTCCGATGTCGTCACGATCTCGAAATTCTCCCTCCATCAGCAGCTCTTGCAAAATTGGGATGGTCAGGGATTTGTAGGCGTACTGCTCCATATCGAAATGGACTGCCACCCCGAACTCTCGCGCCCGCCTTAGTAACGTGCGAATGCGATCGCCCACTCCGTTCCGACTCCCCTCTACATCCAAGGGATCGAACTGGGAATAAAACGCCGTCAGCTTCACCGATACCTGGACGCGAGCTAGTTGTTGGCCATCGGCGCGATCGACATTCGGTACCTCTGCCCACGATGCTGTAGCTCCACTCAGCGCTGCCATTGTCTTCAAATAGCGCTCTAGATACTGTTGTGCTTCAGTTTCCGACACCACAGCTTCCCCCAACAGATCGAGGGTGAATCCCAGTTTGCTTTTGCGCAGTCGAGCGATTGTCTGCAGCGTTTGCTCGATGGTGTCTCCGGCGATGTATTTCCGAGCTAGTGCGCTGACTGCTGTTGTAAAGGTGGTTGCAGCTAACCGACCGGGAATGGAATTGGGCTGAGGGAATTCAAGAAGTGCTTTTAGAGCGGGGGGTAGTTCTACTGCCGGAGTCACTAAATATTCCTGCAGGTGACGGGCAATATCCGCCGGCTCGGTCAGGGAGGGGAGGCAATCAATCAGCCGAAACAACTGCACCCGCAGATTAGGATTGCCCATCATCCATCCCAGCAAGCGATCGTCCCAGCGCAGCTGCTCTTGTAGGTGAGCGACAAACGATGTTGGCGATCGCGTTGCTGCTAGTAATTCACGGCCAATAGATTGGGTTGCGGCCTCGTAAACTGGGCGATTTGTTGTTGGCGAAACCATCGCTACCCTCGACTAAATGGGTCTATAGCGATCGGCAATCCGCTACGGAGAGTTTTCTAATCATCTCTTCTGGCAAATTAAGGCTTTGAGCTGTCTACAGACTCCAGACCTTAGAGCGGATTGCTATAGGAGCGGGGCCGATTTCAAACTGAGTGACTTCTCTATTCTGGCTTGCCCGTCAATTGAGCGTGATGCTTCCGTTACAAACACCTTGTTTCAGAATCGAACCCCACTAGCTCAACAGCAGGGAGTCATTCGCCAATTCTTCTCCACGCACCTCTTCAAACATGCGCAGTAGATCGGGCACGTCTAAGCGCGATCGCTCCTCCCCCGCAACGTCAAACACCACCTGTCCTTCGTGCAGCATGAGGGTACGATCTCCCAGATCCAACGCTTGCCGCATGCTGTGGGTCACCATCAATGTGGTCAACTGCTGCTCTTCCACAATCTCGCGAGTCAGTTTAGCCACGTAAGCCGCTGTCTTGGGATCGAGGGCTGCCGTATGTTCGTCCAGCAACAGAATTTTGCGCGGTGCCAACGTTGCCATCAGCAAACTCACTGCCTGGCGCTGTCCTCCCGACAGCAATCCCATCCGATCGCCCAGCCGATTCTCCAATCCCAAGTTGAGGCGGGAGACATGGCTGCGAAATTCCACCATCATGCTGGGGGTGACTCCGAAGGCCAGCGATCTCCATCGCCCTCGCCGGTAGGCTAGGGCCATATTTTCCGCAATAGTCAGGTCCGCGCATGAGCCTGCCAGCGGATCTTGAAATACGCGAGCCACCAGCTTGGCCCGCCGGGGAGCAGACCAACGAGTCACAGCCCGATCTCCGATCGAGACTGAGCCGCGATCGCAACTCACATCTCCGCTAATTGCCTTGAGCAGCGTGGATTTCCCTGCCCCATTGCTGCCAATTACCGTCACAAACTGACCGGGTGGAATCGTGAGAGTAATCCCCCGCAGTGCCTTCGTTTCCATGGCGGTGTTGGGATTGAACGTCACCTCCAACTGCTCGACAGAAATCATTGAGGGACTCTCCCCGTCACAGACGCACCCCACTTCAGCAATCGCTGAAACGGATTGCGGGCATTCGGCAGTACCAGGGCCACGGTGACTAAAACCGCTGTAATCAGGTTGAGATCCTGCGATCGCAGCCCCAACCCATCCACATTGAGAGCCAACGCCACCACCAGCCGGTACACAATCGAGCCCAGCAGGCTGCCCAACGTAGCCACCCATACCGATCGCCCCGGCAGCAGCGATTCACCGACAATCACGGCGGCCAAGCCGAACACAATCGTGCCTCCCCCCACCGATACGTCTGCAAAGGAAGAGGTTTGAGCAAACAGCGCCCCTCCCAATCCCACCAACCCATTGCTGAGGGACATGCCCAGCAAAATCATGCCCCGAGTGGAAATCCCCTGAGCCCTGGCCATTGTGGTGTTAGCTCCGGTTGCCCGCATGGCCAAGCCAATTTCGGAGGCCAAAAACCAGTCAATACAGCACTTTGCGGCGATCGCTACCACCGCTAACACGATTAGCTCTATCCAGCGATCGGGAAGCCAACTCAGTTGCTCGAAGGGAGTGAAAATGGTGTCTTGATTGAGGAGCGGCACGTTCGGCCGTCCCATGACCCGCAAATTTATCGAGTACAGGGCAATCATGGTCAGAATGCTGGCCAGCAGATTTAAAATGCCGAGTTGCACGTTCAATAACGCGGTGACTAACCCCGCACAGCTTCCAGCTACCGCGGCGATCGCCGTTGCTGCGTAAGGATTCATTCCCTGCACAATGGCCACCGCAGCCACCGCCCCTCCCAACGCAAAACTACCGTCCACCGTCAGGTCGGGAAAATCCAGTACCCGAAAGGAGAGATACACCCCCAGAGCTACCAGCCCGTAAACGAACCCTGTTTCCAGAGCCCCGATAAATGCGGTCCAACTCAACGTGCTGCCTTACATCACGATTGGTTTACTGAATCATTTCCTTGTCCCCAACACCACGAATGATTCGTCAGGCTGGCTATGAGGGGGGCCATCAAACGACGAATGCATTACAGCAAGCCTGAGGGAGAGCGCCCTCATCCTGTCTACGTTGACAGAATACTAGAGCGAGCATGGCTTCTACGAGTAGTTGCTCGATGGAATAGCTGCTCTATTGCGATACCGTGTCGCCGGTCATTTCGTCAGCGCGATCGATCACCTCTGCTGGAATGTCTACGCCCATTGCCTCAGCAGCATCGAGATTGATGACTAAATTCAACTGCTCGACTCGTTGAACGGGAATTGTGGCGGGATCGGCGCCTTCCAATACTTGCACCACCAGAGCCCCTGTCTGGCGTCCGACATCGTAATAGTCAAACCCGAGGGATGCGATCGCCCCTCGTCCAACGGAATCGGTATCCCCCGCAAACACGGGCAGTTGATTGTCTTGGCCGACGGAAATCACCGATTCCAGGGCCGAAGCCACTGTGTTGTCTGTCGGTACGTAGATGGCATCCACCTTACCGACCAGACTCTGAGCCGCACTGCTCACTTCACTGGAGCGAGTTGCTGTGGCCTCTACAATCTCCAAATCACGCTCGGGAGCCTCTGCCAAAATCAGTTTCATCAAACTGACCGAGTTATCTTCGCCAGCGTTGTAAATCACCCCGATCGACTCTGTTTCCGGCAAAATCTCCACGATTAAATCCAGGTGGTCGCCAATCGGAGATAAATCCGTCACGCCGGTTGCCAACCCGCCAGGAGACTCCAAGCTATCGACCAGTTCTGCTCCCACTGGATCGGTAACAGCAGAAAAAATCACGGGGATTGAATCGGATGCGGCGACTGCTGCTTGAGCGGATGGTGTGGCGATCGCTACGATGGCATCTGGGCCATCACCCACGAACTTGCTGGCAATCTGCGTTGCGGTTGTCGGGTTGCCCTGAGCACTCTCCCACGACCAATTGAGTGTTTCTCCCGCAACGTACCCGGCATCTGCTAGCTCATCTTGGATTCCATCTCGAGCAGCATCCAAGGCGGGGTGCTCCACAATTTGCGTAACTGCCACCGATTTCAACTCCGCATCGGCAGCGCCACTCTGCGAGCCATCCGTGGGAGACTGACCGCAAGCCGCGATCCCCAGCGCACATGCTGCTGCAATCGCACCAACAGTTAAACGGTTAGAACATCGCATCACGAAGATCGTCTCCACACTCAGAATTTGCGTCCCCACAAGTCGATACGTTCGGTTATACCGCACATTGCCGATCTCCCCTACAACCGTTCATCCCCCATATCTAGCGATCGACGGCAGATGCGATATGTCCCAATCCCACTGTCGAAACCCCTCTACAGTCAATACTCATTTCTGCAACATCAATCGACCGATGTGCTGAGAGACGGCGATCCCACCAATCTCAACGTTTAGTAAACAAGGGCAGCACCGTCTTTTTTTGCGTAGTAATAATAGTGTACAAGAGCATTTCTATATGCTTTTAGTACTCCACATCTAGGTGATGGCAATGAAGAAGGTGAGGATCTACAGTCTGAAAAAAGAACTCGGGCTGGATAGTTGCACCCCCATTCTGGATGCCTGTAAGCAAGTGGGTCTTAATGTTAAGTCTGCTTCGAACACCATCACTAAATCTCAAGCCCGACAGGTGGCTGAACTCGTAAAGGGGGGACAGTCTGTATCCAGTCTGCGCTCGCCCAAATCTGCTAAACCCCCGAGACGCCAGTCTCGGTCGTCAGCCCCCCAAGCTGCTGCCAGTCCGAGCCCCGCTGGTGGTCTCGAGTCCTCCAAGCAGAAGTCTCGCAAGCAGCGTTCCCAATCATCGTCGCGAGCACATGCACTATCTCAATCTCGGGGACAGTCGGCTCAGTCTGCGAGCAACCAGCCGTCTCAAGCAGCTGCTCGAGAGAAAGAGACTGCTGATAGAGAGATATCTAATGTGGGATGGTCTTCCCAATATCTGAATGGAAATCGAGTGTTTGCTCTCAAGGTGGCTGGCTTGAAGAGCGCCCGCATGCGCCATGCGTTCACTACGTATACCGTGTCGTTCGACCGTCTCAGTCACGAAATTCAACGAATTCATCGCTCCGAAGCCAGAATCATCGGGATCGATGTAGCGCACTAGTCCGAGATTGACACTATCTCGCGGGCATCGTCAGCTCTGCCACTATCCCGACGCTTGTATCCCCACGCTTGGATGGCGAACAGCATGTCAAACTCGGTATAAAACACCGAGACATACAAAAGCCGACTCTTTGCATGAGTCGGCCTATGAAAAAAATGCACTAAAGATTGCTTAACAACATCACTTCATGGCAAAGTTGCAGTCTGCGGACTCTGCATGAAGAGCGATCGCTAGCGACCAGCCGCTACAGGTTCATCGGAGATTAGAGAACGCAGGCTGGGGAACAGAAAGTGATTTTCTTCCACGTACTGAGCACCGAACAGTCCCTTCTCTGCCCAGAAAAAGCGATCGACAGTATGCTCGTTTCGGCGAACCAGTAGCAGTGCGGGAGGCGTAATTCCCCGATCTGCGATATAACCTCGTGCCGCAGTTACGGGCTTTTCACTACCGCTGTCGAGGTTGAACTGAGGAATCAGTTCCAGAATTTTGCGCCCTTCTTGTCTGCGGCGACTCTTGCGCTTCCGTCTTCTAGCCAAAGAAAGCCTCCCAGGGGGTAAGTAACGAATGAAAAATGAATGTGGCGTTACCGTTACGTTATGTCACGTTGGATACATAAGCCGCCTGAAGTATAGCTATTCTGCTCCGAAAAAGCAATCACCCTATTACCACTTTTTTGTGCACGAGTAGCCTTGCTTAAGGGGATTTTCGGTTTTTTGAGGGATTGACGAACACATCTCTTTACACTTTGCTCGCATAGTGGGACGTCCTAACAGCCCTGATATTGCCTCGATTCAAGCAACCTGAGCCAGTATAGGAACGAGCTGTTAATGAGCCTCAACTACCATAGATCCAAACTGTTAAGCTCGCTACTAGAAAGGCGGAATTTCTATGTGCATTTGCATACATTGTAATTTTGTCGATCGCTGCGAAACATACCATGCTGTAGAGTCCCAACATCAGCAGCCCCATTTGACGGATGCTCCCTCGTTTGTTGCTGTGCGTCCACAAATTAATGTCAATATTCGTAACAACGGCAAAGAGATGGAATGGGACGTTGTTGGTTGCGATAGCTTTGTCGAGCATCGCCATAAGTGGGCGCAATTGAGGCCCGGTGAAGCGGTTCCGACTTGACGGATAGTTCCAGCTCGGCGGAGAGTTCCGATTGGGTAGATTTTTCTGGGCTGAGGTGTTGTCTGTTGAGGTGATTCTCGGGGTCGACGACACCCAACTCTGCGGGCTAGCTTGTCTGGCGGGCAAGACCTTACTGGGTGGGAATCACGGAAGCGTACGCAATGATTCCGTGGCTGGTGGATGTTTGTTGGCGTACTTCAGCGGCTGCTCGGAATTCTCTCGGCTCAATCCTTTATGCTTTTCGTCGCAGGCAACGGTCTAGATTGCTAGATGTTTCGCCTGTGTTGTCAGGCTTTTCGTCCGGTGGGAAGATAATTGGGCTCTCAGCTATGCTGGCTCGGCTCCAAGCTTCGTGGTCGCGATGGGCCTGTGTCGGGCAACTGTGGCACCCCCTTTTTTTAACTGAACCTATTTCAAGACTGATTTATCTATGACCTCCACTCCTGCCGCCCCCTCGCAAGCATCTTCTGGGGAAACAACACGAGAGCGTGTCAGCCATTTTTTGAAAACCTTGCAGGAGGATATCTGCAACCGACTCACGGAACTCGATGGTGAAGCAGAATTTCGCGAAGACTCGTGGGTGCGCCCGGAAGGGGGTGGGGGTCGATCGCGGGTGATGGAAGAGGGACGAATTTTTGAGAAAGGTGGGGTGAACTTCTCGGAAGTTGAAGGCACCAAGCTGCCCCCGTCGATTATCAAGCAGCGCCCGGAGGTGGAAGGGCATGGGTTCTACGCCACGGGAACGTCGTTGGTGATTCACCCTCGTAACCCATATGTCCCGACCGTTCATATGAACTACCGCTATTTCGAGGCAGGGCCGGTGTGGTGGTTTGGTGGTGGAGCCGATCTGACTCCCTACTATCCATTCCGAGAGGATGCCGCACATTTTCACTCCACGCTGAAAGCGGCTTGCGATCGCCATCATCCCGATTACTATCCAGCGTTCAAGTACTGGTGCGATCGCTACTTCTACCTGCCCCACCGAGGGGAAACTCGCGGCGTTGGTGGGTTGTTCTTTGATTATCAAGATGGTCGAACTGGTCCTCTGTGCAAATCCAGCGCACCCAACATTGATGCAACTATCGCTCAGTTGGCGATTGGGGAGCGCGGTTGGGAGGATATTTTCAGCTTTGTGCAAGATTGCGGTAACGCCTTTTTGCCCTCCTACGTTCCGATTGTGGAGCGCCGTCACGAGACTGAGTACGGAGATGCCCAGCGTCAGTTCCAGTTGTATCGTCGCGGGCGCTACGTTGAATTCAACTTGGTTTACGACCGAGGAACGATTTTCGGACTGCAGACGAATGGCCGTACCGAGTCCATCCTGATGTCTTTGCCTCCCCTAGTGCGATGGGAGTACAACTACAAACCGGAACCCGGAACCCCAGAGGCCGAGTTGTACGATGTCTTCCTCAAGCCTCAGCCGTGGGCAGAGGGTGCTGCGAGTTGATAGCCTATCTGCGGTTTTAGCTGATGGATATTGGCATGAATATGGATTCTTTAGGTGCCGAATCCTTAGGTGCGATCGCAGTCGAACGCTAAACGGGCTCGGAACCCTTTCATCGCCTATCGTCGGCAATCGGCTTCGATCTGCTGTCATTTTGGCGATGGTCGTCGTCCGATCTGATTGGCAATGCGCTGTGTGGAGTACTGACAGAGTACATTGTTGCGCTGGCACTCGATTGTGGTACCGGCGTGCGTCGGGAGTGGGATACGTACGATCTCACATCGCAGCTTGGCATCAAAGTGGAAGTCAAATCGGCTGCGTACATTCAAAGCTGGCATCAAACCAAGCTATCCACTATTCAATTCGGAATTCAACACGTTCCTGGGATGACGAAACCAATGGCTACTCGTCTGTAAAACAGCGGCAAGCTGACGTGTACCTGTTTTGCGTGCTGACGTATCGAGACCAGTTAGAGGCCGATCCGTTAAACCTAGACCGATGGGATTTCTATTGCCTGTCAACATCAGCCTTAAACAGCGCTGTAGGCTCCCAGAAAACCATTCGCTTGTCCCGTTTGCTCCCGTTAAAGCCCCGAAAAGTATCGTTTACACAATTGCATTATGCCATTCACCAAGTTGCTGCCGTGAGTCGCTAATGTGTTAACGCTAGCCAGCGGTTGAGCGATCGCAGCCTATTCGGGTTGGGACGAAGTTGGCCCCAGAATGCTAGCACTGTGAATAGTTGCCCATACATAGAAGGCTTTACTTGTGGTTACGACAGCTCCTTCACCAACCAGTGCGTGGTTCCCGGCTCTCGATCGCCCCGCCCAAGAATTTGGCCCTGCTTCTTTGGATGTGATATCGGGACAGATTCCATCTGAATTAAACGGGCGCTATTTCACCAACGGGACAGGACGGCTGCAACGGGGTAATGAGCGGGTGGGTCACTGGTTTGACGGGGATGGTGCCGTCTTGGGGGTGAACTTCTCAGCAGGGGAAGCAACGGGAACCTACCGTTATGTCAAGACTGACGGGTATCTCGCGGAAGAAGCGTCGGGTAAGTACCAGTATGCAGGCTACGGCATGGGCAATAGCGGCCCCATTTGGGAGCGGTTTAGGCCTCTGAAAAATGCTGCAAATACGTCTGTGTTAGCGGTGGACGATCGCCTGTTGGCCTTGTGGGAAGGCGCAGTTCCCCACGCCCTCGACTTAGACACGTTGGAGACCCAAGGGCTAGATACGCTCGGTTCTCTATCCAACAACACCCCCTTCTCCGCCCATCCCAAGCGCGATCCGGTAACGGGAGATATCTACAACTTTGGGTCGAATCTGGGGGCCAAAGACCAACTGTTTCTATTTCGCTGCGATCGCTCCGGCACCGTTAAACAACGAGGTATCGTTCCTCTATCTCGCAAAGCCTACGTCCACGATTTCATCTTGGCTGGCCCCTATCTGGTCTTCGTGCTGTCCCCCGTTACCCTCAACGTATGGCCCATCCTGTTTAAACAACACAACTTCTGCGACTGCTTGGAATGGAAGCCTGACTATGGCACCGATATCGTTGCAGTCGATCGCCAAACGTTTGAGGTGGTGAGTCGTACAGCAGCCGAGCCCTGGTACCAATGGCATTTCGGCAACGGATTTGTGGGCGACGATGGCACCCTCACCTTCGACACCGTCCGCTACCCCGATTTCCAAACCAATGAATTTCTCCGGCAAGTGCCCACGGGGGTGACTCCTACCTACTCGCTCAGCACTTTGTGGCAAGTTCGGCTAGATCCCAAAAACGGAAAATTTTTGGGCACCGAGCAATTGTGCGATCGCCACTGTGAATTTCCCACCCTTGCCCCCCAAGATGTCGGCCAGCCCCATCGCTACACCTATCTCGCTATTCACCCCGACAACGAATCCGCCCCCGGGGAGCTATTCCGCTCGATAGGCCGATTCGATTGCGAAACGGGAACGCTGACTGCTGCAGATTTGGGGAACGAGATGTACGTGAGTGAACCCATCTATGCCCCGAACTTAGAGGTGGAGAGCGGCGGTTGGATCCTCTCCACCATTTACAACAGCTCTCTACACCGCAGCGAGCTTTGGGTATTTGATGCTGACCGATTAAGCGAAGAGCCTCTGGCTCGACTGGCTCTTCCATCGGTTGTTCCCCACGGATTTCACGGTACTTGGCAGTCCAAATGCTGAGTATTTCAGCCCCGATAGTTGCGCGATACGGCAGGTCAACCGCTCCCCTTAAATTGTGTTGAACTTACTGAAATTCAACACTACGGCTCGGCGCAGTCAATCTCTCCTAAGTGGTCATGGAAGGGACCAGAAAGGCTGGGCTAAGCTGGCAAGAAACTGCCGTTCACGCTGGTTGTCCCCCTATGCGACGTACCGTTGCTTTGTCTTGCGCCCTTAGCCTCAGTTGGATGGGACTGGCGATCGCTCCCATTACCCGACTATCCACGCCAGTTTTGGCTCAAACCACAGCACCTCAGCCCGTCGAACCGCCAACTCCAGACTCGCTGCCGACCGAGCTGCCAGACGATTCGCCAGTGACAGACTCGCGACCGTCTGGTGATCGTGTGGACTGGACCAACGACTATGCCACAGCATTAGAAGACCAAACGGATCTCGTTCTAACCGCCGAGCCGCTAGATAGCGTTCTGACTCGGATTGAGCTAGCTCAATGGCTGACTGAGTTCTTTGACTATAGGGCCGATCCCGAACAGGCGGTGGCCATTACCGACATGCAACCCAACACTCCCGACTTTTTCACCGCTCAGGCGGTGATGCAGGGGGGAATTATGCGGGCATTTGACGGGGATCAATTTCGGCCAGATGGGGATGTGACCAAGTTGGAGGCGATCGCCATCATGGTGCGGGCTCTCGAACTGCAGCCTCCCAACGACCGGGTGGTTAACCGCTGGTTGGCGCTGTACGACGACAGCGATGCAGTACCCGAGGTCGGCTATCCGTTTATCGCGATGGCCGGAGAGGCCGGTTTGATCGTCAATGTTCCCGATCCCGAACGGCTGAATCCCAACTTAATTCTCAGTCGTGGAGAAGGAGCTGTGCTGCTGCACCAAGCATTGTTGGCCAAGCGACAGGTGAGTGACATCGAGCCTCCCATCGCTCAGGTTGCCCCGCAGCCGCTACCGAAACCCGAAATTGCCTCTATCAGCGTCTCTCCCGAGACCGGCAGCGTTGGGCCTGGTGAGAGCTTGATCGTAGAGGTGGAAGGAACGCCCAATGCCCAAGGGGCGATTTTGCTAGCTGGGTCCATTCAGCAATCGCTGCAAGAGGTTGAACCTGGGTTATATCGTGCGGAGTATACCGTGACGCCACAAGATGCGATCGCGAACCCCTCTGTTGCCGTACGTCTCGATCTAAATGGAGAAGTCACCCGCAGTCAGCGTCAACTGCCCGAGTTAGCCCTAGGCAATGCGCTGACTCCTGCGCCTACCGATTCTCCTGAGTCCAGTAATCCTAGCTCTCCCAATACGCCTCCCTCTTCCAATAGGCCTCCCAGACCTCCTCGCAACGCTGCCCCACCTCCGCCGATCGCCACCAATCCCAGCTTGCCAGCCCGTCCCCCTGGCAATACCCCCGCCCCCCCTGCTGTGGCTAATGCCCCCACATTCACGAGTATCTTTGTTAGCCCTCGGCGGGATCTGCGGGTGGGAGATATCTTCACGGTCGGTATCCAGGGCGATCCTGGCGCTGTTGCCATGTTCGATTTGGGAGATTTTGCTATCCAGCAACCGATGCAAGAGATTCGTCCGGGGGTGTACGAAGGCACCTACGCGATCGCCACCAACGACTTTGCCCAAAACCCTGAATTGACCGTTACTTTCTCCAACAACAATCGCGGTGCGTTCCACGCAGAAGTGTTTCCCTTCTCCATCAACACTGTTGCAGCTGCTCCGCCATCCGCTCCACCCGTATCGAGCCCCCCCGTTCCGGAGCCAGATCCCCAAGCGGCGAGTCCGGCCCCGGCGAACCCACTCACTGGGCCTTCTCCATTGCCTGCTAACCCCGCCTCAGAACCTCCCACCATTCTCGACCCCTCTCCGGGAGTTCAGCCCCTGATCTTTGCGTCGTCATCGAATGCCAACGGACGCGAGCTGCGCCCCAACGATTTTCTGGAGGTGACAATGAGAGGAGAGCAGGGAGCCCGCGCGGCATTTAGAATTCCGAACGTGATTCCAGACACCCTAATGACTGAAGTTGCTCCCGGAATCTACGAGGGACGCATTCGCATCAGTGGTAATACACCTGCCGTGCGCAACGGCCTACTGCAGGTGGTCCTAGAAAAACGTGGCGTCAGTACGACCCGCACCTTGCCAGAATCTGTCACGATTTCTCCTGTTCCAAACAGTTAGGTGACGGGTCTGGATCGGCTGACGCAGTTGTAGCTGTCTGCGGTAGAAGGTGGTGGAGGGGCTTGTCGATTCCACTTGCCTTATTTTCAGACCAAGTCCTAGACTCAAAAGGCGGATTTATGGAACGGTTTCGTGCCTCACCCTGACGGCCCCTCACAGGCTCTCACTGTCGAAAGCCCCCTGGATCTAGTGGGCAATACCCCTCTGATTCGCTTGCGTCGGGTCGCGGCCGATTTGCCACCTACTGTCAAGATTTACGGCAAAGCAGAGTGGTATAACCCTGGCGGCTCCGTGAAGGATCGACCCGCTCTCAACATGATTGAGTCTGGAGAGCAGTCCGGAGCCCTCACCCCAGATAAGGTGATTTTGGATGCGACGTCCGGTAATACCGGCATTGCATACGCTTGGATTGGGGCTGCTAAGGGCTATAAAGTTAAGCTGGCCCTTCCGTCAAATGCCAGCGAAGAGCGCAAGAAAATTTTGAGTGCCTACGGTGTCGATCTGGTGTTGACCGATCCCGGAGCGGGGTCCGACGGTGCCATTTTGAAGGCCAAAGAAATTTATCAAGCCAATCCCGAGCTGTATTTCTATCCCGACCAGTACAGCAATCCTGCCAATTGGCAGGCTCACTACAACACCACTGCTGTAGAAATTTTGCAGCAAACCGGTGGCAAGGTGACTCACTTTGTCACGGGGTTGGGAACCAGCGGCACCTGTATGGGGGTGGGGCGACGATTGCGGCAGTTCAACCCTGCCGTTCAAATTGTGGCGATGCAACCAGACTCTCCCTTCCACGGACTGGAGGGGCTCAAGCATATGGAGACGGCGATCGTTCCGCCCATTTACGATCCACTTGTGCCCGATCGCCAAATCGAAATCGGTACCGAAGCCGCTCAAGCGATGGTGAAGCGGCTGGCTCGTGAAGAAGGACTGATGGTGGGAATTTCTGCTGGAGCCAACGTGTTGGCGGCTTTGAAAATGGCACGGGAATTGGAATCCGGCGTCGTCGTCACTGTCCTGTGCGACAGTGCAGACAAGTACCTGTCCGATCGTTTCTGGACCGAGCCATAAGTGACTGGCAAGTCAGACACTCGAAGACATCTACGTGACTGAAGGATAGGTGCGTGACTCAAGATGCGTTGGCATTGGTGTGGCATCGTCGCGATCTGCGCCTGCACGATAACCCGGCCTTATGGATGGCTGCTCGGAACTACGCTCGTGTTCTGGCTGTCTTCACCATCGATCCGGACATTTTGGCCCGCTCGGATACCGCTCCGTGCCGAGTGACATTTATGTTGGAGTCTTTGGCCGAGCTGCAGGAGAGCTACGCCAAGCTAGGAGGTCGGCTAATTCTCCGGCAAGGGCAGCCAGTGTCGGTGTTGCGTGACGTGGTGCAAGAGAGCAGTGCGGCGGCAGTATTTTGGAACGCTGATGTAGAGCCCTACGCTGTGGCTCGAGATAGTAGCGTTCATGCGGCTCTTGCTGCAGATGGGATTGCGACTCGCTCCTGCCAAGACGTATTGCTGCACGATCCGGCGGATATCACCACGCAGGCAGGCAAGCCCTATTCTGTCTTCACACCGTTTTGGCGCAATTGGTCCCGCCATACCAAGCCCTCTCCGTATCCCGTTCCCGATCGCCTGCAAGCCCCCGATTTGGATTCATTGCCGTTACCAACGCTGTCCGATCTCGGCATGATATGCGAGCAGGAGCTACCCATGGCCGGCGAAGCAGTTGCCCTCGACTTGCTGGATACGTTTTGCTCGAGTGGAGCCGTATTCGACTACGACGACAACCGTAATTTTCCTGCTCTGCCGGGCACCTCTGGCCTCAGCCCCCACCTCCGCTGGGGCACTCTAGGCACTCGCCAAACCTGGCAGGCAACTATTGATGCCGAGCCGGAAGTGCGCAGCGATGAAGCCGAAGCAGGATTGCGGACCTGGCGACAAGAGCTGTGCTGGCGAGAATTTTACAAGCACGTTTTAATGCATTGGCCCGAACTAGAAACTCAGGAATATCGCCAACTGTTTCGCACGTTCCAGTGGGATAACGACACCGACCACTTTGAGGCGTGGTGTCGGGGGGAAACTGGATACCCAATTGTGGATGCGGCCATGCGTCAACTAAATCAGACGGGATGGATGCACAATCGTTGCCGCATGATTGTCGCCAGTTTTCTGACCAAAGATCTGCTAATCGATTGGCGTTGGGGGGAGCAATATTTCATGCAGAAGCTCGTGGATGGTGACTTGTCCGCCAACAATGGTGGCTGGCAGTGGAGTGCCAGCGTGGGCATCGATCCGAAGCCATTGCGCATCTTCAATCCGTCCACTCAAGCCAAGCGCTACGACCCGGAAGGGGAGTACATTCGCCGCTATGTTCCCGAACTGGCCGGACTCGATTTACCCCAGCTACTCGATGCCAATCGTCTGTTGGACTCGCAGCGACGCAACTGCGGATATCCTCTCAAGCTTGTCGAGCATAGCGTGCAACAACGGGAGTTTAAGGCTCGTTACAACGTCTCTAAAGCTAGCCTCACCAGAACGTAGATGAGTGATGTCGAAGGTTAAGTGGTGTTGGAACGAGTCGTTGTTCACTTGGTTGTAGACAGTTGTGCGGAATCGGTCTCGATTAACTGAGTTCGACGAGAAACGGCCATAAGGGAAACATGCATTTTTTGCATTTCGGCAAGATAACGGAGCTTGCACAACCTGAGTTTGATGGTCTTCATCCCCAGCCCTTCTCCCACAATGGGAGAAGGGAGCAAGAGGCTTAAACCCTAATGCTGTCGGTGTGCTACGGGGCAACCATCCCACTCAAATAGACCTGTCGAACTGACGTTGCACAGACATGTGGCGATCGCGACACTTTTCTGAATCGAGACCGATATCCAAAGAACAGTATCGATTTCTTCAAAAAAATCGGTTATTTTCCATATGTCTTAATGCCGCTGCTCCACTCGTCGAATAGATGTCCAGGTCTTGGAAAGATAGACGGGGCCTGGCTTGAGGTGTTGTTTGCTATTTCAACGTAGCAGCAACGGCGATCCGTGCGGTTTGTTATGATCGATTCGCATTAGCGATGCAAGTTAATGGATTGGCGACAGGTTCTGGAACAGTTGGGCGATCGCCCTCACGATGACTCGTTAGGAGCCCTCGAATCGCTGAAGCGCCTGAACGAGACGGTGACAGAAGCGTTACTTGCCTCTATCAAAGAAGAAACCGAGCAAGCCCGCGAGCAAACGTTAGCGGCTTTACCGCAGTTGTTGGCCGCCTTACACGCCTTGGGGGTCAATCCACTCCAAGCTTTGCGTCACCAGCCCGAGCTGGCTCGTACGTCCCAGCGCCTGATTTATATCGAGGGCAACCGAGTTGAGGTCCGCGTGAACGACGAACTGCGCGGCAGTTGGAGCATTTGGTCAATTGCCGATCTAAAAGAAGTGTGTCGGTTGGCAGAAGAATTTGATTGCGGATTGGTTTACTCCATAATCGGAGATCTGGCAGGGCCGGAAGGGTTCACTGAAGCGAAAGTCAGCTAGTACTCTGTCCGCTTCTAAGACAAGCGGCTCGGATGCCCTCTCAATGGCTGGCAAATGCCTGGGCTGCTAGATGACGCTCTTGAACGTAATCCCGATCGATCGCGCATGGCAGAGGCACAACGACTGCAAAAAGTACTGGCTCGTTGGGGGGTGGCTTCCCGACGGCAGTCAGAGGCGATCATTCGTGCCGGTCGCGTCAGCGTCAATGGTGAGGTCATCAGCGCATTGGGGACAAAGGTCGATCCGGCCAGCGATCGCATTACCGTCGATGGTCGTCCTCTCGCTCAATTTTCCGCGTCAGCAGGGAATTTCAGTGTCGAACAAGTCTCCATTTCCAGTGGAGAGGGACGCTCCAACTCGCCGCCACAACTGCGCTACTTGCTTCTGAATAAGCCAGGAGGCGTTATCTCTACTTGTACCGACCCGCACGGGCGTAAAACCGTTTTGGATGTTCTGCCCAGTCAGTGGCGAACGCGGACTCGCTGGTTTCCGGTCGGGCGATTAGACGCTGCCAGCACTGGTGCATTGCTGCTCACTAACGATGGAGATCTCACGCTCAAGCTGACCCATCCCCGCTATCACTTGCCCAAGACCTACCGCGTCGTGGTCGAGGGGTATCCCTCAGCGTCTGTGTTGCAGCAGTGGAGGAATGGGATAGAGCTGAATGATGGCAGGACGCTACCGGCAGATGTCACGCTGATTTCGTCTAGTTCTGGACGGGGACGCTCGTCCCGCTCGCGGATGGCTGGCGATCGCACAACCCTCAGAATTGTGCTGCACGAAGGCCGCAATCGACAAATACGGCGAGTGGCCGAGTGTTTGGGTCATCCGGTACTAGCCCTGCATCGCGAGGCGATCGGTCCGATATTGCTGACGAAATTGGCACCCGGAGCCTGTCGCCCCCTGCGCGCTTCAGAAGTACGTCGATTGAAAGCTGCAGCCGGTATTTGAGCGAGGTTAATTGATGCAGACTTGTGCTGCTTGTGCTGCCAATCTATGTGGTGCGTCGGTGTCGTTAATGTGGCAGGGGGTAGCGCCAGAGGAGAGTATTTCGATGGAATGATGAGTGCTGAAGTCAAGCGTTGGGGGGGGGACACCGCAAGGTTGGGCCTCCCTAAGTCTTGCAATGCATCTGTCACGGATCGATACAATCCCCGGCGATTTCCAGTGGGTTTGGCTACCATTACGGAGAGACCTCCAATCAGAGGGATGTCTGGGTTTTGCTCGTTAGCCCTGTATGTTAGGTAACCCTGAACTGTGGGTTCAATCAGCCGGTTTCTGAAGGGCAATGTATTGGGGACTTGGTTCAAATTGCGTCTGGCTTTCAACGGAGTAGTTTGAACATCACTATTGACTCAGCCAACGAATTCTCCTCACCACTTAGTACTCTTCTGTCAACTTAACCCTAAGAGTCAGGCATGGTTAGCGTTAACTCTACTGATGGCGACTCCCGTTGCGATGATGCTCTTGTTGAGATTGGTTCGCTACTGCGGAAAGCCCGCAGCGCCCAAAACGTATCTTACGAAGACGCCTCTCGCACCGTTCGCATTCGCCCGGATTTTCTGCGCAGTTTGGAAGCGGGACAATTGGATGGACTGCCCGAGCGGGTATACGTGCGCGGATTCATCAAAGCGTACGGTAACTATCTGGGTCTAGATGGCGATGCTCTTGCCAACCAATTTGCCAGCGCTGCACAATTGGTGCCACCACCGCGTCAGCATAAACGACGCGCCCCAGTGGGCATGCAGCTTCGGCCCGTTCACGCTTGGATTGCTTATGTGGCCCTGATTGTGGGGGCTGTGGGGGGGATTGCAGTCTTTTTGGATCGCAACGGTACCTTCGAACTTGCGGGATCGAGTCCGCAAGCCTCTGTTCGAAATGATGGCTTCACAGGTCGAGACGACCCCTACAGTCGGGCATCTTCGGATGTGGCTCTTTCACCCACCAGCGCGGAGGAAGTGTTTCCTACTCTGCAGGATTGGACTTACATCGAAGGGGTGTTTCCCTCCCGCGACAACTCCCTGACCGCAGTTGCTCCACCGGAAGAGGTGGTAGATGGGTTGATTGTGGGCATCCAAGTCGTCGATGCAGCCTCGTGGGTGCGGGTGGTTGCCGATCGCGAAACCGTTTTTGAGGGAACCTTACAACCTGGTTTCGAACAACAGTGGGAAGCTGATGAATCCGTGGTTCTCAGGGCTGGTAATGCGGGTGGAGTATTGGTCACCTTGAACAACGAAGATGTCGGTCGTATGGGGGGGGCAGGTGAAGTGCGAGAGCAGCAATTTACCCTTATTGCCGAAGGAGAGGTAGAAGTTCGGTAGCGTGAATGTTCGGCTGAACCGCTCTCGACGAGATTCACCTGTACTGGCTTGACTGGTACTCGATTGACTTGATTGACGGAGACGGCGATCGCGCGGAGTTGCGATAGTGGTTGTTGTGTGTCCCTCTCAACCAGGGATGGTTTAGGCCGAATTGCTAGGTTATCCTGCTAATTGGCTCCGAGCGAATAGCGGGAGAACGTGGCACAGTGGGAACGCTGTTGCCCAGCGTTGGTTCATTCTTCAGTGTCGTGTTCTCAACTCGGCTTGGGGACTGGGGCTGAGGATGTCTGGATGGCCTGACCTCTTCGTCCGGAGCAGTGGGTTTGATGTCTGCATTTTGAACGCTACATGTATCTCTACAAACAGGTTCGTCCCAATATCATTGCGTTTCGTCCCAATCGGGAGACGTTGGGAGGGACAGCGTATGCTCTGAATCGGTCGATGGAGCCCGGAAATACTGACGGACACAATCATGGCGGACCAGATAAAGGCGGAAATGTGCTGATCGACTGTCCGGCACCAACTGATGATGTGTGTAGCGTTCTGGAGGCCTTGGGTGGGGTTCGATGGTTAATCCTGACCCACCGGACGGCAATGGGGAAACCCGGGTCTAGTAATGCTTGTGTGGCCAAGTTGGTGCGTCGCTTTGATTGCCAGGTGGTGATTCAGGAACAAGAAGCCTACCTGCTGCCGGATCTGCCGTTGCAGACGTTTAGCGATCGCCTCGAACTCACTCCTGACCTAACGGTGATTTGGACTCCCGGTCATACTCCCGGCTCCAGTTGCGTTCTATATCGCCACGACGGTGGTGTTCTATTCACCGGTCGTCACTTACTACCCAACGAGTCCGGTCAGTTGCTACCTATCCGCCAACCCAAAACCTTTCACTGGCCGCGTCAACTGTGCAGCATCGATCACCTCTTGCACGCTATTGATGCCCCGGCCCCAGAGTGGATCGGCCCCGGCGGCAATCTTGGCAAGCTGCGGGGGGAAAAGATTATGCAAGGGGGTCGTCAACTTCTCGAAGCAGCGGCTCAACTCAGTCAGCAATCGCTCGCTTGATCTGCCGAATGCGAAGGAGCCGGTAATAACCGCTTGACTCCCTTCTGAGCGATCTGCCGATCTCTAAATCTAAGATGCATGGCTTTGCAGATGCAGGGGGATTGCCTCAGGCATCTGCTTTTCCATGCCCTCTTGAGCGCCATTGGCTCAGAAAAAAAACACGAAAATCATCGCAGCAACGTTGACTCACTGACTGGTTGGCCTGTCGCAAAAGAACCTGTAAAAATTGCCAACCGTTAATCCGCTCGTTGGCACCTTAAACAATCTTTCCTTGTCGATCTGTTATTATTTTCTAAAGAAATGTGTACTATACTAGCGCTCCATCACGATGTCGGGGCTTAGCAAAGCTGCTACATCTACATCATTTAGCGCTTTCCAGCCACTTAATACCGCTATACCGCTTCACACCTAAATTGCGTCAGTAGTATTGGTTTTTTCTATGGAAAACATCTACTGATAGCCCGGATGGCTGGGCCAATAGCCCTGTCGCACGACTGGCTGCAGCTCGTACTTAACGTTAAGCGTCTTCACGAGGAACCCCTTTGACTGCTCGTAATCTCAACGTTCGTTTCCCCAGGTGGCGCTCCCTCAAACGGGAGTGGCTAGTCAACCCCAAAGACGATCTTCTCGCCGGAGCTTTGGTCGGACTGGCGCTTATTCCAGAAGCCATCTCCTTTTCAATCATCGCTGGGGTCGATCCCAAAGTCGGCCTCTATGCCTCATTTATCATTGCCGTCATCACCGCCTTCCTCGGTGGTAGACCCGGATCGATTTCAGCCGCTACCGGTGCCATGGCTTTGCTGATGATCGACCTTGTGGCCGATCACGGCGAGCAAGGATTGCAATATCTACTGGCGGCCACGTTCCTCACCGGGATATTTCAAGTCATCTTTGGCTTTCTCAAGCTGGGGCGTCAGATGAAGTTTGTGCCCCGCGCGGTGATGATCGGCTACATCAACGCACTCGGCATACTGCTGTTCCTCGCACAGCTTCCTCAGCTCACAGACGTTCCCGCTATGGTTTACGTGTTGGTGCTGGTCGCTCTCGGCATTATTTATATCCTCCCTCGCTTCACCAAGGTTGTTCCCTCTCCACTGGTGGCTCTGGTGGTCATCACTGCCGTTGCGATGGCTTTTGGCTTAGATGTTCCGACGGTGGGCGATATGGGCCAACTCCCAACGGCACCACCCGTCTTTGCACTGCCCGATGTGCCGTTCAATTTAGAGACCCTGCAGATCATCCTGCCGTACTCATTCTCTCTTGCCATCGTTGGTTTAATCGCCTCGTTTTTGACAGCGTCTTTAGTCGACGACCTCACAGATACACCGAGTGACAAGAACCGTGAAGCCAAAGGGCAAGGGATTGCCAACATCGTGACGGCTTTCTTTGGAGGCATGGCGGGGTGCGGCATGATCGGTCAATCGGTCATCAACGTTCAATCGGGGGGGCGCGGTCGTCTGTCCACACTGTCGGCTGGCATATTCTTGCTGATTGCGATTCTTTTTTTGCAAGATTGGGTCAGCCAAATCCCGATGGCTGCACTGGTGGCCGTCATGACAATGGTCTCGATTGGCACGTTCCGCTGGTCATCGTTCGCCAATATTCGCCGCGTGCCCCGCAGTGAAGTGGTCGTCATGCTGAATACGATGCTGATGATTATTATCACGCGCAACTTTGCGCTCGGCGTTGGCGTCGGCATTGTGATGAGCACCGTGTTCTTCTCTCGCAAGGTGGCCAAGCTGTTTTCTGTGGACAAAGTGCTGAGTGAAGATGGCGCCCATTGTACCTACACAGTTGCAGGACAAATATTCTTTGTCTCGCGCGATGCGTTTTCAGCGTCCTTTGACTTTGATGAGACTGTAGAGCAAGTCACCATCGATCTCGGCGACGCGCATATCTGGGATCAAGGCGCTGTAGAAGTTCTCGACAAAACCGTACAGAGGTTCCGCCGTCAAGGGGTTGACGTTACGGTCGTTGGCCTTAACGAAGCTAGTTCTACGTTGTTCAATCGCCTTGCAACAGACAGATAAGGAATAAGTGCCCCCAAGGCTGACTGCAACGCCGTCTCTGAGAGATAAGTCATCCTCCTGAAACACACCTAAGCTGCCTTAGTGCTCTTCTGCTGTAGATAATAGTCGTGACAAATGTTCTGAGTGAGCCTGTTGCACATGCGACGGGCCACTTGATTGACTAATGCTTCGGCGACCGAGCGCACGCGCTTGCGCGGCAGCACCTGTAGGAATCGAGGCAGCTCCACAACGATGTCGAGGTGCAGCGTCCAGTACACCCGCGTCACGGCAGCCCCTTTTTCCTGTCGTTCTTCCAGGCGAAACTCGGAGGAACAATCAACAGAGTACGGTAGCTTGTCATCCCCAGGTAACGGGATGGAATGAAGGAAAAAGAGGCGATCGCCCTTAGATCCAATTTCGATGCCAAAACAGGGCTCCAGCTCGAAGCCCAGCGCTCCCATGCGGAAAAATTTCAGTTGGTAGGACTCTGGGGAGATCGAAGTGACCTTGAGGGGTTTAAAGCAAGGCTCGATCCATTGCTCGTGAGCACGCAGGTACTCGGCCAGCGGCGCTACCGATGTGGACATATCCACCTCTCCTGCTTGATTGGCATAGACCCGCAGGTGTTTGCCATCGAGAGTCCCCTGTTCTAGGGGACCCTTATTCTGACTGCCATTGTCCACGGTCTCAAGCACGGAACGATTAGCGGCGGGTTTGGAGCTTGCGATAGACATCCTTCAGATCTACATGGTGGTGGGCTAGTGCAACGAGGCAGTGATACCAAAGGTCGGCTATCTCGCCAGCAAGCGCATCAGCGTCATTATCCTTAGCAGCCATGACGACTTCAGCAGCTTCTTCGCCGATCTTCTTCAATATGCCGTTATCGCCTTTTTCAAACAACCGATTCGTGTAGGAATCTGGCTTGGGATGGGCTTGGCGATGTTTGATGACGGCAAAAACCTGCGAGAGGGTATCGGCCGCTGTCGCCACCTCTGAGGTGGACAGTAGTGGAGTGAAAAAGCAACTGCGCTCGCCGGTGTGACAGGCAATATCTCCGCTTTGCTCCACCATGACTAGCAAGGTGTCGCGATCGCAGTCATATCGCAGCTCTCGTACCTGTTGAGTGTGCCCGGATGTGGCTCCCTTATGCCATAACTCTTGGCGAGATCGGCTCCAGAACCACGTTTCGCCCGATTCTACGGTCTTACGCAGGGACTCCCGGTTCATCCAAGCCACCATTAATACGGTGCCGTCCAGATAGTCTTGCACAACAGCAGGAATTAAGCCGCGTTCGTCGTAGACGAACGACTCGATCTCGGCGAGCAGTTTGGGGGACGGGGATGAGGTGGGGGATACGGTCATACTGCAGACTCAAAACGGCGCCGCGCTGCGTTGACAGCATAGCGTTTCAACATCATAGAACTTGTGGTTGAACAACCTCTACGGTTTTAACGATACGGAGATGGTGATGGCGATCGCACCTCAATAACCCGATACCGAGTAAAGCTAACTGCGATTCCATCACCGCACCTGCTACCTCGATGGCAGGCCATTGGATAGAAGTGTGTCTGGTGATTGCCTTCAGTGTTGATACCTAGGCTACTAGCCGACGATCTGTCCACTAGATCGCGGGTGAGTGTTTTGGGGGAGGGCTCGACTCTCGGCGAAGCAGCCTGACCGAACCCGTGCTGCCGGTTACGTGGTGCGTCTACACTTCCAAAAGCGGCTACGCAAGATGACGAAAGGTGGCGCTGTCTCTGACTGCACTGGCTCCCTGACTGAACTTTGTGAAAGGCATTGCTGTTGAATCGCGCGACGTTTTTTGAGTTGTTCGGAATCCCCAACGGATCGAGAGCGGGGCGAGAGGTTGACACAGTGTTCGACGATTTAGTGAAGTTTTTTTAAGATGCACGATAGACTTGCATAATGCAGACTCAACAGGCAAGCATCTTATGTGGACATCTGACAATGGGTTCCAACGGATTAGCAACGTGGCAACCACCACTTTGGGTCTGGCAATCTGTTTGCTCTGTTTACTGGGATCTTTATTTGCTCCTGCTGTCGCAGCTGTAGAGCTAGTTCTGGGTGGCGATAGCTATGGAGAGTCGTGGCTGGCGGCAGCTCCTGCCGAGAAGGTGGAATATTGCCGGTATGCATTCTCGGCATTTCGGTCGGCACCATCTACCAGTTATGTCATTAGCTCTAACGTTCAAGACATCTCACCCGAAGGGTTTTGTACGCGCCTCGATCAGTTTTACGGATTTGAGGTAAACCTGGATACACCTTTGAGTGAAGCGGCGGCGATTGCTCCTTTATTATTTGCCGACGTGTCGATGGATTTTCAGGTGGAGAAAGCTCCGTAACTGAGCCGCAACATTCCTCGTCGATTGGGGCGAGGGCGATTGAGTCACCGGCAAGTACACTCATTGCAGGTTCTGATGGTTGGCCGTTTTAGCCGATCGACATGCAAGCGTTTTCGCCAAGGCGTTGACTCTTGACTAACCCCACCCCTTTACTTGTTCGACGTTCGTTCTCGACATCTCCATGCTGAAAAAACTGCTCGGTTTCAAAAATCGCAACAACATTGCTCGGATCGAGATTGCAGGGGCGATCGATGGCAAGACACGCACGCGTGTGCTGAAGGCGATTCAGCAGGTGAGTGATGAAGACTATTCAGTGTTGATGATGCGCATTGATAGTCCGGGGGGCACGGTGGTTGATTCCCACGAGATTTATCGAGCATTGCTGGAGTTGCAGGAGAAGGGCACGAAAGTGCTGGCCAGCTTTGGTAACATCGCGGCTTCGGGTGGGGTCTACATTGCCATGGGAGCTCAACACATCATGTCGAATCCCGGCACCATCACCGGTAGTGTCGGGGTGATTCTGCGCGGCAACAATCTGGAACGTTTACTGGATAAAGTTGGCGTTTCTTTCAAGGTCATTAAATCCGGCCCCTACAAAGATATTCTGTCGTTCGATCGCGAACTCACCCCGTCCGAACAGCAAATTTTGCAGTCGTTGATTGACAGTACGTATAACCAATTTGTGCAGACGATTGTGAAAGCCCGCAAGCTGAGCCTGGCGGCTGTTCATGACTTTGCCGATGGTCGGATTTTTAGTGGAGAGCAAGCGAAGGAGCTGGGGCTAGTCGACCGTTTGGGAACCGAAGAAGATACCCGGCGCTGGGCAGCAGAGCTGGCGGGATTGGACGAGAAAACCGCCAAGTTTGTTGAGTTTGGCAAACCCAAAAAAATGGGGGTGCTAGGTCGCTTGTTGCCCGGACAACAGCTCCTGTTACAGCGGGCCGAGTTTGAGCTCATGACCTCCGGTTTGCCGCTGTGGATGTATTGCCCTTAAGTCACGGGTTTCGTGACGGGTTGCGGGTTCAAGGCTCATCAACCGGTCGCAATAGCTGGTCGGGGAGTCTGGTGAGAGCATCCTCGAATGCAGTGGTATCTCCCAGGACTCTAGATACTACCAGTGCTCCCTCGATGGCGATCGCGGCTTCTATGCCGCGTTGTCGAGCAATCGGCGCGGGTATATGGGCCGCGACTAACACCTGGGTCATGGCGGCAAGCCAAGCAGTCATGATGGAGTGCAAGGCGCTACGGAATATCTGATTGGCGTCACCGACCGATAGGACTTCTAGCAAGCAGGCAGTGCGACCGTTAGCGTAAAACTCTCGCAAGCTGGTAGTCATGGCCTGTAAGCGCTTCCGGGGACTACTCTGCCCATCAGTACCGAGGTCAGTGGTGAGGGGAACCAGTACCCGTTCGGTTAACGTCTGGCTGAAGTGCTCCAAGACCGCTACTGCCATGTCTTCTTTCCCCCCCCGAAAATGGTGGTACAAGCTGGCTTTTCCCAACCCTGTTGCCTGCGATAGGCGGGTCAATGTTGCGCCGTCATAGCCGTATTGGCTGAAAACTGGCGTGAATTGATAAATGGCCTGTTCCTTAGACATTGAATGTTGATAGCGGCGGCTGAGGGTGGTCTTGCGCTGTAGAACTTGTACCGAACGTTCGGTTTAAGCACAGAATACTCAAAGCTTTAGCCATAATTTGTCTCTGCAACCACTTTTATTCCAGACGTTCATGACGTTGGCTATTCGAGTCGAGGGCTGTTCTTGTTGATGTCGAGAAGATCGAACAGAAACTTCTTCCCCATTAGCTTCAATTCAGCTCCTCTCACCGATCTCTAAACGCCCGGTCGTAGAGGGTATACCAGTCCTGTTGCGATGCGGAGGTAATTGCGCCGTAGGGAGGGAATGAAGCGTATTTGTGGGTGCTATCGAAGCGGACGTGTAGCCAGGGAACACCGTGACCGTGAGTGTTGCACCACGCCCTCTGGTAATTACGCACGCACTCTAATGCCAGCGTTCCAATCTGCTGCCAAAACTCTGCGGCTAGTTCTGGGGAGGCGATGCTACAAAAGTCAGCTAAATGTCCGAAACTCTGCTCTTCTGCTGGGTGGTCGGGGGTTGGGCTGACGAGGGTGGATGCTCCGGAGAGGTTGGGGAACACAGCCACACGGCGATCGGGAGGGAGAGCTGAAAAATGCGACTGGTAGGCTGTTGGGTTGGCGGTGGCGAAGCGAGCGGGTACGAGGATGGCGAAGAAAGGGCGATCGGTGGTGCTGGGATGGATAGGAACGGGCTTCCACTGATACTCTTCGAGCTGGGGAGCCAGGGTATTGGGGGTGGCTAAGGTGCGATTCCAGAACCGGCGGAATGGGGGAGACCGACTGAGCAAATCGGCAATCTGCTGCCACGTGTAGTAGTCGTCTGTTGGGTGATGGGCCGCGTGATGTGTCGAACCAGTCTGTGTCGAACCAGTCCCCCTAGAACTGGCATATCGAATCACCGTGCAACTACGCCCGTTCAGTGCGATCGTGCTGGCTTCCGCTACCAATCGAGCACTTCCCTGCATGGATGCGATCGGCATGGGGGGCTCCTTCTGTCTGCATGTGTGCCGCTACCCTCTTCCTGTGGACTCACCAAGGCAAACTCTTGACCGTATCGATCGACGACTTTCTGATTTCGCCCTGTGCGAGTGATAGCTATATGCTGTCGACCCACTCATTCATGGCGAATGCCAATTGCTGTTGCCGATCTTTGGTTCCTGCTTCCATTGAAATGCGAAGCAGAGGCTCGGTACCGGATGGGCGTACCAGTACCCAACTGCCATCGCGCAAGTAGAGTTTGACCCCGTCCTTAAAGCTAATTTCAGCCACCTCAACACCGGCAACCTGTTGAGGGGGCCGGTGTTCTAGTGCAACCATTACGGTTTGCTTGCGCGACTCTGTGAGCCGCAGATCGATGCGGTGATTGTAGGTAGGGCCGCCCACATCCTTCCAGGCCTCCGATACCAAATGGCTGAGGGGTTTTCCTGCATAAGCGATCGCCTCCGCCACCAGCAGGTTGGCCAAAATGCCATCCTTTTCGGGAATGTGTCCGAGAACACTCAATCCGCCTGATTCTTCCCCACCCAAGAGCACCCGAGTGTTCCGCATCACTTGACCAATATGCTTGAACCCTACGGGGGTTTCGTGCAAGTCGAGACTGTAACGACTGGCTAGCCGGTCGAGTAAATGGGTGGTGCCCACCGTGCGTACAATGGCTCCCATCCTCTGCCGCTGCTCCACCAGATGTTTGATCAACACCAGCATGACGGAGTTGGGCGTGACATATTTACCACGCTCGTCCACAATCCCAAATCGGTCGGAATCGCCGTCGGTGGCCATGCCCACATGACTACTGTGCTCGGGCACCTGCAAGCAGAGTTCCTGTAATTGCTGAGGCTTGGGTTCGGGCATGGCCCCCCCAAACAACACATCTCGGCGATCGTGGAGGCAATAGACTTGGCAGCCGCAATAGCGTAACGCTTCGTCGAGATATCCTCTTGAGGCTCCGTAAAGAGCGTCGTAGGTCACGCGCAGACGAGCTGACCGAATGCGCTGGACATCGATCAGCGAGTAGAGAGCGTCTAGGTAGGTTGGTCGAGGATCGAATAAAGTTGGTGTGGCTAGTGAAGATGCCCTTATCTCCGCTGAGCCCTGAGCCGGTGAGCCGGGGGCTGAGGACAGCGGTTCAGCCGATACATCTGGGAGGTGCCCAACGATTGCATCGGTAATGTCGTTTGTGGCCGGGCCAGCATAATCAGGAATGTATTTCAGGCCGCAGTCGGTGGCTGGATTGTGGCTGGCGGTGAACATCAAGGCTCCAGCTGATTGGCGCAGGGCAGCTGAAAATGCGAGCGTCGGAGTGGGGCAATACGTGTTGGTGAGCAGCACCTTCCAGCCTTCTGCCACCAGTACTTGCGCAGCATGATAGGCAAATCGGTCGGCGAGAAAGCGCGTGTCGTATCCTACTAGCACCGGACGAGATCGGACGTAGGCTCCTTCTAGGTACCGCGCGATCGCCCGCGTTACTATGCGAACGTTGGCAAATGTAAACGTGTCAGCGATGGGACCGCGCCAACCATCAGTCCCAAACGAAATTTCCGATGCTGCCATATTGCGCGAGTGAGCCCTACGAACCAGCCGAATTCTTCAAGAATATCCACTTCTTGCAAACCTGTAGAGCATCTGAGGGCTAGCTTTCGAGCGATGGGACGTGCATGTATCGAAAAAGGCACTCCATCCATCCCCTTAGCCCTACGGGCACTTTTCTCTACGGGTACTTTTCTTTTAACGAGCTACATGATTGAGAAGAGTGATGTGATTGAGAACATGTACCTGCAGCGGTCCACGTACAACCTCATATGTGCAACAGCAATGGGACGCCGGGGTGGGAATAACCGCCTACGCGCGTGGGGCTTTGTCTAGTACCCTAATTGAAGGTGTTGTATCCTCGTCCCCCACGGCTCCGTTAGCCGGATCTGTTTTTGGGATACTCTGTCCACTGAGGTTCCTGTTGCCTTGGTGGTCGCGGCAGCCCTATTGGTTGTGGTCCCCTCGGTAGAGTTCAGGCCGTTTGCCTACTCACTCCTATCTGTATGATTTCAAAGCCCATCGAACGCCAGTTATCTATCGATCTTGATGCGGCTAACCAAGAGTTATCCGACGCTAGCGCTCTACAGGTGGTTGAATGGGGGGCCGAGCGATTTGGCGATCGCATCGTGATGAGCAGCAGTTTTGATATCCAAGCTGCCGTCATGTTGCACCTGGTGACCGAGGTGATACCGAATATCCCGGTCATCTGGGTAGACACCGGATACTTACCGTCAGAAACGTATGAATTTGCAGAGTCACTGATCGAACGACTCAAGCTCAATATTCAGGTCTATCAATCTCCCCTCAGTCCAGCACGGATGGAAGCGTTGTACGGTCGCCTGTGGGAGGATAACTCGGTCGAATCCCTCAATCGATACGATCAAATTCGTAAAGTTGAGCCCATGTGGCGAGCGCTGGGAGAGCTAAAGGCGCAGGCATGGTTGGCAGGGCTACGGGCCACCCAGACCAACCACCGCAAGACTCTCAATCGCGTTGCCCTTCAATCCGGGATCTACAAACTGCACCCGATATTGCATTGGAACAGTCGAGATATTTATCAATACCTAATGGCAAACGATCTGCCCTACCACCCTCTATTTGACTTGGGGTACACCACTGTAGGGGATTGGCATTCTAGCCGTCCGCAGTTGCACAGTGATGAAAGCGAGCGGGATACGCGATTCAATGGCCTCAAACAGGAATGCGGCCTGCACCTACCGCTGACGCAAGGGGAAGCCGACAGTTTAAATGCCAGCTCCCTCTAAAGAACCAGACCGCAAAGAACCAGGTCGTGTTGGCTGGGATGTCGCCGGAACCGGGGTGCCGGTTATGTGATGCTGTCCATTGAGGATGGGGTCTGGCTCTTGCGAGCTAGAGCTTGTTTGAAGCCAAGCACCACAACAATGTTCGATACCGTTAAGAACGTCTCAGCTCCGCCATGCAGCCAATCAACATTGGCTAGCGACGTACCGTAATGTAGCTCCGAGTAAATTCCGGCAGGAATGGTAACGGCCACAAAGACTAGCAGTAAATAAAACCCCACCAGAGCCAACCGAGGGGTCGTGGGGGTTTTGCTGAGAAAGAAGAGAAACAGTAGGTATGGGAACAGGGACAGGGCAAAGAGGTTTTGCATAATCGAGTGGTATTCGAAGAACGGCCAGCCTGCAGGATGTATGGATTTTGGGGCTAATGTTTGGGCTAATTGTGGGGCCAGAGCTCAGGGAGAGTGGCCTCCACTATCCAGGATAGTCATGCCCAGAATCGTACTGTTCAGAATAGCTGAGACTCACTAACGAGGGTCGTCTACTCTCCTGCGATCGCCGAGCGGCCCCCTCGCCTAGAATTACTCGCCAGTTGGCGTAAATGCAGGTGGTTTGGCAATACGTGCCACGGCATCAGCGCAATAGCGATCGCCCGATTTGAGAGACAGCGATCGAAGACGACGATTGTGGTGGCTAAGCACAGGTTTTCAATGCTATGCTTGCTTCTGCTGCGGACGTGGCGGAATCGGTATACGCGCACGCTTGAGGGGCGTGTGGGCAACCATGAGGGTTCGAGTCCCTCCGTCCGCATTCTCGATAACGATAACTTCTCAGTAGCGATGTCGACATCGCAAGTTATGGACCCAGCGACTGGTATGTACTCTACCGGCTAGTTAGCCACCTTTAGGGTGGCTTTTTCATTGGATGAATGGGCGAGCGAATGAGGTAGTGTACATGCAACTGCCAGAGCGGGTGACATTGGCCAGTGGCTTGACTGTTGACTTGAATGAGATGTGCGAGTGTGAGCGGGACTCCGTCCGCAGCCTCTTCAATCAAGTGGTGTTAGAGGGCGACTCCTACCCTCAACTACATCCGTTAACCGAACGGGACTTCGCGGCGTATTGGTTGGTAGGAAAGGCTTATGTCGTGCGCGGGCAGGGAGACGAGCCGCCTGACGACATCGGTGCACCTGGCTCAATTTTGGGTGCGTTCTACATCAAACCGAACTTCAGCGGGCGGGCCAGTCACATTTGCAATGCCGGATTTATCGTAGAGCCTCGTTATCGCGGGCAGGGCATTGGCCGATTCATGGGAACCTCTGTGTTGCCGCTGGCGAAAGCACTGGGATACAGGGCCATTATGTTTAATTTGGTGTTTGCCAGCAACACAGCGTCAATTGCCCTGTGGAAGTCTCTGGGATTTGACACGATTGGTCGCATTCCCAACGCGGTGCGGTTAGCTGGCGATCGCTATGTGGATGCCTTAATGTTCTACCGGAACCTGGAGGATATCAGTTAACCCTTGAAACACGCGAGATCGTTCTCTATGCGTAGAAAAAATCTAAAAAAAGATAAAAAATATACTGTTTGCAACCTGGATTGTACCGAATCTACGGAAAAATACCGAGAATGCATCGGATGGAATGAAGTTTGTACTAAGGTAAAGACTGTGTTTGCCGCACCAGCGCTGAGCTGAAGCGGTCGGATGCTGTTAGTTATAGGCTGCGATCGGCAGGGGATACACGTCATGAACCGCTATCTTTACGAAAAGTCGGTTGCCCATCGCGGCTTTCTGATTATTCCCTTCGTTGCCGGAAATGTTTCAGGTCGTCAGCTTTTTTCTTACATTCTGTTGGCCGGCTACGGATATCAGCATAAGTGGCACAAGTGCGAGAACCCCGCTGGTTACTTTACTGAGGATGTGTACGACGTCCTGCAGGCAGCTAAGAATCACCTGGACAAGGTTGATGCGGTTGGTGGGGCAGAGCAGCATTTCCGCCATCGCTACACCTATCTGAACAACCTGGTTGTTCTGTACAAGGCCGCTGGCAAGTATTACTACGACCACTACGCTCCCTACGGCTTAAATAATATTGCAGCTCCCAAGCTGTTTGCCACCGAACAAAATTGCATTGAGTGGATTCGTCTGGGTCTGCTGCGTCGCGCCGTTCGCGAAGTCAGCGCGTAATGTAGAGTGCTTGTCGTTCTCAAAGTTTTCCAAACCTATCGTTTCAGTCCTTGTGGTGCAGGTGTTTAACTTGCACCATTTTTTTGTGCCATTTGTTTTGTGACCCACTACCTCATTTCGTGTGACCGATCGCTACAGCAGTGTTCGTACCACTGCGGATATTTCAGAGAGATTTCCCCTGACTGTGACTTGAGTTTTGTCTTGGCTGAAATGGCAAACGCTATATTCAACGGTTAGGCTTGACGGCGAATGTTGACGGGCAAAACCTATTGGCTGGTACTGGTGTGGGCAAATCTTGGGATGGGGCGCTGCCTGGGGTGGTAGCGGAGAATTTTGAGCAAGAGTGGCAGGGGGCGATCGCGAGGTTGCGGCAGTGGAGTCGGATTCCGTTAATGCCGTTGTGGGATGTGCGGGATGTGGAGGGGGAGCCAACGGCGTGGGTGGAGGATGCTCGGCAAATTTGGATGTGGTCGCGGGGACAGAAGGAGCAACGATTTCGGCTGGATTGGGTGGTGCCGGAGGATTTTCATGGTCTTCCTCTGGCGGGAGAAGTGCTGCGGTTGAAGTTGGCCTGGTGGGCGGACTGGGCGGAGGTTTTGATTGATGGCGATCGCGTTTACGAAGGGGATTTGTTCGATCGCGACTGTCGGCTGTTGCTGTCGGGCAGTGCGACGATCGGGCGCTCCTTTGAGTGTGAGATTCGTTTGAAAAGTCCTGGTCATGACGATGGGGCACTGCAA
Source organism: Cyanobacteria bacterium J06642_12 (assembly GCA_039817825.1). Taxonomy (GTDB): domain Bacteria; phylum Cyanobacteriota; class Cyanobacteriia; order Thermostichales; family PCC-7336; genus PCC-7336. Next base: position 2,452 of record JBCBVA010000020.1, on the reverse strand, counting down.
ACCTCTCATATTGAGGTGGAATACCCTGAACATGCCTGCGAACCGGGGCAGTTGGCGGATGAACTGGCCGTGTTGTGGCACTGTCGGCAGATGTGGGGAGATTGGGAGGCCGGGGAATGGTTGGGGCGGTTGCGACAGTGTTTGGATGGGGAGATTGACGCTCGCTGGTTCGACGACCTAGATCGGTTGCGGCAGGAGTTGTTGCCGCTGGGGGCAGAGCTGAAGAAACGGCGGGTGATGTTGCTGGGGAATGCCCATATTGATGTGGCCTGGTTATGGCCGATTGCAGAAACGAAAGACGTGGTACGGCGGACGTTTGAGTCGGTGTTGAAACTGCAGGGGCCGTTTCCGCGCATGACGTTCAACCAAAGTACAGCGCTGTCGTATCAGTGGATTGAGGAAGAGCATCCCGAATTATTCGAACGGGTGAAGGGGGCGATTGCTTCGGGCTGGTGGGATGTGACCGGTGGCATGTGGGTGGAGCCGGATTGCAATTTGCCGAGTGGGGAGTCGTTGGTGCGGCAGGTGTTGTATGGCAAGGGATATTTGAAACGGCTGTGCGATCGCGAGATTCGGGTGGCCTGGAATCCCGATAGTTTTGGTTTTTGCTGGCAACTGCCGCAGATTTTGCTGAAGAGTGGGTTCGAAATTTTTATTACCCAGAAGCTGGCTTGGAACGATACGAATCAGTTTCCTCATGCTTTGTTTTGGTGGCAGGGGTTGGATGGATCGCGGATTTTGACCCATTGTTCGAACGAGATTGGGCAGGCGGTAGAACCGGAGGCGATCGCTCAGTATTCGTCGGAGCTGGCAGATAAGCATGGCGTATCGGAGGTGATGTGGCTGTATGGGGTGGGGGACCACGGTGGGGGACCGACGGCTGACATGTTGAATGTGGCGCGACGGTGGGCGCGGAGCGATTTGTTTTTTGCGGTGGAGCCGGGGACGACGGAGGACTATCTGGAGCGATTGCAGCAGTCGTTGCCTGCCTTGAATTTACCGGTGTGGGATGACGAGCTGTATTTGGAGCTGCATCGGGGGACGTATACGACGAAGGCCGATCGCAAGCGACAGAATCGGCAGTTGGAAGTGTTGTTGGGAACTGTGGAGCGGGTGCGGGCGATGGCGGCGATCGCGCGAGGGGTGGAGTATCCGTTGGAAGCGCTGACGACGGCTTGGCAGAAGGTGTTGACCAATCAGTTTCACGATATTTTGCCGGGGACGGCGATACCCCAGGTATTTGAGGATGCCGATCGCGCGGATGCGGAGGCGCGGGCGATTTGCGAGCAGGAGCTGGCGATAGTCCTAGATGAAGGAGCGTTGGGACATGGGGAGATCTCTGACAGGTTTTGTGTGTGGAATGGGTTGAATTGGGAGCGATCGGTATTGGTGGAGCTGCCCGGTGATGAGTCTGTGGTGGCGGCGCGGGAGGTGATGACTGGGCGGTTGTTGCCGATTCAGCGAGTGGAGGAAGGACTGTTGTTTCTGGCCAAGCTTCCCAGTGTGGGGACGGCTGGTTTTGAGTTGGTGCGGGATGGGGAGAGTCCTGAATATTCCAGTGAATTGGTGGTGGATCGCGATCGCCTGGAGAACTGCGTTGTGTGCGTTCAGTTGGATGTGACCACTGGGGATATTTTGCAAATTGTCGATAAGCGCACTCAGCGCCAGTTGTTGTCTGCACCTGCGGGGCTGCAGTGTTTTGACGATCGCGGTCAGTATTGGGATGCCTGGAATATCGACCCGGATTACGAATCTAAGCCGCTGCACGAGTTCGAGCTGATTTCGATGGAGGTGGTGGAGGCTGGGCCGTTGCGGGGGTCGGTGCGGGTGGTGCGGCAGTTTCGTCAGTCAACGATTGTGCAGACGCTGCGGTTGGAGGCTAACAATCCTCAGTTGTTTATCCATACTCAATTGGATTGGCAGGACACTTACACGTTGTTGAAGGCGGCGTTTCCGTTGAGTTTTTCGGCTCCGTCTGCCACGTATGAAATTCCGTTTGGGGCGATCGCTCGCAGTACGGTGCGGGAGACAGAGATAGATGCGTCGAAGTGGGAGGTTCCGGCGTTGCGGTGGGCGGATATGAGTGGGGATGGTGTGGGGTTGGCGGTGCTGAATGATTGCAAGTACGGCTACGATGCCAAGCCTGATTGCTTGCGGTTGACACTGTTGAAGTCTCCTACCTGGCCCCATCCCACTTCCGATTTGGGCCAGCACGAGTTTACGTACAGTCTTCTGCCTCATGCGGGAGATTGGAGGGATACGGAGGTTGTACGGCGAGGGTACGAGTTGAATTGCCTGCCGATGGTGTTAGGTGAAGGTTGGGATACGGGCAGTCTGTTAGAGATTGATGCTGACAATGTTGTATTGGCGGCGTTGAAGCGATCTGAAGACAATTGTGCTTGGATTGTGCGATTGTACGAGGCGCACGGGAAAGCGGTTGAGGCAAAAGCGA